>SHYT01000013.1 GCA_009692665.1 Dehalococcoidia bacterium | reverse complement strand
CACAGACAGGCGGCGGCAGCAGTGGCGGCGGCTATAGCTCCGGGCCCCGGCAGATGTTCCCCGCCGTGTGCGCAACCTGCGGCAAGGCGACGCAAGTGCCGTTCCAGCCCCGTGGAGATCGCCCCGTCTACTGCAGCGACTGTTTCAGTGCGCAGGGCGGCGGCCGCTCTTCCCGACGCTAAGCAGCTAAACACCAAGAGGCCCCGTACTTATAGGTACGGGGCCTCTTATTTTGCCTGGTTTTCCCATTAACACCGCCACCCCGATCTCTAGCCTAGCCTCTCCGCCCCTCTTGTATTCGGGAATCTGCCACCGCACAAACAATACTATGGCCTAGAGGACCTGCCATATCGTAAAGCGCGGACATGCCGACCGCCACTCCGTCTGCACTCTGATGGTCCGTCGCTTCAAGACCTGTCCACTCCCCGACCTGATCACGATGCACATAGAGAGTTATATCCGCATTAATGAAGCCGAGGGGTTTCGTTCCGGCGTTGACGAACGGGTTGGTTAAGTCCGCAAGCATCGCAACTCTAAGGAACGGGGTCAGCGGCTCACCCGCAACTAATTCCCCCGCATCGCGCATCCACAATCGCTTCTGCACAAGCCTAGCAGCAGGGTCGTGGATGAGACGCGTCTGCCGGATAGGATCGTACCCGAGACGATTGCCGATCTGAGGAAGCCCGTCTTCCGGATTCGGCACTTTCCAAGGTGGCGCGCTCCAGACCTCGCCCTCTGGCTGTGTCCCGCGACGAAGCATAACGGCGCTTGCCCGCGCTACTTCCACACCGCCAACTTTCGCGACACCGTCTAGGACGCGAATGCGGCCACCACTACGAATGAGCGTGGTATGTACCTCAACGGGTTCCATCGGCGCCATGCGAAAGAGATCGGTAGTCAGCCGCGTGAATTGGAAGACAGGATCATGGTGAGCTTTCTCCATAGCGTGCGCTATGAGGCCAGAGAGGAGTCGTCCGTTGATACCGGCGGCTGTCCAGGGACTGCGTGCATATGGTCGAGGCTTAAACTGGTTTCCTTCTGCATCAAAATAGGCAAGAGTTTCCACGTGGTTTACGAGCCCTCCCTGATGTATTTGGTGGCGTCAGTTAGGTTCGACAAGGACGTCCTGTTCCCTTCGACCCATTCCCCTCATTTTTCCTAAGAGACTATACACCCCGCCTATCTGGTTACGGTAGCCGGTTTTATTACTGACGTGGCGGTAGCGCCGGCCTGATCTTCCCATGTCTTTATTAGGCATCCTCTATATTGCGGAGCAAATGGGCACCGCTGGTCGGCGGCTCTTCCATAGCGTAGTCCGGAACCTCGTGCTGGCGGCCCAAGCAGAAAGGTTGGATACGGCACAAGCTTCCAAGACGGCATTGAAACGGTCACTCATAGTGATGATGGGGAGGAGAACTGTAGCTCAGGTTACCTGGAGCACGTTTACGGCTGGTTCAGGTGGCTTTGGTTGGCGCGTCACAAGCATCAGCAGCCCGGCGAGAACCCAGGCCGCGCTGAAGAGCAGGAAAGGCACCGTGTAGCTCCCCAGCCGGTCCCACATCACGCCGGCAAGCACCGGACTTGCCGCCGATACTACACTGCCCACCGGCGTCACTACTCCACGAATAGCCCCGGCGTGCTGCCTCCCGAAATAGGATGCCCACACCAGGTTGGATAGTGTTGGCCAGCCGCCCATGGTCAGGCCATACACGGCTGCATAAAAGTACAGTTGCCAGAGTGTCTGTGCTCCAATTAGCAACAAGAGTGCGAACCCGGTTGGTATCAGGCATAGGGCAACGACCCACCGCATGCTGAGCCGCTCGGACAAATACCCCCATGGCAACTTCGCTATGATGGAGAAAAATGCTAGCGCCGTCGCAACGGTCGTAGCCGTGCCTATCGAAAACCCTTTATCAGTCACGTAGGCTACCTGGTGGATAAGCACTGGAATCAGCGCCCCCATGCCAAGAATCTGGACGGCCATCAGCAGCCAGAACGCGGATGTCTTCGCCGCGGCCCGCACCGTCCAGGGGTGCTCCGTATCCACCCATTCAAGCTTGCTTGAGCCACCAACCGGGACAGCTACATTCCCGTCCGGCAGAAGCCCAATGTCTTCCGGGCGGCGCCGCATGAACAGTGCCGATGCTGGGGTCACCAACAGGATAAGCCCCACACCAAGGGCTGCCCATGCCACCCGCCAGCCAAACGCGCTAATAATCCAACCGGCGAACGGTGCAATCACCAAGCCACCGGCGGAAATTCCCATTGTTCCGATTGCTATCGCGCGCCCGCGCTTGCGAATGAACCACTTTGACAACACCGCCGGGCCTACAAGCTGTCCACCAAATGTCATCATGGCAAGCCCAAAGACTACGCCGTACCCCACGTAGAAGTGCCACAGGCTCTGGACTCCCGCCAATGAAACGAGCGATAGCCCCGCTATGAGACTCCCTACGGTCATCAGCACGCGCGGCCCGTGTTTCTTATCGGCCAGGACGCCAAGAAACGGCACAACAACCACCGGCAGGAGGCGGAATAAGGTGACCGAGGAAATTGCGCCCCGCGACACACCAAGGTCGTGCGCCATGGGGATAAGAAAAAGGGACAAGCCATACGCGCTTATCCCTCCGGTGATCATGCTGCTCACAAAGTTAACTGCAACAATGGCCCAGCCATAGAAGAAACGTTTGCCCACCAGATGGTGAAGCCTCTCGTCTACGTGAAGCACCGTAGCCCTCCAGTGATTGCTTAGTGACGCCATCTGGCCGCCGTCGGCGCAGAAAGTTTATTCTGGCTGGTCTCGGTCCAGTCAATCGAGTGCGCCGAGTATAGCCCTGCTCTCGCATGCCTAACAACCAAGCATATGCCAGATTACCTGGCGCCCGGTTTGTTTGTCCGTCTCCCACTCTGTGCTTCATCCTTGCCGCGCGCTGCTACGGAACAGATAATATCGGCACTTTGGCTAGGAGGCGCCGGGTGGACTACACCAGGTATAAGACGCTCAACGTGGAAAAAACGGATAAGGTGCTCACCGTAACTTTAAACCGTCCCCATGCGCTAAACGCGGTTAATCTTGAGTTGCATCGTGAGCTGTCCACAATATTTGCGGAAATCCGCCAGGATGCTGAAGTTCACGCGGTAGTGCTTACCGGCGCTGGAAGGGCCTTTTCAGCCGGTGGCGATCTCACGTGGTTCCAGCAGATGACCTCGACAGAATTAGACGCGCTATTCTTCGAGGCAAGGAAGCTCATCTTCGATCTGCTGGACGTGGAACAGCCGGTCATCGCCGCCATAAATGGAGTCGCTGTCGGCCTGGGGGCAACGCTCGCCCTTTTCAGCGACATCATTCTCGCCGCGCGGAGCGCCCGTATTGGCGACGCGCACGTGCTCGTGGGCCTTGTTGCAGGCGATGGCGGCTCTGTTATCTGGCCCTGGCTTGTTGGCGCTGCGCGGGCAAAGGAGTTCCTCATGACTGGTGATTTGATTACTGCTCAAGAGGCGGAGCGGATTGGACTCATCAACCGCGTTGTCCCAGACGAAGCACTCATGCCCACCGCTATGGAATTAGCAACAAAGCTGGCAAATGCCCCAACGCGCGCCATCCGCGGCACAAAGGCATCCGTCAACAAAATGCTCCGCGATAGCGTCAACCTTGTGTTGGATTCCTCACTGGCTCTGGAGAAGGAGACGTTTAGAACAGCGGACCATCGAGAGGCGGTTGCGGCATTCCTGGAGAAGCGCAGGCCCAACTTCAAAGGCACCTAGCGCCGAGTTCGAGTACGGCTGTAGCTTTACGTGCTAGTCGTACTCGAACCCTGAAGACTTCGGCCTAGAACGCGCTGTTCCCCCAGTGGTCGCGGAAGGCGACGGTATTCACAGGCTGGCGAGGCGTTGGGCCGAAACGCACGGTGTCCGCAGGGTAGCCCATTGGAATGAGCGCAGCCGTACTTACGTCATTGGGAATACCGACAAGCGCTTTAATCTCTGTCTCGAAATTCCGGTGGAGCGTTGTCAGGCATGTACCCAACCCAAGGCCTCGTGCCGCTAACATCAAATTCTGTACAGCAGGGTAAATGGAGGAGCCGGATGTGATGCTCCCTGCTCCCGATCCACGAACACAGCAAAGGATGAGGACCGGCACTTCTCCCATATGTTCTGTCAGGTGTATCACAGATTTAAGCAAGCGCACACGGGCCGGTTCTGTCCCGTCACTATACCGCTCTACCCCGCCTGTCGTTATCCAGGCGCGTTTGTAATACTCCGCTACTTGTTGCTTTATCTTCGGATCCTGCAGCACTATGAACGACCAGGACTGGCTATTGCTGCCGGTAGGCGCTCGAATGGCGGCGTCAAGCACCTTATGAATAACCTCATCAGGCACGGGGTCAGACTTATAGCGCCGTATGGCACGCTGTGTATGCATCGCATCAAACAAATCCATGATAATCCTCCGTTAAGTTCTCTTCCGCAGAACTGTAGCCCTGTTTCTCGATAGCCTGTAGTGTAGCATTCAACTCGCTACTCGAAGGTATGGATGCCGACAAGAACGGCCAGTGCCGCCTATGGCCTACAAGCGGCCCGCACAGTCTCCCGGGCTTTCCTGGAAGTGACGCTCCCTTCAATCAGAAAAGGGGCCGCTCATCAGTTAGGAATCCAGGTGACAATGGCAGTGTACAATCGACGCTTGACCAGGCAATGGGCAGGACGTATAGTTTTCGGGTGCGACACTTAGGAGAACGAAATAAAGGCAGTCGCTCCTACGCCAATTCGCTGGCGCAATCGATCCTGCCTATTGGGCCTCTTCAACAGGAGCCTTCTTATTATCCCACAGGCTTGGAATCGTCCAGCAAGCATGCCCAAAAGTGCAAGGCGCGGCCAGCAGATGGGCTAAGCGGCAGTGGATCACTCTGAGCATTATCTTGAATCGAGCTTTTTCAGTAGGTGATGTAGATGTCAACGTACCTTAGGCTGTATACCCTCATCCTGGCCTATAAGCACCGCGTCATTTGGGCGTGGCTCTGCGTCCTTGGATCCGGCAGCTTCCTGCTGGTCAGCCCTAAGCTGGTGAGCTGGGCGATTGACTATGGCATCCGCACGCCGCACGAGCGGCGGTGGCTGGTGCTGACCATAGCGGCCGTGGCGGTCTTCGCGGCGGCAGGCCTGCGGTCACTGGCTCAGTTTGGGCAGCAGTTCCTGGGGCAATGGCTGGCGCAGCACGTGGCCTATGACCTGCGGAACGCCATCTACAACCGCTTGCAGAACCTCTCGTTTGCGTACCACGACACGCACCAGACCGGACAGCTTATGTCCCGCGCAACGCAGGACGTTGAAGCAGTGCAGCAGTTCATCCAGATGGGCATCCTGCGGGCAGTATACTTCGCGATTCTCCTGCTTGGCGCACTGGGCCTGATGTTTTGGAGCAGCTGGCGCCTCACCCTGGTAGGACTGCCATTCCTGGCCGTGATTGCGGTGAGCTCAGGCTACTTCAGCATGCGGCTTCGCGCGACCTGGGGACGGGTACAGGAAGGGTTGGCGCGGCTGACGATTGTCCTCCAAGAGAACCTTTCCGGCGCGCGCGTGGTCAAGTCGTTCGGGCGCGAGGACATGGAGATCAAAAAGTTCAATAAAGAAGCCGAAGCGCTGTTTGTAGACTCGTACGATTCAACACGCTTGCAGTCGATTGCGGTGCCGACGATGACGGGCATATGGATGCTGGCGATGGCGGTCACTATCTGGTTCGGCGGACACGAGATTCTCGCAGGCAGGCTTTCGCAAGGCGACCTGGCAGGGTTTGCGCTCTACCTAACGCTCCTGCAGCAGCCGCTGCGGAACCTTGGCCAGGTGGTCAACGTGACGGCGCGGGCATCTTCAGCAGGGCAACGCATCTTTGAGATTCTTGACGCCGAGTCGGCGGTCAAGGAAGCGCCGACTGCGGTGCACCTGGAAAAGGTCACCGGACACGTCCTCTTTGAAAATGTGGCGTTTGCGTACAACAGGCGCGCACCGGTCCTGAAGAACATCAACATCAACGCGCAGCCGGGTCAGGTCATAGCCTTGCTGGGGCCGACGGGAAGCGGGAAGTCCACCGTCGTCAACCTGCTTCCACGGTTCTACGACGTCACTGAAGGGCGCATCACTATAGATGGGCGGGACATCCGCGAGATGACCATCGCATCGCTGCGGCAATGCATGGCAATTGTGCAACAGGACGTGTTCCTGTTCTCAGGCACGGTTCGCGACAACATCGCGTACGGCGCGCCCGGGGCAACGCAGGAGCAAATTGAGCACGTGGCAAAAGCCGCGCGCATGCACGACTTCATCCTGACGCTCAAGGATGGTTACGACACCTGGGTTGGCGAGCGCGGGCTCACCCTGTCCGGCGGACAGAAGCAACGCGTCTCCATTGCGCGCACTTTGCTGTTGAACCCGGCGATTCTGGTTCTGGACGATTCCACCTCAAGCGTGGACACGGAAACCGAGTACCTCATCCAGCAAGCGCTGCAAGAGGTCATGAAGGGCAGAACAACCTTTGTGATTGCCCAGCGGCTCCGTACCATTAAGCTGGCCGACCAGATTCTTGTGCTGAACCGCGGGCAGATTGTGGAGCACGGGCGGCATGACGAGTTGCTGAGCATGAATGGGTTCTACCGCCGCATCTATGACCTGGAGCTGCGCGATCAAGAAGAAGCGCTCAACAAGTCCCATGGCAAGGCACAGACGCAACAGGCTGGAGTGCACTAGGTCAATTTGGTTTGGCACCCCATCAGAAATGAAAAGGGGGGCCAAGAACGAAACGGGAGGCTTCTCATGGTTGGATTCGGAGGTTGGGGCGGTGGAGGCGGCGGTGGTATGGGCATGGGCGGGCCTGGTGGCGGCCTGCGGCGCTCAACTGACGGCTGGTCAGACGACACGCTGGGCAAGCCATACGACCACAAAGTCGTGGTGCGCCTTGCTAAGTACGTGCGGCCGTACAAGCTGCGGGTCTTCATTGCCATTGTTGGGACTATCCTCTTCTCCATTGCATCATTTACGCAGCCGTACCTGGTGGGCGTCGCCATTGACAGCGCGCTGGCTGGAAACTTGGGCAAGCTGACATGGACCGGGATTGCTCTGGCCGGACTGGCGGCGCTGACCTGGGCATCGTACTACGGGTATATGAGCACGACGGCATGGATGGGACACCGCATGCTGCTGACCCTGCGGACGGAAATGTTCGTGCACCTGCAAAAGCTGTCACTGAGCTTTTATGACCGGAACGAAGTGGGCAGAGTCATGTCCCGCGTCCAGAACGACGTCACCTCCCTGCAGGAACTGCTAACACAGGGCTTCTTCACTATTTTGGCGGACTTCCTGGGGCTGGCCGTCATCATCTTCTGGCTGTTTAGTCTCGACTGGGTACTGGCGCTGGCGACTATGGCAGTATTGCCGTTCCTGATGGTGGCCCTCTGGATGTGGCAGAACCGCGCAAAGAAAGCCTTCGTCCAGGTACGTCAGGCGATCGCCATCGTGAACTCCAACCTGCAAGAAAACATTTCGGGTGTGCGTGTGATCCAGAGTCTCAATCGCGAGGGCGAAAATCTGCGCCGGTTCGACTCCGTGAATACCAAGAACCTCGACGCGAATGTTTACGCCGCCCGGCTGACCGCGCTGGTCAACCCGGCAGTTGAGATGTCGGTGGCGGCGGCTACCGCGGCGGTTATCGTTTTCGGCGGCCTGCGCGTGCTCAACGGCGAGACCACGATTGGCGTGGTCGTCGCGTTCGCACTGTACGTGCAGCGGTTCTTTGACCCGGTGCGCGAACTGGTGATGCAGTACGCAGGTCTCCAGCGGGCAATGGCCGGCGGACAGCGCGCATTTGAGGTACTGGACACGAAACCTGACATCGAGGATGCGCCTAACGCGCAACCGCTGCCTCCGGTTCGTGGAGAAGTCACTTTTGAGCATGTAAACTTCAGCTACAACCCGGAAGCGCCTATCCTGCACGATATCAGTCTCCGCGTCGCTCCGGGCGAAACCGTTGCGCTGGTGGGGCCGACGGGAAGCGGCAAGACAACGATCACCGCACTGGTAGCCAGGCTCTACGACGTTACCTCGGGCAGCGTTCGCGTAGATGGGCATGACGTGCGGGATATCCAGCGCGTGTCACTGGCACGCCAGATGGGCGTGGTGCTCCAGGATCCGTTCCTGTTCTCAGGGACAGTGCGAGATAACATCCGCTACGGGCATCCGGATGCGCCTGACGCAGAGGTAATACGCGCGGCAGGGGCCGTGGGTGCGCACGAGTTCATCATGCAGTTTGAGCGGGGCTATGACACCGTGCTGGAAGAGCGCGGGCAGAACCTCTCGCTGGGCCAGCGTCAATTATTGAGCTTTGCACGCGCCATCATGGCCGACCCGCGCATCCTGGTTATGGATGAGGCGACCGCGAGGGTAGACAGCACGACTGAGGCAGTCATCCAACTTGCGCTAAAGACGCTGATGCAAGGGCGCACGTCGTTTGTGATCGCGCACCGCCTCTCCACCATTCGCGGCGCGGACCGCATCATTGCGCTCCAGGCCGGGAAGATCGTGGAGATGGGCACGCACGAGGAACTCTTGGCTCACGACGGACTCTACAGCCGTCTCTACCGAATGACGTACCAGGAAGAAGCATCAAAAGAGGCTGGACTCAAGAGTAATGGTAATGGCAATGCCCCCAACACTGTGGCGGCGTTTGAAGGTGGGCACGTCCGATAAGCCCAGTGGTCACCTTGGCAGCGTCTCAAATCAGACAGGCCCAGCCTCATTTGGGCATAGAAGCCCAGCGGAGAGAGGCTGGCGGCCTGTCAAAGGCACCGACTAATACTGCCGAACAACGTGGGGGAATCTTCACGGAGAACCCCACAACGCCAGGATGGATTGGAGTAAAGAGAAGGGGGGGTGCCATGGGCACCCCCCCTTCTCTTAGGAACCAGTCGTCCCCTACTTTGGCTGTAACACTCGGTCCTTGGGGTAGAGTGCTGGATCGAACATGCTCATCCACCCCGCTCCGTTGTTTACACCACAGTACGTATTCTCGTGGCCGGCGCAGTTGATTTCCCAGGGCTGGAAAACCCCGACGCCCCACGTCCAAGCCAGCCGGAAGTAATATACCTGACTCATCTCGTACTGCTCGTAGTCCCACAGCAGCTTGAGCCGCTTCGCGGGATCGAGTTCGCCCCGCTCTTTCTTATAAAGATCGTCAATGACCGGGTCACTCATCTTTTGGAAGTTCACTGCCGACCCAGTTACCATGCGGGCGATGGCGAGATCAGCGCACGCGCAGTGGCCCAGGTTCGCAGGGCGCAGGTAATACAGTCCGTCACCCCACTTATTCTCGTACTGGACTGTTCGCGCTTGAACGGTATCGATGCATCTAATCGCCATATCTATATTGAGATACTTGAGCCAGTTGGCTTGTGCCACCAGCTGCATATCATAGTTGGCGCCCGAGCAGGTGGAAGTCGTCAAGGTCGTCTTAAAGCCGCTCGGGAAGCCAGCTTCGGCCAGCAGGGCCTTCGCCTTCACCGGGTTAAACTTGTACCACTCTGACACTTGGCTCTCTACGCTCATCTGGAAGGCGTACGGCGCCTTATCGCTCGCGGGCCCAAAGATATGCCGGGATACCAGCGTCGGAAACCAGTTAAACCCTTCTGTCGCCGACCAGATAGTCTTGTGGTCCATCGCCATAGCCATGGCGCGCCGCACCCGGACATCGGCAAATGGGCCCGCCAACGAGGGTTCGAACGCCTGCACGCCTGACAGAATCCCTTCCGTCTGCACCCTTGAACCAGGTGTCTGCTTCGCGAGCAGCAACGCCTCCGCAGGCCCCTGGAAGCCCATGTGCTCCAGCTTGCCGGTAGAGAATGCCGCCTTCTGGGCGGTCACATCAGAAATCGCGACGGCCGTGAAACGGTCAATGTAGGGTATGCCCTTCAGCCAGAACTCCGGGTTCTTGTCCCATACCGTCCGCTGGTTAGGCGTGTATTCCTTCAGCAGAATCGGCGCCGGAGAGATTTGCTTGCTGCCAAGGCACCCCTTCTCGTCATAGCACTCCTTCGGGAAGATCCCCAAGGAAAGGTGGGCCATCATCGGTAGGAACTCGGCAAGCGGTTCCGACAACTTGACGCGGACTGTGTACCGGTCAGGGGCTTCAACGGCCTGGATAAGCGTAAAGTTATCCCGCAGGATGCCTTCCTTCTTCGTGATCTCTATAAACCACTTGATGTCCTCCGCTGTCACTTCTCGGTCAGCACGGACCATGGGGGCTACTGCGGGCCACATGACGCCCTTACGTAGCGTGAACACCCATGTCAATGGGTCAACCTGCTGCCACTTCTGGGCGATGCCAGGCACGAGGACGATGTCTGAATTGGCCGCGTACTGGCCTTTACACGTGGAGAAGTCCGCCTCTCGCCCAACCAGGCTGCACACGCCCATGTCCGTGAGGATGAGCATTCCAGAGGTCATCGTGCGGTTGGTTACTTGAGTGCTGAGGTAACTTAACGTCGCCGTTGGGGGGGTAGTACCACCAGTCCCATAGTACTCGCCGCCGTAGAACGCCTTGGTCCAAAGCTTCCATTTCCGGAAGTCGTAGTCGCGCATAAACTTGCCAGCCACGGAGTTCTCAAATTCGTCCTTGTAATAGGTAGGGCCACCGGGGAGCAGTGGCTGTGGCCCGGCTACTGCTATGGGTGCCGGAGCCGCTGGTTGCGCAGCGGGTGCTGTGTTAGGTGTCGTGCCCGCAGAAGCGGCGGCAGGAGCTGGTTTGGTTGCGGGCGCAGGCGTTGCTATAGGTGCTGCAGGTGTTCCTGGTGCAGGAGTTTTTGTTCCCTGTGCCATCGAACACGCTAGACCCAAAAGACCAATAAGCAAGAGTCCCATGAGGGGGGATCTGGTGTGCCAGAGCCGCTTTACGGAAAACGCCATGCCATCCCTCCGCAATAAAGGTTAGGTAATAGTAGTTGAGCTATTAGGAACTGTCAAGAATGTTATTTGTATTGATGATTACGTTTGGTTATCATTTTTACAGCATTATTGCTGCATTCTGTAGAATGGCAACTACAGAAAAATATGCATCGACAATGGCAGGCTCGAACCTCTGAGACCTGGAAATACCCTCGACGAGCGTCATCCATATTTCGTATATTTACATCACGAAAGATTTGATATTCGTAGCTCTATAGCCAGATTGATTATGCTCTAAGGTATAGGTATACTATCGCTCGTCGACTAGTAACGTGGTTGATGAGTTGGTTCTCAGTTTCTCGGTCACTCATTTTGGTAACGGAATCGCGCGTTTGTACGGGAGGAGAAAACTGTGGACTTTGTCACGCGGGTCGCAGATACACCGGAGCAAGCAAAATTTCGCGCAGAAGTCAGCGCATGGTTAGCTGAGAACACAAAGAGGCCTGAGCATCTTCAGAAGGAGCCGCGTGAGCTCGCTGAGATGACCCCTGAGCTCTTTGAGTGGGTGAAACAGTTCCGGCGCAGATTGGGAGCAAAGGGTTGGCTGGCTCCTCTCTGGCCGAAAGAGTATGGCGGAGGCGCTCTGAGCACGGAGCTTACGCAGGTTATTACGGAAGAGGTCGGCCGGGCCGGAGTCCCTCGCATCTACGATAACCGGTTCGTTGCTCCATCCATGATGGTCTGGGGCACGGAAGAGCAGAAGCGACACTTCTTGCCGCAAATAAACCGCGGAGAGGTTCTTACATTTCAGGCGTTTACGGAGCCTGAGGCAGGGTCCGACGCCGCCGGTATTAAGACCACAGCCATCCGCGATGGGGATCACTATATCGTCAATGGCAGCAAGGTGTTTATTGGCGGGCCGTTCATGCCGGACTACCTGTGGACGACAGCAGTGACAGATCCCAGTGCTCCGCGGCATCGAAATATGGGCTGCTTCTATATCCCTGCCACTTTGCCGGGGATCAGCTACACGACCATGGAACTCATTGTGAACATTGGCAAGCGGTTCATTTTCTTCGATAACGTCCGCGTGCCGGCTGCGAACCTCGTCGGGGGTGACCGCAACGGTTGGCGTGTAACGCAGACCTCCCTGGAGATTGAGCACGGCGCCGGCGGTAACATTGGTGAAGGTGGTGGCCGTAGCGTGCTCCGCGAACTCATCCGCTATACCAGGGAAACACAGCATGATGGAGCCGCTTTGAGCAAGGACCCCAACGTGCAGAGGCTCTTGGTCCAGTCCTACATCGATAGCCATGTGCTTCGCCTCATTGGTCTACGCAACTTTTGGATGTTCAACAACAAGGACAAAGCGCGGTCCACTTTCCATGGCTCGCAGAGCTCCCTGCTCCGCAAGACACAGACCATGGCCGTCGGCAATGTCGTTATGGAGGTTGCAGGCCCATACGCGCTCATCAGCGATGAAAAGCTAGCCCCAGCGGATGGCGAATTCGAGAGCAATCAGCGCCAATCTATCACCGCGCACCACCCGGGAGGCACCACTGAAATCCAGCGACTGATCATAGCCAGGCGCTTGGGTCTTAGTCGCACCGCAGAAGAAGCAGCCCCCGCAACCGTAGCCTAATCTCCTTCACAGTCCGTACAGTGTGCCCCACCAGTAGATCAGGTGGGGCACACTTTTGTATGTTCAGAACCCTGGGCACCATCCAAACAATCTCCCTTCTGCTACCACAAGGCAAGTCACCCAACCCTTGCTTCACATCCCGTGCGGCGGCATACTCCAAGGTGGTGAATAGTGAGCAGAGTTGAGCAAAGTGGCAGTCAAGTCCCTAGCAGGGCATGGCTGAGGTCGTGCCGCAACTTGTTCTGAGTAAACCGGGCTGCTTACAGTAGCGAGCAGGTCAAGAAAGCCACGATTTAGGTAGTGTAGAGAAGTGATAGGAGGAGATTCGTGAGGACTTCGAACCTACCCTGGCAAGAGCTGGTACGCATTCCTGCGCGTAGAACGCCACAAGGACAGAGCATCTGTTGCACCCTCAGCACCTGGGCCATTGCGGGCCAGTTGCGACACAATACATCCACTCTCGTAATACCCCAAGCAAGAGCGCAACGGAAGCCGTTAACGCGCGGCCCCTGCCTGACCTAAGTTTTCAAAAAAGAGAAGTAAAGCTCAAGGAGGTCCCCGTGCCGTACCAGTTCATCAAGACAGAAACGGAAGGCGGTGTCCTGGTCATCACCCTGGACGATCCTCGCACCAGGAACGCCATCGGAAATGAGATGGGCATCGAAGTCCATCAAGAGCTGGCACGATTTGAGTCTGATCCAACTCTTCGCTGCCTGGTGATTACTGGTCGCGATCCCGCCTTCTGCTCAGGCGCCAATGTCAGAGGTATGAACGAGGAATATCGTGGAACGCCTGCCGATCCAACGCTTGCAGATTCCAGCCCCTGGGAGATGCTGGCGCAAAAATGGGAAGAGGGGAAGGGGAAACCTGCTGAAGAAATAATTGAAGGGCCAGCGGGAGTGCCCATCCGGCTCTACAATCTGCAAAAACCGACCATCGCTGCTGTCAATGGCTATGCAATGGGTTTGGGATTGGGCATCGCGCTCTCATGCGACATTCGCATTGCATCGGTGAATGCCAGGATGTCGGAAACGTTTGTGCGGCGGGGCCTGACTCCCGGCGACGGCTCAGCCTGGCAGCTCCCCCGGTTGATAGGCCTTAGTAACACTCTGCTCCTGCAGTACACCGGCGATATTGTTGAGCCCCAGGAAGCCCTGCGCATGGGACTCGTGAGCAAAGTTACCCCCCACGAGGAGCTGATGTCCACGACGATGAAACTCGCGGAGCGCCTTGCTCAGGGACCTACGTATGCAATGGCGTTAACGAAGAAGTTAGTGCAGGCATCGCTGAACGTTAACTTCGCAGAGAGTCTACAATTAGGAAGACCTGCCCAGCAGATCGCACGCAGCACCCAGGATTTTCGCGAGGGCATCCGGGCATTCGTGGAAAAGCGCACCCCCCAGTTCAAAGGTCATTAGCAGCTCCCAAGGAGTCCCTAAGAACATCCTTCCGGTTGCACGCGGTGCATGCTTGTGTGGTGACTCTCTCCAAGTACGGCTGGCTGCCTGTCCCAACTAATTTAGCGGCATCCCATTGAGGAATCGGCACGGCGGGAGGACGCATGACTGAGCGCCCAATCAGCTACATCACCCCTGAACTACGCGCCCGGATAGGTGTAGAACACGGTAACCGCGTCTCTTCGCCAGTGGAACGCGGCGAGATTAGGAGATGGGCTATCGCTGCCTACTGGCCGGAGCGCCCGCCAATGATGTACTGGGATGAAGCGTACGCAAAGACCACACGATGGGGCGGCATTATTGCGCCGCCGGATTTCAATCCCTTTGCATGGCCCATAGATGAAGAAGGGTTTGATGAAAAGGTCCGCCAATGGCGGCAGCAAACCCGCGGAAACCAACAGCAAAAGTCACAACCCGGCACGCGAACATTGAATGGTGGGACACGTGTGGAGTATTTCAGTCCTATTCGGCCTGGAAACGTTATCACCACTGCGAGCAAGCTCATCGACGTGCGGGAGCGGGAAGGTGGCCGTACTGGCCTAATGCTCATTACCGAAACGGAAACCCGATGGACGAACGAGCGCGGACAGTTGATCAGAATCTCAGTAGGCACAAGTATCCGTTATTAATCGCACCAGAGACTCCAAGGTTGTATGGAGGTAATATGGCCACCAAGCGAGTTCAGGCCGCTACCCTCTGTTGGGAAGACGTGCAAGAAGGGTATGTGTTGCCCATATTCCAGCGCATTACTGATCTTATGAACTGGAATCGTTTTGCCGCCGTCAATGACGAGTTCTTATATATCCACATGGATGATGAAGCAGGCAAGACGGCCAATCAACCGGGCGTCTTTGGCATGGGCAACCTGCGATGGGCTTATATGCACAACTTGGTCACGCAATGGATTGGCGACAGTGGGTTTATCACAAAGATGGCGGCAGATTACCGAGGACTGAACCTGAAGGGTGATACGCTCACGGCACGAGCGCGCGTCACCAAAAAATATGTGGAAAACGGCAGGCACTTTGCTGATCTAGACATATGGGTGGAGAACCAACGAGGTGAAAACACCTGCCCGGGACAAGCCACCGTCGAATTGCCGTCCACCACAGAAAAACCAAAGCGCACAGTCCCAAGAAAAAGTTGAGGTTCCTATGAGCACGGACAATCCAGTCTTTGAGATGCGGAAACATCGTATACCAACCACGTTACCGTCATTGCGCAGAACGAGAACATGGTGGCCATGAACAGCGCCATCTCGATAGACCTCACGGGGCAAATCGCCTCGGAAACCATTGGCGGGGTCATCTTCAACGGAATGGGCGGGCAGCCTGAGTTCGCTTTTGGAGCTCTACTTTCCAAAGGTGGACAGCCTATACACGTGCTGCCATCCACAGCCGGCGATGGCTTCATCTCCAGAATCGTGCCTGCGCTCCCGCAGGGAGAATGCGTGACCATCCCCCGCTCGTGGGCAGACCCCAATGTGACGGAGTGGGGCGTAGCAAAGCTTTTTGGCCGGTCGCACCGGCAGCGCGCGGAGGCGCTCATTTCCGTAGCGGACCTAAAGTTCCGAGATGAGCTCAAAGAAGCCGCTCGCAAAATGTTCTGGTTATAGTCTCCTGCCCACCGAAGTAGCGGGCGTCTCACAGCAGAGTAGGGCGCTGGGAATCTACTCAGTGCACTGCTTTGCTGAAATGCCGTGAAGCGAGACCTATCGCAAAAGGCGGCTCTATTGACCCTTGAATAGGGGTGGACGCTTCTCCACGAAAGCGCGGATGCCTTCACGAAAGTCCGCAGTACCTGAACTCTCCGTAATGGCGTCGCCTTCCGACAGCAGGTGCTCACGCAAACTCCAGTCCCAGGTGTCGTTAACGAGCTGCTTGGCACGCGCATAGGCTAGCGTAGGGCCGGACGCCAGCTTATGGGCTAATTCGTCTGCTTTGGCAGTGAGCTCAGCTGGCGGGACAACAGCGCTGAACAGGCCAAGCTCCATGGCCCTGCGTGCGTCCACGTGCTCGTTCAGAAAATACATTTCCAGGGCACGGGCCTGGCCTATGAGACGTGGCAGCATGTACATGGTGGAGCTGTCTGCAGAGGCGCCAATGCCGGGAAACGCCATTACCAGCCGCGCATCTTCAGAAGCAATTCGTATATCGCAAGCCAGAGCCAGGCCAAGCCCGCCGCCAACAGCCGCACCATTAATGGCCCCTATGATGGGCTTTGGCAACTGCCGCATTGGCAAAACGACAAGCCAGTGGACGGCATCGACCAAACGCCTTATGGAGCGCACCAACCCATCTGGGCCCTGGGCCCCCAGCACGGACGCCATCTCACGCACGTCCGCGCCCGCGGAGAACGCCCGTCCCGTCCCAGTGAGAACCACTGCGCGAATGGCTGGGTCCTGACAGCGTGTTAGCGCCTGTCCTGTCGCCTCCATCAACTCCATAGTGAAGGAGTTGAGCGCCTGAGGACGATTCAGCGTGATAGTTGCTACCTTGTCCTTGACCTCAAACAGCACCGTGGGATCAGCCATACTCGCTCCTTAGGGTTGATAGCCTTTTACAGAATTGAGGGTGCCTTACACTTCAACTTCATGTATACAGGATTGATAGAAATTATGGGCATTTGACCTTGCCAGCGGGAACCGTATCTGCGCGGAATTGTATCTCCCACTTGGACATCTTCAAAATAACGCTGTACCTTCCAATCCGTGTAACTGGCTCTCGCCGGAGGCACCACGCGAGGTGGCCTCTGGAAAGCAACGGCGCCTTCACTTTTTCTGTCCTCTGCTTCGGGGGAAATGAGTGTCAGATTTGTAACTTGTATCACAATAGGGGTTGAGGGAGCCGCACGGGCGGATGAATGAGGGTGGTCGGGGCGAAAGGATTTGAACCTTCGACCTCACGGTCCCGAACCGTGCGCGCTGCCACTGCGCTACGCCCCGACGCTAAACAAACTGAACGCGCACTACTGCGCGTTCATCAGTGCATTGCCTTGTTGATGGTTTCAGTAGCTGGTAAACTTGCTCTATTCTCCCAAAAACCTCGTGTTCTTGCAACTAACGGCGGCGTCAGTTCTAAGAAGGATGTAATGCGATGCAGAAGAACCCCCTCAAAGAAAAGCTCCACAACGGCCAGCCGGTTCTTGGCTTATTCATGAACCTCCCCTCGCCCGCCCTAGTAGAAATTATGGGCTACACAGGGTTTGACTTTGTCATCGTGGATGGCGAACATGCCATCTCAGACCTTGAAACCTGCGAACATATGTTCCGCGCCGCAGAAACCTCCGGCATAACGCCACTCGTCCGCATCGCACTCAACCACCCTCAGAATATCCTCCGCTATCTTGATGCTGGGGCCATGGGCGTACAGATCCCAATGGTCAACACACGTGCAGACGCTGAGAGCGTAGTCGCCTCGGTGTTGTATCCACCCAGAGGGCGGCGCGGGCTCGCGGGTGTGCGAGCCAACCGCTACGGAGCCCAGCCACTGGCGGATTACGTGGAAATGGCAAACCGCGAAATGCTGTGCATCGTGCAAGTTGAAACTGTCCAGGCGGTGCAAAACGCCAAGGACATCGCCGGCGTTGATGGCATTGACATGGTGTTCATTGGCCCTACTGACCTGAGCACTTCCATGGGCTACATAGGCCAGCCCGAACATCCTGCGGTACTCAAAGCCATAGCTGAAGTCGGGCGCATCGTTATGGCCGCAGGAAAATCAGTCGGCACCATCGCGCGTGATGCCAACGCCTATGAGCACTGGCGCAAACTGGGCTTCCAATACCTTGCTTCCGGTCTGACTAGCTTTGTGCAAGCCGGTGCCAGGGCCTACCGCGATATGTCGCTGGAGCGCGAGGCCACCCTCATTAAGCAGAGTTCTATACCACATATCCACAGCAATTAAGATGGACAGCGAACCACGCCCTGGCTTCGTGGGCCTGGGGATGAAGGAACGCGGGCGTATGTTGAAGATCTGTAAAGTCTCCGAAGTGCGAATTAGACTGCTCACGAAACAGCCCGCCCTAGCGCATGGTGATGCTATAATGGTGCGCAGTCTAATCGAGCCGGAGAACGTAACTCTTCCCGTGTTTCTCAGGCCATCATCCGGAGGGAGCATCATGGCGGAACAGACCCCTTTAGCCTACTTTGGCGGTAAGTTCATTCCCGTAACAGACGCGAAAGTCGGCATCATGACCCATGCTCTCCACTATGGTACAGCCCTCTTTGAGGGGATTCGCGCTAATTGGAATGAGGAAGAGGGTAAGTCTTTCATCTTCCGGCCAATTGAGCATTACCAGCGAATGGCGGACGGTATCAAGGTGCTGCGGATGAGCAGCTTGCGCCTAACGCCGGAAGAGATGACCAAGCTCACCGTTGAACTGGTGGAGCGCAACAATTACCGGGGCGACATGTACATCCGTCCCATTGCATTCAAAAGCGCGCAGAAGGTTGCCAACCTAAAACTACATGAGCTTGAAGACGACTTCGCCATCATTGCACAGCCGTTTGGCGCCTACTTGGACGCATCTGTCCTCCGCTGTGTGATCTCCTCATGGCAGCGCATTGACGAGAACATGATTCCTCCCAGGGTTAAGCTGAGCGCCCTATACGTGAACAGCATTTTGGCGAAGACGGATGCGGTGCTGGCTGGCTACGATGAGGCAATTCTGTTGAACTCAAAAGGCTTTGTGTCTGAGGGCTCCGGTGAAAACCTGTTCATGGTGAAAAACAACGAATTGATTACCCCACCACTGTCCGACGGCATCTTGCCCGGTGTCACCCGCAGCACGGTCATGCAGCTGGCGCGTGAAGAACTGCACATGGCCGTAGCAGAACGATCCGTCGGCCGTACAGAACTCTACTTAGCCGACGAGGTATTCCTGAGCGGCACTGCCGCGCATCCAACTGCGGTGGGCGAGCTGGACAACCGAAAAATTGCCGATGGTAAAATAGGCCCGGTCACGAAGCGCTTGCAAGACCTCTATTTCCAAGTGATCCGTGGCAAGGTAGCAAAGTACCGTCAATGGTGTGTAGCCGCGGTACCTTCAGGAGCAGTCCGCGCTAAATAAGGCTGATAAAAAACCTCTTCGTTTTTTAAGGTAGGATGCCCCAATGCTAGAGTGGATGGCACTTTTCTTAGTCTGCTATGTAGTAGGGTCCATCCCAAGCGCATATCTCCTTGCTAAGTGGTTGCGTGGCGTTGACATTCGCACCATAGGCTACCGCAACGCTGGCGTGGCCAATATCTGGCGACAACTCAGTCCAAAGGCGGCCGTTCTTGTCCTCCTTATTGATGCGGGTAAAGGCATCGCAGCTGTGTCTATCGCCAAGAAGTTCATGCCAGGCGATACCGCGACTATGCTTGCTGGCATCGCAGCGGTCGCTGGGCATAACTGGCCTGCTTTTCTCAGATTCCATGGCGGACGCGGCGCAGCCACAGCTATAGGTGTGCTCACCTCCGTCCTGCCGTTTGTGGCAGTGCCCCTTGCCGTGTTTTCCATTATTCCCCTGTGGGTCACAAACCGGTTCACTGTGGCGCTCCTGTGCATCTTTATCCCCATGCCCTTCCTGGCCTGGAAATTCGATGCTCCGTCGCACCTCGTCTGGTTCTCCATCGCGTTACCTGTTTTGGTGCTCCTCAGCCACCTGCTCGCGGAACTGCTATGGCCGGGCAAGCCGCCAATCCCGGTTCCTGAAGCGCCTCGCTCGGCGTGAAGCAGTGACTCCTGACTACCTCATCCTCTGCTTCCTCTCTTCTCTCGGCGTTCTGCAAATCGCAGCCGCCCATAGCCGCCTGCGCGGGCTCCTCTTCTTCCAAAGTCCTTTCCGCTCAACCGCTCTTGGCCTCGCCCTCGTTGCTTGTGGCTTCACCTGGTTTTTCGCGCCCGGGCCACGGCTGCTGCCGGATACCGCTGGAGGGCTGAATGGCAACCAGCAGGCGCTCCTCTTTTCTGTGAGCGCAGGCACAGCAATTTTCAGTACCATGTTGGGATCTTCACTCGTCAACCATCGGCGTTTTACTGCTCGCGTTGGCGCCGGGGGGCTTGAGGCACTGCGCGAAACTACCTATCTCCATGCCATACAGAGCAAGTTGAAGGAACTATGGAACTACTTGCGAAAATGGATACGGCGCTACTACTCTGGCTCAACGGCTGGGTAGCCGCTTTGCCCTGGCTGGACAACCTCATCCAATTCCTTGCCAGCGATTACCTCGTTCCTGTCGTGCTGTCCCTCTTTATCCTGGGCATGTGGTTCGGCCCCCGTTCGCAGGAATCACGCATGCGCTCCCAGCGCGCAGCATTAGGCGCCATGACAGGCATGGGCCTCAGCTCTTTTGCAGTGGCAATCTTAAACGAGTTCTTCTTTCGCCCGCGCCCATTTGAGACTTTTCACCTCCACTTGCTCTTCTATCACGCCAGCGACTCCTCATTTCCAATGCAAGCTGCCGCCATCGGTTTTGGATTCGCGGTAGGCATCTGGACGGCAAACCGCAAGCTTGGCGCAATCGCTTGCGTGCTGGCTGGACTGTGGGGAATAGCTCGGGTCATAGCAGGCGCCTCATACCCCTCAGACATGCTTGCCGGGGCTCTCATAGGTTTCGCAATAACCAACGTCGTTTTTCTCTTCTTCCGCCTCTACGACCCCTTTATCCGGTTCATCCTCCGCATGGCCCAGTATGTCTATTTGGCGTAATTGGTTGGGAGGCAGTTCCCACAAAAAAGAGAGGCGGCTTTCACCGTCTCTCTTCAAGAACAACCCCTGGCGCGAATTACCGAACGTACTTCCTGAAAATTTGCTTCCAGTCGTCAATAGTAAGGCGCTGGTAGTGCGGGAATAGTTCCGTGTTCCGTTTCGATGACTCTCCCCGAATCTCCTGTTCAGGCTTGCCGGCCATTTCTGCGGCTACCTTAGCACGGATCTCCTCCATCTCCTTGGTCACCGACTCAGGGCGCTCTATCCAATGCATGATGTACGAATAGTCCTTCGTGTAAAACACTACGGTGGGAACGGATTGGAACTGCCCCTGGTTCAGGAATTCATTCATGATGTCCAAATGGGAGTCACGCGGAAAGACCTTCATGTCCATACCGGAGGCATCCGCTACCGCCGCAATCGTGGGCATGCCCCGGTACACGTCTGGACACCAGTCCTCGCCAATGACCAGTACCTTGGCCGGGCCGCCAGGCGCATGTACTGCCTTCTTGAAAAACTCTACATCTGCCGGCGTCATCTGCTGCTGAGCGGTCTGATAGTACCGCTCAAAACGGTCCTTATTCACCTTCACCACATTAGCCATGTAATCCTTATACAGAAGGCCCTGTGCAAACCGTTCGGGAGTCACCACGCTTTGACCCGTCGTCATTCCACCCTCCTATAGCTTAGCTGTCGTCTAGTTGCCCTCGATGTGTGCGCCTGTTGCTCTTATAGTAACCAACCCCAGTTGTCCTTGTCACTTTCCTGTTCGATGCTGCTTTCAATAATTCCGATACATGCACATCCGTCAAGCGGTCGTATCGCGCTTGGTTTGCCGAAGCAGCCTCTGGCAAGCTATACTACGAGCCATCCGAACCGTGCCCCTAAAGGTCAATGTGTGACCAGCGTCTGAGGTAAGAAAATGCGCGCAGCAATCATCAACGTCACCGGCTACGCCGGGTCAGAGCTCGCTCGTATCCTGGTCAACCATCCACAGGCCAAAGTCGTGTCCGTGACTGGGCGTACCGAGGCAGGCAAAAAGCTGGGAGACGTATTCCCTCACCTTGCTTCCATAAACCTCACCATTGAGAAAGACGTCACGGAAAGTGTGGACGTCGTCTTCTCAGCGCTCCCTCACAAAGCCAGCGCAGAGGCATGCGCGCCGTTCCTTAAGAAAGGCGTCAAAGTTATCGACATCAGCGCAGACTTCCGCCTGAAGAACGTCGCTGAATTTGAGCAATGGTATGGCGTGCAGCACCCTTGCCCGGAGTACCTTGAGGAAGCGGTCTACGGCCTTACTGAGCTATACAAGAAACAAATCGCTTCCTGCCGCTTGGTGGCCAATCCCGGCTGCTATCCCACCAGCGCCATACTCGCCTTTGCACCCGCCGTCAAAGAGGGCTTGGTTCATCCGGATTTCATCGTAGACAGCAAGTCCGGCGTCTCCGGCGCTGGCCGTTCGGTTGGCTTGGGTACGCACTTCTCTGAGGTCAACGAGAGTGTGTCAGCCTATAGCCTGGAAGGGCACCGCCACCTGCCGGAAATCACCCAGGAGCTCAGGGCGTTGGACAAAGGCTCTGAGCCCCGCGTGACATTCCTGCCGCACCTCATCCCTATGACTCGCGGCATCCTTAGCTCTTGCTACGCCACGCTCAAAGACGGTGCGCTCCCCAGCGGCCCCAAGGGCAGCACACGGATTAAAGAGATCTATCATGACTTCTATGCCAATGAGCCGTTCGTGAAAGTGGCGCCCGCGCCGCCCGCTACGAAGCACACGCTCGGCACCAACGACTGCCTCCTTTACCCATCCATTGACCATCGCACCAACCGCCTCATAGTCGTAAGTTGTCTGGACAATCTGGTCAAGGGAGCGGCTGGACAGGCAGTCCACAATATGAACGTCATGTTCGGCTTGCCAGAGCGCACCGGACTGGAAGCGCTGGCTATCTACCCGTAGAACCCGTACCATAAAATATACCTGCCTCAGGCCCGCACCTCGCACCCAAATGCAACGTACAGAGAGTGGGTCGAGGGAGTTGCCCTCGTGCCCTCATCGTCTAGTGGCCTAGGACGCCACCCTTTCAAGGTGGAGACCGTGGGTTCGAACCCCACTGAGGGCGTACCTGCTCCCCAAGAGACCTTCTCCGCTTGTCAGAAAAGGTATTGTCGTTCCTATGGCAGGCGCCTCCGGCAAGAAAAAGACCGAGGACGAGCCCTAAAGCAAGCAGGGGGCGTCTAAATCGCCGGTAGTGGGTCAATTTGCCACGTGATTATTTGCTCGACACGGTGAACAGGACGCCCGACTTCTTGCCCCCTCTCTCACTCAGCCACTTGTTTTCCCCGTTCGTGGTGAGCCTGTCGAACCATGAACGGACACCACAGGAGCTGGCAGCGTTTCCCAGTTTGGTCGGCCCAATTGGACTTATGGCCAATCCATAGTTCCAGATACTCGAATCGAACCACTACTAAATTGCCCCATGGATTGACCATTCTCCTGGCTGCCTTTACGGTATGAAGTCGTGGCGATCGTTACGGCCCTTGTCTTTGCAGTCTTTGGCTTGTTCATCGGCAGCTTTCTGAACGTCTGCATTGACCGGCTACCGGAGCGGCAGTCCCTCATTCGGCCGCGCTCTCGCTGCCCTATCTGCAGAGAGCCCGTGGCTGCTGTCGCTACTGCCGCGCGTCCATCCCGGTGTGCATTCCCCTTGTTGAAACCCTCACCGGCGAGCTCTTCGGATATGTCGGTCTCCAATACGGCCTTACACCCGTGGGCCTTCTGTACGCCTTATACACGGCAACCCTCATCGTCATCTTCTTCATCGATCTTGAACGTTGTCGTCGTCCCCATGCTTGTCGTCGCACTAGCCGCCGCACCCATCGGACCGCCCGCCAACAGCGCGTCGCTCCTCTTCAGCTACGTAAACGCTGTGGCGGGTGCCGCGGTCGCATTCGGAATACTCTTCCTCATTTATCTCCTTTCCCGCGGCGGCATGGGTGAAGGCGATGTGGAATTCGGCGCGCTCATGGGCGCAATGCTCGACTGGCAACTGACAATAGTCGCCCTGCCGCTGGCGTTTATTGCCGGTGGCATCGCGGGAGCAGTCCTGCTCTTAACACACCTCAAAGAACGGAAATCCGCCATCCCATTTGGCCCTTTTCTCAGCACGGCAACCCTCGTCACCCTCTTCTTTGGCTTCGTTATCCGTGACTGGTACCTGAGCTTTGTGAATACCCTGCTCCTACGGTAGCCACAAGAGTCGTACTGAGCCGGATAGACCGCCTATGGGCTGCAAGAAAGCTTCGTTTATTAAAATACCTCTTGGTCGTACCTAGACTTCCTATTTGCCCTTTGTTAGACTGGCAGCATAAATATGGGAGAAATAGGCAACAGCCCCACTCTTTTGCTTCAGGAGGAGCCTATGGGCGACGAACAGGCTACCCCCTCGCATAGCTATTCCTTCCGACCTTTCGCCGAACAGGACTTCTACAAAGCTGCCAATAAATACCTCATTGACCTATCCGAGATTAAGCCCGGCCAGAAAATTGTGGAACTTGCTTGCGGCACCGGTTCCGCCAGCCGCATGATCCTGGAACACCTTCGTGGCGCGCGCGACAGCCTCCTCATCGGCGTCGACGTCTCTGCCCAGGCCCTCCGCGAGGCTATGGAGCAACTGGCTACCTTCCGCGACGTTACCATTCAGCTCGTGCAAACACGTGCTGAGCAGATGTCGGCCGTCGTCAAACAGCGTGTTGACCGTGTACTGCTGCTCAACTCAATCCACAATATGGGCGACAAGCATGCGCTTCTGGAGGGCGTCAACCAGACCCTCAGGTCAGGTGGCATCTTCGCCTTCAACAGCGCTTTCTTCCTGGGCGCCCACCCCCCTGAGACTGAACAGTTTTACCGCCGGTGGATGATGCGCGCAACCCGTATCGCCAAAGCAAAGTACAACGTCATGCCCTCCGCTCAGCTCAAGGTGGAATCACGAAAGCAACTCACCTCGGACGAGTACTTTGACCTGCTTCGCCAGCACAACTTCACCATTCTGAAGCACGACATCAAGCCAACACCCATCACGCTGCAAGGCTGGATGGACATTAGCCACTATGAAGACTTTGTCCAGGGCGCCCTCCCCGGCGTGCCCCTAAGCCAAGCATCGGCTGCCTTGCAGGAAGCGGTGCAACAAGTCATGCACGAGCTAAACATTGACGCCGTGCCCCGCAACTGGCTCAGTGTCATAGCTGTTCGCGCCTAGCAAGCCGCAGTCGCAGACCCCGAGCCGAGAGACGCAGTCTCCGAGCAGCGCCGAGGAGGAGCCGAAGCCGAAGGCAATCCCTTCAAAAGCTCCAACAAAGGAACGGTGCGTTTTTCAAAAACGCGCCGTTCCTTTTGCCATTTGTCTCGCTTCTGCTGTTTGCCTGCCCTGGAGCCGACGGCTATACTGGGAGACCAATCCAAGGGAGGCAACCCTCATGAAAGCTATCTATCTGGAGGCCCATGGCGGCCTGTCCGCCCTCAAATATGGCGATCAGCCAGACCCTGTTTTCTCAGCAAACGAGATACAGGTCCGAGTACGCGCCTGCGCTGTAAACCGGCGCGATGTCTTTACGCGCTCCGGGGTGCGTGGCACCAAACGGGAGTTCCGGAAGCCGCTCATACCTGGGATGGATGTGGCGGGGGACGTGGTTGCCACGGGGAGCGCAGTGTCCAACGTGAGGGTGGGAGACCGCGTCGTGCTCAACCCCGTGCTCTGGTGCAACGCATGCGCCCAGTGCCTGGTGGGCCGGCAAGATTTCTGCGAGCACAGCCACGTCTTGGGTTCCAGCGTAAACGGCGGATATGCTGAGTACGTTGTTGTTCCCGGACTCAACGCACACGTCATTCCGCCAACACTCACCTACCGTGAAGCGGCAGCACTGCCAACCACTTTCATGCCTGTTTGGAACATAGTCGTCCGGCGGGCGCAGCTTAAGCCCTGGGAGAGCATCTTGGTCTCTTCGGCGTCGGCAGGAGTTGGCGTTGCGGCCATCCAGGTAGCCAAGCACGCCATCGGTGCTCGCGTTCTCGCCACCACCAGCACTCCTGAGAAAGCTGCCTTGGCGATCGAAATCGGCGCTGACGAAGTCATCAACTACACGCAGGAAGACATTACTGAGCGGGTAATGGCGCTGACGAATAATCGCGGCGTGGACGTAGTCGTTGACCACGTAGGCAGCGATTTCTTCCCCAAGGCGTACGCCGCTACGGCCTCTGGGGGCCGGTACGGCGTGTGCGGCGTAACCTCCGGCTACAAGACAGAACTTCAACTGGGCGCGCTTTTCACCAGGCAAATCACCCTCTTCGGCGTCACAATGGGCACACCACAGGACCTGAGTGAAGTGCTGGCCGCGGCTGGCGCCGGACGCATATGGTCGCGCATTGACCGTGTCTTCCCGCTTGAGCATGCCCAGGATGCCCACCGTCTTATGGAAGACCGCACGTTCTTCGGAAAAATCATCCTGGAAGTCCCTTAGCACCAGACCCCACAAAAGCGGTGAAACTGGGGCCCAAGACCTGGACAGCAGCCTCTTGCGCCCACGTACGCACGGCTGCATGCTAGATGTGAGCCCTTTTACCTCCAGCAAACACTCCACTGCAAGAAGAAAAAATCGGCGGTCGGCCCCAAAGCAGAGGTATCATCCTGTGCAGATAGATGTAGCCATTGAGAAACTTCGGGAACAGTCCTTCCCGGATTGGGAACCGGACTGGCAACCGCTCCCCCTGTATCTGCTGCCCTCAGCGGCGCAAGCCAACCACGCAAAGCATCCTGTCGCGCCCGCAGCATGTGGTTCAATGCCACTCAGTTGCGACACTATACGCAAACATTCGCCGTTACCAGTAGGTATCAAGACGGGTTCCGTCGCAGTGGGCTTAACTTTATTTTTGACGTAGCGCGGGCGGTTTCACCTAGTCACTGTATCGTTACCACGGAATTGAGCGCCGCGTTATAATGAACAGTACCGGTTCAAGCAGGGGCCTAGCACCGAACGTGGACTGAGATAACTCGATTAGAAACCGCCTCTAGGAGATTGGGTTGTGGAAAACGTTTTTAGAGAAGCTGTGCGCGAGCTAGAGTCCGGCAAACAAGGGGTGCTGGCTACCGTTGTTCGCACTAAAGGTTCAACCCCTCAGAAGCCTGGAGCTAAGCTGTGGGTACGCGAGGATGGCAGCGCGGTAGGCACCCTCGGCGGCGGCTGTGTTGAAGGCGATATCTGGTACGCGGCTAAGACCATGCTCCGCGCGCACGCTCCGGCTGAAGTCCGCGAATACTTGCTGAATGAAGAGATCGCCGCCCGCGATGGCCTCATCTGCGGCGGCACCATGTACTTCCTCATCGATCCCGTCTACCAGAGGCAGCCTGTTCTCAGCTACGCCAAAGAGATCCGGGATGCGTACGACGGCGGCAAGACCGTCGCCCTCGGCACCCTCGCCAAGGCTCCCAAAGGCTCTAGCGCCGCCGTCGGCGCCAAGGTCTTCTTCCACGAAAACGGCAAGCAAGAGGGTACCCTCGGCAACAGCGATCTCGACTCCGCCGTCAAGATAAAAGCGCGTGAGTTGATGGCCTACGGCAAGTGCGAATACCTCTCGCTAGAGAACGGCGCGGAGGTGTTTGTGGAGGCATACACCACTCCCCCCCAGCTCGTGCTTATGGGCGGTGGCCACATCTCCAAGGCGCTCGCTCCTATCGCTAAGATCCTTGGCTTTCGCATCTTCGTGCTGGACGACCGTCCTGAGTTCGCCAACCGCGACCGCTTTCCGGAAGCCGACCTAACGGTCGTAGGCTCTTACCGTGACGACCTGTCCAAGTTCCCCATCAACAGCAACACGTTCGTCATCATCGCCTCGCGCGGCCACCAGTACGACGACATGGCCACCGAGGCGGCACTTCGCTCCAAAGCGGGCTACATTGGCCTCCTGGGCAGCCGCCGCAAAAGCATCCTCATATTTGAAGAAATGTTCCGCAAAGGCATCCCGGAGGACCGCATCAACTCCGTCCACGCCCCCGTCGGCTTGGACATCGGCGGCCGGACACCACAAGAGATTGCCGTCAGCATCATTGCGGAAATCCTGGCCGTCCGTCTCGGCGGCTCTGGCGCGCCTATGAAAATGGACCAAAAGCTGGTGCAGAAAGCCAAAGAGAAAGCGCTCAGCGGGGCGAGCCGGTAGCCCGTTTGCAACAACCCCCTTCCGTTACCCGTTCGTGGTGAGGCACTCGAACCATGAACGGGCGCCACGTGTGAATGGATACATCAAAATGGTTTTCTACGTGTATATGCTCAGGTGCTCGGATGGCTCATTCTATGCCGGGCCATACAGATAACTTGGAAGCGCGCATAGCGACTCATGAGCAACGTACATTCGCCCGGTACACCTCCACGCGCCTGCCTATCAACGTCGTCTTCGTTGAGGAATTACCTTCGCGTTATGAGGCGCTTCAGATGGAACGACAAATCAAAGGATGGAATCGCGCCAAGAAAGAGGCGTTGCTGCGTAGGGACTGGGCCGCTGTTAAGAAGCTGTCTGCCGTTCGTGGTTCGAGCGCCTCACCACGAACGGGTGGCAAATGAGCATCCGTGCAACGGATTGAGCGAGACGCTACACCAACCTTCACCGCCATCCTCCTTGCTGCTGGCTTCTCGTCCCGCATGGGCCAGCTCAAGGCCCTTCTCCCGTGGCAAAACACTACCCTCATCAACTACCAGATCCAGTGCCTGAAGCAAGCCGGTTGTGAAACAGTCACCGTCGTCCTGGGCCACCGCCCAGCTGAAGTCGGCGCCGCGCTCCCAACCGACAATTCTGTCCACGCCGTCATCAATGAGCACTACCAAGTGGGCAAGACCACGTCTATTAAGCTGGGTCTTGCCCACGTACCCAAAAACGCCGATGCAGTTGTACTCCTCGCCGTGGACCAGCCGCGTCCTATACCACTTGTCGCCGAGCTTCTCCAAGAGTTCCGTGAACATCGTGCACCCATTACGCAGCCCACCTTCGGCGGCCATCGAGGCCACCCCATCATCTTCCGTGCAGACCTCCTCCCTGAGCTTACCCGCATCACCGAAGAGACTCAGGGCATCCTCCCGATAGCGAACAAATATCGCCAGGAAGCCCGCCTGATACCGGTAGACTCACCTATAGTCCTTTTGGACGTAAACACACAGGCTGACTATAAAGAGGCCCAGTCGCTGTGGCCTTCATAGCGAATCTCTCGTAAGATGGATATATGACAAACAACAACCCGCGTTTCCCCCCGAGTAATCGCAGCGGACGGCCCGGCCCAAACAGGCCCGGTAGCAGCCGTCCTCCCTTACGGGACCGCCAAGGCCTACCAGGCCGCCCGCCCTTCCCTGATCGTAGCGCCGCGCCTGGCCGGCCACCACTCAGAGACCAAGGCCCTGCATTTGGTAGCCGCCCACCCTTTCGGGAGGGCCAGCGTGCTCCGGGCAGCAAGCCGCCATTTCCAGAAGGACAGCCAAAGCTTGGCGGAAGGCCGTTCCAACCCCGGCCTCGAGGTGCACCAGGAGCACCACAGCAAGACCAATACGGCAACCCGCGTCCCGGCGAAAACCAACGATTCAACCGCTCCCGTCAGGGCCAACCCTTCAAAGACAGTGTCCGCGGTCATTTCATAGAGCGCGCGCATAATCCCGCTCCATTCAAAAACCAACGCCCCGAATCAAAAGGATTACCAATCCCACAGCCCTACGCTGACCGCCCCCGCGACCCGCGCCCCTTTGTGCCCGCCGACGCGCCACCATCGCGCCCTCCTACAGAGGAAGTCGTGCGAGAGCAGCCTGGCCAACCCGCTCCAAACACAAGCTGGGAAGACTCTGCCTCCTGGTACGATGAGCACATGGGCCAGGAAGGCGGTTTCTTCCAACAAGAAGTCGTTTTCCCGGGCGTTCTAAAACTTCTGGACGATGTACGCGGTAAGAAAATACTCGATGTGGCGTGCGGGCAAGGCGCACTCTGTCGCATCCTTGAAGAGCGCCGCGCCCAAGTCGTCGGTGCCGAGCTTTCGGAATCACTCCTAGACATCGCCAGAAAACGCGGCCCGCGCCACATCCGCTACGTGCGCGCAGACGCCAAAGACCTGTCCTCGTTGAAGGGTGATGCGTTTGATGCCATCACTTGCATCCTCGCCATCCAGAACATTAATGACATCCGCCCAGTCTTCAAGAACGCCGCCGGTCTGTTGAAACCAGGCGGCCAGTTCGTCATGGTCATGAACCACCCGGCGTTTCGCATTCCGCGCCAGACCGGCTGGGGCTGGGACGACGAGCGCAAGCTCCAGTACCGCCGTATTGACCGCTACCAGAGCGAGCTAAAAATTCCCATCCAAACACACCCAGGCTCCGCGCCGTCAGAGATTACCTGGACATTTCACCGTTCGCTGCAGGACTATGTGCGCGCACTGGTGGAATCCGGATTTGTTGTGGACGCACTCGAAGAATGGATATCGCCCAGAGAGAGCCAGCCCGGCCCGCGCGCACGCGCGGAAAACCTCGCGCGCGAAGAGTTCCCCATGTTCCTCGCCATTCGTGCTGTGCGTCACTGAATAAACTCCTCCAACAATTAACCTCTATGGGGATTGCCAGATTGTCACAAATCCCGTATAATTTTCTTTTGTGTTCTGCCCTGGGGAACAGGGTAAATATGACGGGAGGGTGGGGTGATTGAATGCGCTAGGCCAGCACATAATCCTTGATCTTAAGGACTGCAATCGGCAGATTCTCAATGATCTTCCGCGCCTTCAGCAGACGCTACTAGAAGCCGCTGAGAGCACAGGCGCAACAATCATTGGGAAGACTTTCCATCAATTTTCTCCGTACGGTGTGACCGGCGTCATCGCTATATCTGAGTCACACCTCAGTATCCATACCTGGCCTGAGTTCGGCTATGCAGCGGTAGACATCTTTACCTGCGGCGAGAACTTTAATGCCCGCGCGGCGGCCGAGCTCATCATAGAAGCCCTGCAATCTCGCAGCCCTACGCTCATGGTGATTCAGCGCGGCCTGGGCGTCTCCGTCGCCAGTCCGGTTGCATAGGCGGTCACTATGGTCGCTGGTCGCGGGAAATGGTACATAGAGCTCCTGACACCTGAGTTGTCATTCGCCACCACAGTCGACCGAATGCTCTTCAGCGGCAAGACCCAATACCAGTCGGTCGAAGTTATCGAGACGGGCGCCTTTGGTCGCACTCTCTTGCTCGACGGTAAAACCCAATCATCCGCGAAGGACGAGCACATTTACCACGAAAGCCTCGTGCAGCCAATCATGGTCGCACACCCCTCGCCCAAGACCGTCTTCATCGGCGGCGGCGGCGAGGGTGCCACAGCTCGTGAGGTACTCCGCCACAGCAGCGTCACCCGCGCCACCATGGTGGACCTGGACGGTGAAGTGGTGTCTCTCTGCAAACAACATCTGACAGACTGGCACCAGGGCGCATTTGATAACCCCAGGCTCAAGCTCGTTATCGGCGATGCCAAAGCCACTCTAGAGCAGACGGCAGAGAAGTTCGACATCATTATTCTTGACCTCGCCGACCCTATGGAAGGCGGCCCGGCTTACCAGCTCTATACCCAGGAGTACTACCGCACCGTAAAGTCCAAGTTGAATCCCGGCGGTATGATGGTCACCCAGGCTGGGCCCGCCAGCGTCATTAACTGCCTGGAGGTCCACACCGCCATTCATCAGACCTTGAAGACTGTCTTCCCAACCGTCGTCTCCTACGCCGTACAAATGCAGTCCTTTGGCGAGCCCTGGGGCTTCTGCATCGCCTCGCTCGGCCCCAACCCGCACGACCTCACACCTGCGCAAGTAAACCAGCGCATAGCCGAGCGTAAGCTTACCGGTCTCCGTCACTATGACGGCGAAACGCATCAGGCCCTCTTCTCCCTCCAAAAATTCCTGCGCGAAGCCATCGCCAACGAAAAGCGGCTCATCACCCAGGACAACCCGCTCTTCGTTTTCTAGCTACCCTCTTCCTCTCTCCATATTTAACACCTCTCAACCCGGTTTCTCTTCTCATTTCGGTCATCGTCACCGCCGCCCAAGGCTTCAAACCGAGTTTCCTGTGAAATATCATCGAGTCCTTGCCAGCTACTTATAAGAGTGGTACAACCACCACGGGAAAATAGCTGTAACAGCACATGCAAAAACCACGGTGTTCGAGAGGAGAGGTAGCCCATGTCGCTCAAAGGAAAAGTCGCCATCGTTACCGGAAGCAGTCGCGGAATCGGCCGGGGAATAGCCATTGAGCTCGCCAAAGTTGGGGCGAACGTCGTAGTGGTGGGACGTACTGAGACTGCGGAGCAGAGCCGCATCCCTGGCACCATCCACCACACGGCGGATGAGATCAATGCCCGCAAGCAGGGCAAAGCTCTTGCCGTCCGCTGCGACGTCACGAAACCGGAGGACGTCGAGGCGCTGATGAAACAGACGGTGGATGCGTTCGGCCGAATCGATATTCTCATCAACAACGCTGGCGGCTCGTCCAGCCCGTCCACCATCATGGACATACCCGTGTATCGTTGGCTCAATGTCATGAACCTGAATATCAACGGCGTGTTCCTGTGCTGCAAGTTTGCGCTGCCCCACATCATCAAGCAGGGGAGTGGAAGCATCATCAATGTATCGTCTGGAGCCGCCATCAGCACGAACCCAAGCATGGCCGCCTACAACACTTCCAAGGCCGCGCTCGAGCGTCTGTCCCTCGTGCTGGCTGAGGAGGTCCGCCCGCACAATATCTCAGTAATTGCGTACCGCCCCGGCCGCGTGAAGACGGAGGGCGCAGAGTACGTCTTTGCCAAGGATTACAACTGGACCGGCTGGGATGACATCTACGCCTGCGGACCGTCCATCAACTGGCTCTCGGAGCAGACGGCTAAAACATTTACCGGCAAGGTAGTGGACCGCGGCGAGTTCGGCAAAACATGGGGGCCGAAAGTCGGCTAGGCGTTCCGCTTACGTGCGCCTATCTGGTATCCTGCACTGCGCGCAAACAAGCAGACAATTTGAGGGGGGTAAGAAATGGCTACAGCGCACACCGTTCTCGGTGAAATCCCACCCAGTCAGATGGGCATCACGCTGACGCATGAGCACCTCATGATCGCTTGGGGCTCAGCCCGGTATGACCGGGCGCCCGAATATAAGCCTGAGCCGCTCATCAAAGAAATCTGTGATGACCTGGGCGCGGCATCCAAAGATCATGGCGTCCAGACCATCATCGACGTTACTACCCCAGATATGGGGCGGGATATGGAGATCATGGTTGAGGTGTCTCGCCGCACCAACGTCAACGTCATCGCAGGCACCGGCTTCTACCGCCAGATGGCCGGAATCCCGCTGTATTTCACCATGGCTTCCTCAGAGCAGGCAGAGGAAATGATGCTCCACGACATCCAGCAAGGCGTGGGGCCAAATCGGGTGAAGTGCGGCGTCATCAAACTAGCTATCAGCCAGAGCAAGCTCTTGCCGGCAGAGGAAAAAGTGTTCCGTGCGGCAGGAAGGGTGCAGAAGAAGCTTGGTGTGCCCATTGTCATGCACACCACCGGCTGGGACCTGATAGAGGGCGGGTCAGGCCCACGCGTAGCGACGGATCTGGTGGTCTCAGAAGGCGGGGATCCGGAGCATATTCAAATCAGCCACTGCGAAGGCGCCCGCGGCAACCTGCCACTCCTCACCGAGCTAGCCAACCGGGGTTTTACACTCGCATTTGACCGTGTCGGCCGCTCCGTTGAAGCGGATCTGCCTGTAGCCGCAGTCGTCGGCGGACTTATCGTCGGAGGTTTTGCCAACCGCCTGACCTTATCGCATGACAGCGTGGGGGCCTGGTTCCCGGCAACGCCTGGGACCTATCGCAAGAGCGGCTGGAGCGCCGCACACAAAGTGTTTATCCCTCTCCTGAAAAAGGGCGGCGTCTCAGACAAGCAGATCCACCAGATCCTCGTTGAAAATCCACAACGGCTCTTCGCGTTTTAGGCGCTTGTTGCAAACGGCTGCTCCCAGCAGCAGTATCCAGGAGAGAACGAAGGTGGCATCTTCGTTCTCTCCTGGATTCCACTTCGACCCATCTGCTGGCCACGACACCAAGAGCTTCTTACCTGTGTCATTCACCACTGTGCAAGTGAACCACTTTCGCCCATAACCACGCCACAATACCCCCCAACGACAACTCCATGGATGTGTAATAATTAGGCGGCAAGAAACCCTCCTGACCCAGCAGATCGAGCTATTCCGCATCGGTGACTGAATGACAGAAAAACAGACCTCCTTCGCACTGGATACCCGCCCTACTTTTATGGTGCTGGACGGGCACGCCCTGGTGCACCGCGCGTGGCACGCCATCCAGAACCCGCTCACCAACCGCCGCACCGGCGAGGACGTCCGCGGCGTCTACGGCTTCATCCAGATGTTCATGAAAGCCGTTCAGGATTACAAACCCGCCTACCTCGCAATCACTTTTGACACG
>SHYT01000006.1 GCA_009692665.1 Dehalococcoidia bacterium | reverse complement strand
CCGCCGCAGGCTTCGTCGCGAAGTTCGTCCTGCGGCGAATGGACGAGCGGCTAGAAGCGGAAGCGGTCTAGCATAGTGAAGCCCCGGCTGCATTGTTGGCGTTAGGCGTAACGCGTAACGCTGGATAGCCAGCTAGTCCCGGAAGTTCACGTACTGCAGCGGCTGGTCCGCCTTTACGCCTTTGAGCAGCGTAATCGCCTGCTGCAAGTCATCGCGCTGCTTGCCCGTAATGCGCAGTTCATCCCCCTGGATGGACGCCTGCACCTTCAGCTTGCTGTCCTTCATCGCTTTGACAATCTTCTTCGCCAGCTCCATCTCAATGCCCTGCCGCACCGTCACCACCTGCCGCAGCGCGTCGCCCGAAGCCCGCTCCGGCGCCTTAAACTCCAGCGCCGCCGAGTCCACGGATCGGCGCGTCAGGTGTTGGTGCAGCAATTCCGTAAGCGCACGCAGCTTGTAGTCATCGTCCGCCAGAATGGTAATCGTCTCGTCCTTGCGCTCAATGTTCGCCTTGCTGTTCTTAAAATCGTACCGGGTGCTGATCTCGCGCCTAATGTTATTCAGCGCGTTGTCCACCTCCGCCATGTTCGTGCGGGACACCACATCAAAAGAAGGCATACTCAACTCCTTACCGCTCAGACGGGCTTGTCAGCCGCAATAATGTCCTTAATTCTATCGCGTCCCTCAGCCATCTGACTGGAGAAGAACGTTTGGCGGCTTTGAGGCAGTTACGCTTGCTGTTCTGGATGCGGATGACATGATTCATTGCATCCAGCGTATTAGGAGTCGACATGAGTTTCAGAGGTAGATTGATTCGCCATTGGCAAGAAAGCGGCGAGCCTTCATGGACTTTGGACGAATCCGTTAGCGTCGCCAGGTTAGTATATTCACGGCTCCCTTACGCCGAGAAGCAGAATGCCGCAAAGCTTGGTGAACGTTTAAAGGATGACTACTATTGCGCTCAGTAATCCCCTCTGCTGTCTTTAGCTGCCGCAGTCCCAACGCTTTTGCAGCTTCTTCGAGCGCCTGGATTTTGTTTGACATACCTCACCTCGTGACTACCCAAGCATCGCCTAATAAGAATATCCCGTTTTGCGAGAATATTCCTCGCGCTTAGACTGGAACACCGTTAATCTCCCGAGTGAATCCCCATTGGTTAATGAGGGCATTTTCCAGTTTTGGTGCCCCAGGCAGGCCGTCGTCAGCCTATCCAGGAAGTCGTACGTGAACTCTCGGTCTTGCCTGCCACTTCGCAAGGTTTCCGTTCTAGTCCCACCACTGCTTCGTTCTGCTCCGGCTCCCTCACGGCGTTGACGCCGTAACGCTCTCAGGCCATGCGCCGCTTGACAAAGCCCTGCGCGCTTTATTAAACTGGCCCCGCAGTCAGTAGCCAAGTCTCACGAAGCGATTTCTCCGAGGTTTTCCGAAGTCTTCTGAGGGGTGATTTCTGTGCCTGAAGTAATCTTGATGGACGGCGAGAACTTCGAGAGCCTGCTCAAGCGCTTCAACCGCAAGGTGCAGCAAGAGGGCGTCATGGCCGAGGCCCGTCGCCACGAACATTTCGAGCCTCCCAGCGTGAGGCGCAAGAAGAAAGAAGCGGCCAAACGCCGCAAGAACTTGCGCAATGCGTAGAAGGGCGTCGTCCCATGGCGCTCCCTGAGCAACTCACGGCGCAACTCGCCCGCGAATTGCTGGATGCCATGCGGCAGCAAGATGTTGTTCGCCGCGAAACCCTGCGTCTCCTGCAAAACGCCCTTCGCTATGAAGAAATCGCCAAAGCTCGCCCACTCACTGACGAAGAAGTGAACGCCGTCCTCCAGCGCCAGGCCAAGCAGCGCCGTGACAGCATCACCGAGTTCAAAAAAGGCAACCGCCCTGACCTCGTCCAGCGTGAAGAGGCTGAATTGGTCATCATCAACAAATACCTCCCGCAGCAAATGGGCCGTGACGAAATCATGGCCATCGCTCGCACCGTGGCCCAAGAAGTCGGCGCGCGCACCCCCGGCGACAAAGGCCGCGTCATGGGTAAACTCATGCCCCAACTCAAAGGCAAAGCAGACGGCAACCTGGTAAACACCGTGGTCATGGAGCTCCTGGACGCGCTCGCAAAAGGGTGATACTGGCTTGTATCTTATATCTTAGGGATGTAACACAGTCGAAGCTTGTCCCGAGGAACGAGGGGAATCTCTAATTAACTATCAAACTAACAAATAAACTTCCCTCCCTCTTTGGGGGAGGGACTAAGGGAGAGGTCGGGGAGGCGCGGCTGGGCGTCCCGGGGAAGGGCGTGGGAGATTCGCGTGCCCTTCTCCATGCGGGGAGAGAAGGTTAGGAAAGGACTGAGGGGAAATGCGTTTCGGCATCATCGTCTACCCCGGCACCTGGAGCGACACCGACTGCTATCACGCCCTCCACGACTGCCTTGAGCAGGAAGCCGAATACGTCTGGCACAAAGACAAAGACCTCTCCAAGTTCGACGCAGTGGTGGTCCCCGGCGGTTTCTCCTACGGCGACTACCTTCGCTGCGGCGCCATCGCCCGCTTCTCGCCCGTCACCGAGTCCATCCAGAAGTTCGCCGACCAAGGCCGCCTCGTCATCGGCATCTGCAACGGCTTCCAGATTCTCTGCGAAGCCGGCCTGCTTCCCGGCGCGCTCCTCCGCAATGAGCACCTGGAGTTCCGCTGCCAGTGGACCAACCTGCGCGTGGAGAACCCCAACACCCCGTTCAGCAACCTGTGCAAGCCCGGCCAAGTGCTCCGTGTCCCCATCTCCCACGGCGAGGGTCGCTACTACGCTGACCCTGACACCCTCATGAAGCTGGAGATGAACGACCAGGTGGTTTTCCGCTACAGCAACGAGTTAGGCCGCCTCACCGCTGACGACAACCCCAACGGCGCGGCCAACAACATCGCGGGCATCATCAATGCCAAGGGCAACGTCCTGGGCATGATGCCGCACCCGGAGCGCGCCATGGAGTCCATACTCGGCAGCACCGACGGCGTCCCCATCTTCGCCTCCATGCTCCGCCAAGTCATAGCTCGGCCCCTCCGCAAGTAATCATGCGCAATCATCGGTCCCATGTCCAAATCCTTGGCCTTGTAGGCTAACCAGCTATGTTACCGTTCGTGGTGAGGCGCTCGAACCATGAACGGACGCCACCTTAGTATGCCTATGTTTCCCCCTTCTTCCGCCGAGAGAAGTAGTTAAGACCATGGTCTTCGCTCTTGCGCTTGCCGCCGCTATCTTTTGGGGCTTTGCCACTGTCCTTGGCCGTATGGCCCTCTTTCATCTCTCACCAACAAGAGTGACCGTTATCACCCTGGGCGTCGGAGCGGCTTTCATCACGTTGCCTGCGGTCGTGCTCTACCGCGAGGAAATCTTTTCTCTCACTGCGCCGGTACTGCTTTGGATCGCCGTCGTAGGTATCCTCCAGTACACCCTGGGTCGGCAGCTTGCCTTGACGTCATCGCGGATGACTGGTGTCAGCCGGACAGCTCCGTTCTTTGCTGTCGCACCCGTCTTTGCTGCGGTGTTGGCAGTGGTCTTCGTCGGAGAGATGGTCAGCCCTCCGCTTGTCCTTGGCATCGCGTGTGTTGTATTCGGCTCAATCCTGCTCGCCGCCGATCAAAGTACTTCACAGTCTGCGCCAACCCCGGCAACAGGCGCTTCCATCACCAAAACTCCGGTGAGCATGAAAGTATCGCGTCGCACCACGCTCATTGGCGCAGCGCTCGCCTTGGCCGCTACGGCAAGCTACGGCACATCCTACTTTGTGGCCAAGCTAACCGGCGGCGTTTCCGCCATGCCAGCCACAGGGCTCGCGATTCTGGCCGCGTCTTTCGCCACGCTGCCATACACCATCCCGGCGCTGCGCCAGAAGGTCAACGCGCCTGGACGGGCATACTGGATTGCTGCTTTGTCAGCTATCGCCTCCTTTATTGGACTCTTGTGCTTGTTTGCTGCCACAAGTCAGGGCTCAGTCGTCAAGGTCTCAACTGTTGTTGCACTCAATCCGCTCGTCTCCATTGCGCTCGGCCAGATCCTCCTGCGTCGCACAGAGCGGCTGACGTGGCTGCTGGCCCTCGCAGTCGTGCTCATGCTTGGCGGCGCCATCATCGTTGTCCTCAGCCGAGGAGGCTGACCCCGGCTGCCCAACTCGCACCTTCGTGTCGTCCGCTTGCAACCCGTCCCAGGGTGTCACCCAACACTTGCTGCTGGCGGGCCGCGGTGCTTTCCTATGTGTATGGAGTGTGTGGAAGCCCCAACCGCCATCGCCCATCGTGCCATCGTAAGGAGCAGCCCTATGTCCACGACGTGCCGTTCTGTGCCGAAACATCCTTACCGCGGGAGAGTGGCCACCAGCCCGCCCTGCAGCGTCCTACAAGCCTATTTTCTGCTGCCAGTGCAGCCTGTCATAGCCGGCCAAACATGCATCGGGCGCGCACCCAAAAGATGCCTGGAAATAGAACGGGCTATGGCGCGCACAAGCCCAATAGCCCAGCCAGAGCATCTTGTGGCACCTAGAGCACATGGGCCATCGCGGGCCAGTTGCGACACAATACAAGCATTCCCGCAGTGTCAGAAGCAACACAATACGGAATCCGTTGGTGCCGGAGCAGCTCTCATCCTGCCGCCCTTAGTCCTCCCGTTCTCCCTTCGCCGCGCTTGTCTAGCGGCGGTTTCCCAGCCACCTGTTTGGCAACCGGAAACACCTGGCAACGCGGAAAGGCAGGCTGCCGCACCAAAAGCGAGGCCGGGTGTGCGTCGTGCCATTGCCAGGTGAACGGCCCAATCAAGACGTGCTGAAAGCATCCTAAGACCACAAGACCTTGTATAATGAGGGCGTCATTGAGCCCGCCGGGGTAAACCCTCAGGGCTACACAGGAGAGCATACAAGCATGGTTACACGTAATGTCCCCGCTACGCGGGATTGGGGACTTACTTGGCGCATATGGTTCGTCATGAGCATGCTCGCCGCCGTCTACGTGCTGTTCATCAGCATCCTGTCGGCGTTGGGCATCCCCTGGCAGGGCGTAGCTGTCATGGCAGGCATCATGCTCTTTGTGCAGTTCTTCTTCTCCCACAAGCTCGTCCTCTGGTCCATGGGCGCCAAGGTGGTGAGCGAGGCTGAGGCTCCCAAGCTCCACGCCATGGTCGCCCGCCTGGCAACTGCCGCAAGCCTGCCCAAGCCAAAAATCGCTGTCGCCAACACTGACGTCCCTAACGCGTTCGCCACCGGCCGTAGCGCCGGCAGCGCGGTTGTCTGCGTCACCACCGGCATCCAGCGCCGTCTCACCGACGACGAGCTGGAAGCCGTCCTCGGCCACGAGCTGACGCATGTCAAGAACAAGGACGTCATGGTCATCACGCTCGCCAGCTTCTTCGCCACCGTCGCGTCGTTCCTCACGCAGTGGCTCATGTGGGCCTCGCTCTTCGGCGGTGGCAACCGTGACCGCCGCGGCGGCGCAGGGGCGTTCTTCGTGGCTTACATCGTCTCGATGATCGTCTACTTTGTCGCCAACCTGCTCATCCTCGCCCTGTCCCGTTACCGCGAGTACGCTGCTGACCGTGGCAGCGCGTTCCTGACGCGCATGCCTTCTAAGCTTGCGTCCGCGCTGGGTAAGATCAGCGGCGCTATGGCGCGCATTCCCACGGAGGACCTGCGCAAGACGCAGGGCGCCCAGGCATTCTTCATCGTCCCTGCCATCAAAGGCGACTCGATTGCGGAGCTCTTCTCGTCTCACCCGCCGACCGCCAAGCGCATCGAAAAACTCATGGCCCTCGCGCAGGAACTCGAGCACTAGCTCGTGTGGCTGTTCGGTCGAAGTAAGGCAAAGGACGCTCCGTCCAAGATAAAACCTGACAAGCTGTCTACGCTTGCCACAGTCAGCAATATCCTTGAAGAGCAGTTCCACATGCGTCCCATCGGCAAGCTGGGTCTCTGCCTGCGCCCCCACTCAGGTGCCAAGAAAGACACCTCGCCGAAGCTCACCGAGCCCGACCTGGAAGCCTTCGCGAACAACGCGCTGGGCATCGGCGCTGTCACCAGTGGCACCGAGTTCAAAGCCACGCAAGACCAGTACAAGTACCTCTGGCTCGTGCTCCGCAATGACGATCTGCCTGACCTTCTCTCAGCCGGCAGCAAAATCATTACCGCCATCAAAGAAAAAGGCCACGACGCTAATCTGGTCGCTGCCGTCATCCCGTTCCGCTCTGAGGACGGCAAGGAAGTGAATTGGATCTATGAGCTTGACCGCGACCGTTTCTACCCGTTTGTGCCGCAAACTGAGCCGCGCCGTGACAACCAGCTAGAAGTTGAACTAGCCACCAAGACCGAAAAAGACCTACCCGTCGAGCAACAACTCGAACGCTGGCGCGCCGTCTGGGGCGCACCTCTGGACGTCATCTAGCCTTCCGAGCCAACTAGCGGCTAGTCTCTTCTCGCTGTACAATCTCAGCAATATGCATCCGCCTCAGGCGGACCAGACTGCGAGTAGATACTATGAACATGGCCTTGCTCACGCCGCTTGCACTGCTCCTCAGCACGATCGGACTCACCTTCCTCTTTCAGACCGTGGTTCAGAACTGCATCGCAGCCCTCATCCTCCGCTCGTCGGGCAACATCCGCCCAAACACGCGTCTGAAGATTCTGACGGCCCCGCAGGTGATCAAGGGCGACGTTGTGAAGATCGGCCCAATCCGCACCACACTTATTGAAGTTGGCGACGGCGAACACCTTCCCAGCATGCGCACCGGCCGCCACATCAAGGTGCCCAATACCATGCTCGTCAGCAGCGCCGTCATCGTCTATAGCGATACCATCGTGGACGAGGTTATCGCCGAAGTGAAACTGGCGGACGGCATGAAGATTGACGATGTCATCCAGGCCATGCGCCAGTCCGTTATAGACCGCGGCCATGAGCCAATGGAAGTCGGCATCTACCAGCGCGGCGATAACCTCGTCGTCCACGGCTTCTTCCAGGTCGGTACCACCTCCAGCGCAGACGAGCGCGGCAAGATTCTGAAAGACTTCCTGGAGCGGGTCCGTGCCGCAAATCATGAGTCGGCAGCCGCAAACACGCGGCAGAACGCCGTCACCGTCGTCTAGGCCTCGTTTGCCAATACTAGCAGGCAGAGCCGACAGCGCCCGAATCAAAGCCCGTATAATGGACGGTGGAAGCATGAAGTCCTAAGGAATTTACATGAGTGACACCGCACCTCATTCCGAGCATCCGCAATCAGAACACCCGCAGCCTCAGCCGCTAGAAGACCGCAAAGAGCGCACCATTTCCAGCTTCAAGGGCCGCCTTTTTATCGGCGCGGCCTTATTGGTCGGCGCGCTCGTCTACTTCGGCTATACGGCTTTCCAGGGCTCAACCGTCTACTACCTCACCGTCGGCGAGCTCACCATGCAGCAGGCCGGCGTCGGCGCGAAGGCTGTACGCGTGAGCGGCAAGCTGGTGGACTCCAGCTTTCACCGCGACGCGGGTAGTACCGTCGCCACCTTCACCATCACGGACGGCCAGACGGCGCTTCCCGCCAAATACACCGGGGTTGTGCCAGACCTGTTCTTTAACGAGCATTCTGACATTGTGCTGCAAGGCACCTACGGCACGGACGGTGTGTTCCACACAGATAACGTCATCGTGAAGTGCCCGTCCAAGTATGTCGCAGAAACGCCCAACGTGCCGAAGAGCGAGAAACACTAGAGTTTCCGGGTGACGCTCTAACGGTGGCTAAGGACTAGCAGCCCAACTCCCGTGCAATCACCAGCCGCTGCACTTCTGACGTGCCTTCGCCAATTGTCAGGATCCGCGCGTGCGGTACAGCCGTGCCACCGGCCCCTCCTCCATATACCCCATGCCGCCGAATATCTGCACCGCTTCGCCCACCTGTAATTAACGTTTCCTGGAAGGTCAAGGGCTTTACCAATTCGCTTTCGCCCTATATCTTGGATGCAAAGGCCATTCCAGCGATGCAACGAGGGCGTTACACAGGCTATGGCGGATTTGGACTTTCAGACAGCGGTCGAGACTCATCTGACCTTCATGTACAACGTCGCGTACCGCATGCTTGGCGATGCCCAGGATGCTGAGGACGCCACCCAGGAGGCGCTGCTCTCCGCCTACAAGAACTGGGGCCGCTTCCGCGGCGATTCTCGCCTCTCCACCTGGCTCTACCGCATCACCGTCAACTCCGCCCTCATGCGGCTGCGCAAAGACAAGAACGCCCGCACGCTGACGCAGACCGGCGATGACATGCCTGACATCCCCGACTGGGCCGAAGGCCCTGAGCACGCCGCCATCAACGCTGAGCTTCGCGAAAAACTCCAGGGCGGCCTTAGCCAGCTTCCCGCCGACCGCCGCGCCGCCGTAGTTCTCCGCGATGTCCAAGGCTTCTCCAATGAAGAGACCGCCGAAGCTCTTTCCATCTCCGTTCCGGCAATGAAAGCCCGCCTGCACCGCGGCCGGGTGCTTCTCCGCCAGTACCTGGCGCACTATGTAGATGAACGAGAGAAAGCTGGCTGCACCAAGTAACTCGTCTAAGGCTTTCGCTTGTCGGGCTCATTCGGGGAAAGAAGCGGCCAACAGCCCCCCAGATAAAAAGGAACCCCGTTCCGCATTGGAACGGGGTTCTGTACTTGACGTGTGATCAGTTGGGCTTACCGAATAACGTATGCGTCCAGCAGTTCCTGTGGGCTCTGTGGCTTAGCCTTCGCCTTGATCTCATCGATCCGCTTCTCCATAGGCACGGAGCCGGGTGCCTGGTAAATGATGCCAATGGGCACGCCCGGTGCACGCGCCAGCTTGAATGCGGCATCCCAGTCTGAGGCGTCATGATTCTTTGGAACATCGTACAGCGCCGGTGCAATCCCCTTCTTCGGGTCACCCTTCAAATAGTCGTACGTGTCGTTGTACGTCACGCACGGTGACTGTACCTGGACAATGGCGAACCCTGGGTGCTCCATTGCCTTTGTGATCAAGTTCGCCAGTTCACGAGGCTTGCCGGAGAACCCTGACCCCACAAACGACACGCCCAGCGCTAGGAAGTGTTCGATTGCCTTGACCTTGCCCTCAATCTTGCCGAATGGCGTGCTGTTGGTCACTGTGCCAAACGACGTGGTCGGCGAGCTTTGGCCTTTTGTCAGGCCATACACGCCGTTGTCCATAATGACAGCGGTGACGTTCAGATTGCGCTGCGCCTGCGGGCCAATGTGCTCCGCGCCAATGCTCAGGAAGTCGCCGTCACCGGCAACCACGACCACGTTGAGGTCGGGCCGCCCTAGCTTGATGCCGAAAGCGATGGGCAGCGTGCGCCCGTGGATGCCGTGGATCCCGTATGGCTGGGGCCCCTCAACCAAATGAACCAGGTTGCCGGAGCAGCCAATGCCCGCTACGACAACGTTGTTCTCAACAGACTGCTGCGTCTTGACCGCGCGGTCCTTGAACGCCCACTCGATGGCCCGGCGCACGCCAAAATCGCCGCAGCCAGGGCACCACTTGAAGTCATACTCCGGATTCTTGTTCGTCATGCTGTCACCTTTTTCTTACTCGCCGCGTTTACCTTCTCAGTGATACGGTGTACCAGTTCTTTGACCTGGAAAGGCAAGCCAGTGTACTGATTGATGGTCTCCGCCTTGACGCCCAGAGACCGCAAGTAGCTAGCGAACTGACCCTGGTAGTTCAGTTCAGGGACCAGCACCAAGTCCTTCTTCTTAAGCTCCTCCAGCATCTTTGGGGGGAGGGGATTCAACTCCATCGTATAGAACCAGGAGACAGGCACTTTGGCCTTTTCCAGATGCCCGTACGCCTCCCATGCGGGCCCTTTGGAGCCGCCCCACGGGACAACTGCGATGTTGTGGTTCGGGTTAACCCGCTCGAAGTTGTCACTTTCCAGCAGCCTGAGCTTGCCAAAGCGGCGCTCCGTCAACCGCACGTGGTGGTGCGGCCGATGCGTCGTATCGCCGAACTCGTCATGCTCAGAGCCATTGGCCACGTACGCTCCGGGGCCTCCGGGGATGGACATTGGCTGGAGTTCATTCTCCTTGTAGCGCAGGTACACGTTGCTGGCCCCGTTACCGCTGTTGCCATTGCCCTTATAGATCAGGCGGTTCTCAATCTTAATCTTGCTCAAGTCCGGTTTGGGGATGTTTTCAGACCGCTCAGCCAGCATCATCTCGCTCAGGATGATCACTGGCCCCTGGTACCGCTCGGCCCAGGCAACGGCCCTGATAGCCGCCCAGAAGCACTCTTCCACAGTGCCAGGTGCAAGCACAGGCAGGTTTACGTCCCCATGTGCAGGGTGGAGTGCAAGGTTCAGGTCAGACTGCTCTGTTTTGGTGGGCAGGCCTGTTGCCGGGCCACCGCGCTGCACGTCAACTACCACGAGCGGAATCTCAGCCATCCATGCCAGGCCAAGACCTTCCGCCATCAGAGAAAAGCCAGGGCCTGCTGTTGCGGTCATTGCCTTCTTGCCAGCGTAGCCCGCACCCAGAATGGCGTTGATCGATTCAATCTCAGAACTCGACTGATAGACGTACTTGCCCGGGCCATAGAGGTTACGCTCCATGAACAGGAGAATTGGTGTGGCCGGCGAAATTGGGTAGCCAACGTAGAAGTCCATCCCAGCAGCCATTGCGCCGACGGAGATAGCCTCATTCCCCTTCATCAACACCTGTATGCCCTCAGGCTTCTGAGGCGGGGCAAGCTGGCCAACTTGTAACTCGGTGTCACCCGCCGCCTTGCGGCCCAGGTGCAGCGCCTCGATGTTTGCCTTGATGATTGACTCGTCATCCGGGCGGTTGCGGGTAAACCGCTTGATGATGAACTGCTCCATAAAGCCCGGTTCCCAGTTCACCAGCCTGGTAAGCGCGCCCAGCACCACCATGTTTGCGGCGCGCGCGTTGCCCGTTTTCTTCGCCAGCTCATCAAACGGCAAGCCAATACTGGCTGCTTCATTCTCGGGCGTAAACTGGGCGGAGTCGAAGACGATCACGCCACCATTGCGCACCTCGGAGCGGTGCGTGTCATACGCTTCCTTGTTGAACGCCACCAAGATATCCAGCTCGTCACCCGGGCTGAACACACGCGCGGTTGCCACGCGTGCCTGTGTCCACGTAGGCCCTCCCAATATTTGTGACGGGAAGGTGGCGAATGTCTGAATGTAGTACCCTACCTGCGATGCGGCCTGTGCCAGCATCTCAGCAGCGGTCACCACGCCCTGTCCGCCTTCACCCGCGAAGCGAACTACAAAGTGCTCTCGTTGTTCTACCACGTACTACTCCCCTTGTTAGTGTTGCTGTTGAATGACGGCATTCGATGGATTCGATAGAGTGGAGGTGGAGGAGGAACGGGACACTGAAGAACCCCAAAAAATGGGAACTACCCTTAGGGCATGAAACTGTTGTCCCACAGCCCCTTCTCGCAGGGTGAAAGCACCAGAGCCTTTCGGCATTTCCCAATATCCTGAGCGCGACTTTAAGCCGCTCTTTACCTTGTTCCAACCAAAAATTGTAGACATTCTAGAATGCCCTGTCAACCGAAGAAAGCCCTTTGCCCGCATCCAATAGCCACCATGGATACTCTTTCCACATCTATTGTACTGCGATTCCAATCTTTTAGCTTCCGAAACGCCTTTAGGGTAGTGGGTCAATTTGAGAATCGGAACTGGGAAACGCGTTCCTTCTGGGGTGTCTGTTCATCCTTCGACTCCGCCCTTCGGCCCCGCCCTACTGTTGGCAGTCGGGTAACACTCAGGGCCTTCGGCTGCGTTTCGCTCAGGACGAACGGGCTGAAATGAGGCTCACCACGAACGGGGAAAACAAGTGACTGCGAACGGGGCAAGGAGCCTGGCGCCCATGTTGGTCGGCGTCGAGCAGATAATCACATGTCAAATTGACCCACTATCGTCTTTGGGCAAGCCTTGCACGTTGGAGTGGCTTTTCCACCTTGTAGGGGCGATCCGAAGCTGAAGAGTGGTTGTTCCAGAGGCTGGGACAGTGGTTAGAGAGGGAGTCGTTGTCATGCTGGGGTGGGGGTGCTCCCCCCCCCCTCCTCATTCGGTCTTGAAGGCCGCATCCAGTTCCGTTGGGGACGGCGCAGCGCGCTGCCCAGACCGTCGTTCACGAGCGTACCTATACCCCAACGCCAGCACAAACAGCGACGACCCTACTAGGACAATCGTTGCACCGCTTGCCGCGTCTACATAATAGGAAGCGAACACTCCCAGCAGCCCGCTCAGCGCGCCTGCCAACGTAGAGATCGCCAGCATCACCCGAAAGCTGCTTGTCATAAATCTTGCTACCACTGCGGGTGTCACCAGCGCAGCCGCGATCAGAGTCACGCCCACCACCTGCGCGGACACCAAAATGCTGCCGGCCAGCATCAAGGAAAACAGCGTATTAAAGACTCCAGTTTTCACCCCATAGACGCTGGCCACCTCAGCGTCAAACGTAACAAACAGAAATTGCCAGTACGCCAGGAAAGTAACGGTTACCACCACAACACTCACAACAGCGATCATCAGGATGTCTCCCGTCGTCACGCCCAGCACGTTGCCGAACAGCGCCGCCTCAAAGTTGCGCGCAAACGAGTGCCCCCGGCTGATAAGCAGCACGCCAAACGCAAACGCCGCCGTGGTCACCACGCCAATCGCCGCGTCCGCGCCCACACGCCGCGTCCGTGCCACTGCGTCAATCGCAAGTGCCGCCAGAAATCCCCAGATGCCTGCTATGAGATAGAAGTTTAGCCCTAGGACATATCCGAGCACGCCGCCGCCCAGGATAGCGTGGGAAAGCCCGTGGCCTACATAGCTCATTTTTCTGAGCACAACAAACGTGGCCATGAACCCGGTCAGCGAGCCAATAAGCACTGCCGCCAGGAGTGCATTGCGGAAGAACTCGTACTGGAGCGGTGCAGTCAAAAAACTCATCGGCGCGGCTCTGGTTCGGTGTCTTCGTGCTCATGTTCATGCCCGTCCACATGTTGGTGCTCATGCTCGTGGGAATGGCGGTCCAGCGTCTCGCGGAACCCGTGCGGCGTTTCTGCAACAATCACCCGGCCATGGTCGCGCACTACCACCACCTGCCCGCCAAACGTCTCGGAAAGCACGCCTTCTGTGAACACGTCTATTGGCGTGCCGTCAGCAATCACCTTGCCCCTAATGCACACGACCCGCGGCAAATGCGCCGCCACCGCGTTGAGCTCATGCGTCGCCATCAGAATGGTCGTGCCATCGTTATTCAACTCCGCCAGCAAGTGCAGAATGTCGTCCCGCGTCTTGATGTCCACGCCCGACGTCGGCTCATCCAACACGACCAGGCGGGGGTTCCGCAGTAGCGCCCGCGCGATGAACACTCGCTGCTGCTGCCCTCCGGAAAGGTTGCGGATGTGCTTGTGCCGAAGATGCGCAATGCCCAGCCGTTCCAGCAGGGCCACTTCTCGCTCTGTGACCTTACGAGACATCCATGGCCCCCACATGTTTGAAGCGTTCCCTAAGAGCACCGCTTCTTCCACGGTGATTGGGAACATCCAGTCAATCGTATTGATCTGCGGTACGTACCCCACAGCCACGCGAGACCGCGGCGTCACGCACCTGCCGTCTACCAGGACTTCGCCCTGGTAGACGTGCGCAATTCCCAGCAGCCCGCGCAGCAGCGTCGTTTTGCCGGATCCCGACGGCCCCACCACACCTACAAACTCGCCCGCGTTCACCCGCAGCGAGTCCACGTGCAGGACCGACTGCCCGTCGTATCCAATGCCCGCCCGCCGGAATTCAACCAGCGGAGTTGTCGACATGCCTTGCCTCGATCGCTTATTGCTGATAGGTATTCGTCGGGTCAAACCCGTCAAACACACTCGCATCGCCCCCCAGGGCGGCGGTCATGACCTTCATGTCCTCCAGCATCATACCAAGGTACGTGTGCTGCGGACTGTTCGCGTCGCCCGGCGGCTCATCGTCCCGCATCTTGTCCACATACGTCGCATGTGCTTCCTTTGCAATTTGCTCACTCACCTTGCTCGGGTAGACTTCCGAGCCGAACACCGCTGGCACGCCCACCTGCTTTATCTGGTCGATGAGCTTGGCCACTTCCTGCGCGCTCGGCTGCGAGAAGTCGGACGGCTGAATAGCCCCAATCACTTCCATTCCATACTCCCGCGCAAAGTACGCGTAGGCGTCATGATACGTCAGCAGCTTCCGGTTTTTCGCCGGTATCGTCGCCACCGCCTTGCGGATGCGCTGATCAAGATCGGCGATGCGGGCCTGGAAGCGGGCATTGTTGGCCTTATAGTAGTCCGCATTCTTTGGGTCTGCCGCGCTGAACCACTGCGTCATCAAGTCCGCATACTTGCCGCTGTACTTCGGATTCATCCACAGGTGCGGGTTGGGATCGCCCGCCTCTTTTGGGAAGCTGAAGTCATAGAGGAAGCCCGTCGCCGGGTCATCACCGCTTAGCGTATTGGCGGCCATCTCATAGACCGTCGCGCCCTTTTTCAGATTCGTCTCCGCCATCTTCTTCGTGTTCCCTTCAAGGTGGGCGCCGTTGATGATGACCAGGTCCGCATTCGTCATGGTCTTCGCGTCAGAAGGCTTCGGCTCAAATGTGTGCGAGTCCACCCCGTCCGGGATGAGCCCGTACAGCGCGATGCGTGTGCCCCCAATGCTCAGTGCGATGTTCGTCAGCGGTGACACGGTCGTCATCACCTTCAACTTGCCGTCCCCAGTTTGGGAAAAATCGACATGAGTAATGTCGGGCGGACGGCTGCCAAAGGCGCTGCACCCGGTCACCACGAGGACAACCAATGATGCCAGCAGAAAGACATACCTGAGGCCGCGGCCGCCAAACATAAACGTTCCCCAAACGCATCTGAATCTGAAAAGGAACTTTCAGTCAGACGTAACAAGATGCAGCAGCATCGTCAAGCAATCAGATTGCCCTGTCAATAAGCTGGGCCGCGTCCAAAGATTTGCCTCAAGACGCTGAACTACTGTTGATAAGGGCCACCGTCCACGCCAACGGGTATAATTGCAGCGGAGAGTACACATGCCGCTTGAAGTCACCCTCGGCTCCCCGCGCGGCTTCTGCGCCGGCGTTGTCCGCGCTATCGATATTGTGGAGCTTGCCCTCCAGCGCTTCGGCAAGCCCGTCTACGTGCGCCACGAAATCGTCCACAACCCCGTCGTTGTTGATGAGCTCCGTCAAAAGGGCGCAATCTTTGTCGATGAATTGAAGGACGTTCCCGACGGCCAGCGCGTCATCTTCAGCGCCCACGGCGTCTCGCCTGCAGTCCGCAAGGAAGCCGACGAGCGCCACCTGAAGGTCATCGACGCGACCTGCCCCCTCGTCACCAAAGTCCACCTGGAAGCCCTCAAGTACGGCAACGACGGCTACACCATCGTCCTTGTCGGCCACCGCAACCACGTCGAGACCATCGGCACCTCCGGCGAAGTCCCCGCCAAAACGGTCATCGTGGAAACCCCCGCCGAGGCCGAGGGCCTGCACATACCTAACCCTGACCGCGTGGTGCTGCTTACCCAGACGACCCTCAGCGTGGACGACACCGCCGAGGTCGTCGCCGTCCTCAGGCGACGCTTCCCCAAACTGCTCGTCCGCAATGACATCTGCTACGCGACCACCAACCGGCAGTCCGCCGCTAAAACGCTCGCCAGCCAGGTGGATGTTGTGCTGGTCATTGGCGCGCAGAACAGCTCCAACTGCAACCGCCTGCGTGAAGTGGCCGAGGCCGCCGGCGTCCGCGCCTACCTAGTGAACGGCCCGGAAGACCTGACCGCCGACCAGCTCCGCGGCGCTGACCGCATCGGCATCGTCTCCGGCGCCTCCACGCCTGAGCACCTTGTGCAGGCCGTCGTCGCCAAGCTCGACCCCAAGAAGGTCAAGAGCCTCCCTCTGGTAGAAGAAAACGTCAACTTCCTCCTCCCCAAAGAGCTCCGCTAAGCCCTGTGTCCCTCCCCTCCACTAGAATATGGTCGGAGGCGACCGATGTTGCTGCGATTCATCTCCGTACTTGGAGCCGCTATCGGGTGGGTACTGCTTCTGGCTTGTGTCCCCGCCAATCCCCAAGCATCGCCATCCTCCACAACACCGTCCGAATCGAAGGCGTCACCCCCCCCGCACCGGTAGCAGTGCCAACTCCAGTTCCGGCAACGCATTCAACTCAAGCGATCAAGGGCAGAACAATCGCTGGGATGACGGCGGGCAAGGCAACTATTGGGACAAGTACGCGGGCCGAGATGCGAATGGTGACGGCATAGGTGATACGCCCTATCCCGTCTCGCTTAACGGCACCGATCGGTACCCGCTGATGGCGCCGCCGGCTGCGTTGCTTGGGCCAGGCGGTTCCTGAATGGGAGAGAACATCAGCTTCGTCCTCCCCAAGCCTCGCTAACCTCAGGGGCTTAGCGAAAAGCGTAAACTATAGGGAAGTCCTAACGCTGGGGTCGGTATGGATCGTGAAGACGTCTTAAGTATCCTCAAATGCCCGTAGACCGCGTCGCCCTTGACCTGTCCAAAGCCCTGAAAAGCGCCATCAAGGGCGAGGTCCGCTTCGACCCGTACTCCCGCGCGCTCTACAGCACCGATGCCTCCATCTACCAGATGCAGCCCATCGGCCTCGTCATCCCTAAAGATGCCGCCGACGTCCTCGCCACTGTCCGTCTGGCGCGAGACACCAACACCCCGCTCCTCCCGCGCGGCGGCGGCACCAGCCTTGCGGGCCAGTGCGTCAACCGCGCCATCGTCATGGACTTCTCCAAGTACATGGCCAACGTCCTGGAAGTGAACGAAGCCGAGCGCTGGGCACGCGTCCAGCCGGGCATCGCCGTGGACAACCTCAACGCCGTGCTCGCCCCCCGCGGCCTCATGTTCGCACCGGACCCCTCTACCACCAGCCGCGCCACCGTCGGCGGCCTCATCGGCAACAACTCCTGCGGCATGCGCTCACCCGTTTACGGCAAGACCGTGGACAACGTGCTGGAGCTTACCGTCATCCTCTCCGATGCCTCCACCGTCACCCTCCAGCCGCTCCCTCCGAATGCCCTCGCCCGCCGCCAGTCCGCGCCCGGTCTCGACGGCGCCGTCCACCGCGAAGCTGTTGCGCTGGCGGAGCAGCAGCGTGACGAGCTTGCCCGCTGCTACCCAAACATCCCGCGCCGCGTCTCCGGCTACAACCTGGACGAGCTGCTGAAGTCACCGGTCAACATGCCCGGCCTGCTCGTCGGCTCAGAAGGCACGCTCGCCACCACCATCGAGGCCAAAATCAAGCTGGTGCCGCGCCCCAAAAACCTGGTGCTCGGCGTGCTCCACTTCAAGACCATGTTCGAGGCCGCGGAAGCCTCCGTCTGGCTCCTCTCACAAGGCGCCTCCGCCATCGAGCTCATCGGCACCGAAATCCTGACCGAGGCCAAACTCCAGCTTGCGCTTTCCCGCCGCATGGGCTTCCTCCAGGGCGACCCGGGCGCCATCTTAGTCGTCGAGTTCATGGACGACAATCCCGCCGAGCTTCGCGCCCGCCTCGACCGCCTGGAGCGCGACGCCGCCCGCGACCGCATCGGCTACGCCTGTGTGAAACTGGAAGACCGCGCCCGCCAGGCCGACGTCTGGGCCGTCCGCAAGTCCGGCCTCGGCCTGCTCATGGGCATCACGGGCGACAGCAAGCCCATCCCGTTTGTCGAAGACACCGCCGTCCCGCCGGAAAAGCTCGCCGACTACGTTCGCCGCTTCGATGCCCTCGTCCGCCAACACGGCACCACCGCCGCCTACTACGGCCACGCCGGCGCAGGCTGCCTGCACATCCGCCCGCTCATCAACCTGAAGCTGGAGAACGGCCCGCAGCGCATGGCCGCAATCGCGGAGGGCGTGTCTGACTTGGTGCTGGAGTTCGGCGGCTCCCTGAGCGGCGAGCACGGGGACGGCATCGTGCGCGGCGGCTTCACGCAGAAGATGTTCGGCCCCCGCCTCTACCAGGCTTTCCGCGACCTCAAGCGCATCTTTGACCCGCATAACATCATGAACCCCGGGAAAATCGTGGACACCCCGCCCATGACGGAGAACCTCCGCACCGGCCCTCAGACTCAGATGCACTCCGTCACCGTCGGCCTCGATTTCTCCGCCGACGGCGGCTTCGCCGGGGCCATCGAGCAGTGCAACGGCCAGGGTGAATGTCGCAAGACCGGCGACGGCGTCATGTGCCCCTCCTTCATGGTCACCCGCGAAGAAGAGCACTCCACCCGAGGCCGCGCCAACGCCCTGCGCTCCGTCCTCTCCGGCGTTCTGCCCTCCTCCGACCTCACCAGCAAGCGCCTCCACGACGTCCTCGACCTCTGCGTGGAATGCAAAGCCTGCAAAGCCGAATGTCCCTCCAACGTGGACATGGCCAAGCTCAAATACGAGTTCCTCTCCCACTACCACAAAGCCCACGGGTATTCATTACGCACTCGCCTGTTCGCCAACATCGCGGCGCTCAATCGCCTCGGCTCCGCCACTGCGCCGCTCTCCAATTGGCTGCTCCGCGCGCCGCCTAGCAAATGGGCGCAAGGGTTGCTGGGCATCAGCCCCAAGCACACGCTGCCGCCGTTTGCACGGCAAACCTTTAGCGCGTGGTTTCGCCAACATACCCCGCCCGGCCTCGCCGACCTCTCCCCCTCGCCCCTACGGGCGGGCGGGGGCGTCGTCGCTCTCTTCGCTGACACCTTCGTTACCTACAACTACCCTACTGTCGCCGCTGCCGCCACCACCCTCATAGAGCGCGCAGGCTACGAAGTCGTTGTCCCAGAGCGCCCGTGCTGCGGGCGCCCCATGCTCGGCAAAGGCATGCTGGACAAAGCCCGCCAGCACGCCAAGCAAAATGTCGAAGCCCTTTACCCGCTCGCCGCCGCAGGCATCCCCATCGTCGGCCTCGAGCCCTCTTGCCTCCTGATGCTCCGCGACGACTACCGCGACCTGCTCCCCGGTGACGAGCACGCCCGCGTTGTCGGCGAACACGCCATGCTCATAGACGAGTTCCTAGCCCAGATGCCCCAAGAAGCCAAGTCGCGCCTCTCATTCAAACGGACCAGCCAACAAGTCCTCTTCCACGGCCACTGCCACCAAAAAGCTCTCGTTGGCACACAGGCCTCCGTCGCCGCGCTGCGCATGGTCCCCGGCCTGGACGTGCGCGTCATCGAGGCAGGCTGCTGCGGCATGGCAGGCTCCTTCGGCTTTGAAAAGGAGCACTACGACATCTCCATGAAGATGGCCGAACGCAGGCTTCTGCCCACCATCCGCGAAACACCGAACGCTCAGGTGGTCGTCACCGGCGTGTCGTGCAGGCAGCAGGTGGAGCACGGGACGGGAAGAAGGCCGTTGCACCTGGCGGAGTTTTTGGTGGAAGCTCTTTTGCCCTAATCCTGGTTGGAGGCGAACCAATGCAGATCACACCCAACGTCTTCGTCATGCACTACGACGACGGCGCCCCGGCGCACCCCGGCGGCAGCAACAACTACTTTGTGGGCAATCCGAAGCGGGGGATGGTGCTGATCGACACCGGCGACCATGACGCCGAGTGGACCCGGCGCATCCTGGACTACCACAAGACGCTGGGGAGCCCGCGCCTCTCAGCTATCCTCATCACTCACGGCCACATCGACCACATCGGCGGCCTCGACCGCATCCACGACGCCCTCCGCATGCCCGTGCGCTGCCATCCGAAGCTCGCGTCCAAGCTTGCCAAGGTCGTTGGCGAGAAGAGCGTGAAGCCCCTGCGTGCTAACGAGCAGATCGTGACCGGCGGTGGCGCCACCCTACGGGCTGTCTTCACGCCGGGCCACGAGGAAGACCACGTCTGCTACCACCTGCCAGCCGACAAGGTACTGTTCACCGGAGACACCATCCTCGGCGCGTCGTCCTCGTCCGTGCGAGACCTTGCCACTTACATGAAGTCGCTCAGCGCCATAGACAAGCTCTCCCACGACTTCATTTGCTCTGCCCACGGCCCGGTGGTGCCGCTCCCGCGAGCGGCCACCCTCGTCCGCTGGTACATCAACCACCGCAACGAGCGCGAGGAGCAGGTACTGAAAGCCATCGGAAGCGACGGTGGGCTGAGCGTGGAAGGCATCACGAAGAAAATCTATCCTCGCAACCTCAAGCGGCCTCTTTGGCACTCCGCTGAAAACAACGTCCGGACGCATCTTGCCAAGCTGGTTAAAGAAGGCTTAGTTGCGGAGAAGCCCTCCACGTATTCCTTGGCAGGACAGAAATCCACAGCGCTTGCAGCGAAGAAATCCTAGGGACTAAAAGGGGAAGGCCGGTCTGGCAGTGGGCTACGTCCCCAGCTTAACGTTCTCCCCCTGATACGCCCCTTCGTACCCCTTCGCGGTTGGGCGCTCCAGGCGGTAGAAGACCATCTGCATCACCCGCGCGTCCCGCGCTAGACGGAAGCCTTGGGGGTGCTCCACCACCAGCAGCGCTTGAGAGCGGCCTCGGTAGCCAGCGTCCCACACCGCCGTCTGAATCGCCACCCCACTCCGAAGCAGGCTTGACCGGGGCTTCCCCAGCGCCATGATATCCAGCGGCAGACTCACAACTTCATTCAGTGTAATCAGGTACGCGCCCTTCGCCAGGTTGATGTACCCCGCCGTGCCGAAGCGCATCTCCTGCGTGCCCGCCAGCTTCCGCGCCGTATTCGACACGCCAAGCTGTCCCGGCTCAATCGTGAACGACTGGATGCTCTGCAGCGTCAAATCAATCCCGTTCGGCTGCAGCTGCGCCGGCAAGTCCCGCCCGCCTTCCACCAGCGGCGGCTTCGCCAGAATCAGCTGCAAAATACTCTCCCGGTCCAAACACGCGCCCGTCACAAGCCCTCCCCAAAACGTCCCAACGTCTGCAAAAATCACCGAAGCCTATCCTACCCGTGCCGCTCCCCAATAACAATGAAACCACCTCCGATTGCTAAACCCAGCACCAAAATGGGAAAGGCAGCACAATGGGCACGCCGCCTGATAAATGCAGAACTTCGGCATGCACAGCGCCCAGCGGTCTGTCCTGAAAGGGATTCCCGGCGCGCCCAGATCCATACCCTACCCGCAGACCTAACCGCTGTTTTGAACAGCGATGAGCCATAGTTTTACAAATTGTTCAAAGAGTACATAGCGGATTCATCTGAGTCAAGGTGTTTCATCGCTATGTTCAGAGTCCATTGCCGGGAATTGTTTTTTTGAATCAAATCATTTTCTAAGACGCTTTTGTGGCCGTTATGCTGTTCCCGAATTGATACTTGTTTAATTTTTTCATTTGGCGCTCCGACGAGCTACTGGGGAGGATACTCCATCCAGACGCGAGCCGTGTTGATTTTGTGCCGCATTCCGACAAAGGTAGTGAGGGTACGCGCGACGGCATTCATATCCCTTATGGAGGCGTTTGGGTCGGCCAGCAACTGCTTCAATTTAATGCGCATGGTAGCGATCTCATTTTCAAGGTTGTTGCTCCTGGGCATGTCATCGAGGCCACTCTGACTTTCCGGGGACAAGACTCTGGAATAATAGCCGATCTTATAGGCGTTGCGATTGCCTTTTGGGGCGCCTCGTCCGCGCTTGGGCTGCGGCGGCGCTTCTGCTGAGGATGCCGGGTCTGCGACAGACGCAGGGGCAGGTTGCTTCTGCGCACCGCTGTTGGGTGATCCGTGTTGGGCCGGTGGCTGGGGCGGGAGGGGTGGAGGCGTAGCACGCTGCGCTGCTTGCTCCCGGCGCTCTGCTTCTTGCCGCTCGAGTTCCGCCAAAAGCCAGGCCTGGGTGACAGTGTTGGGGTCAATGAGTGGTGTTCTACTGCGCATGATTATTTCTTCGGTTTTCACGTGCTTCGCCTCCATACCAAAAGTACCAAAAGTCGTGCTGAGCAAAGTAAATCGCCGCAGTGCGTGTGATGCAAGCGTTGGGTGTCCTGTTCCGTTAGAAAAAGAAGAGGGCGGAAAAGTAGGGGCATCCGCCGAAGGCGGACGCCCCTACAAAAACCTATTGATGACACCGCGTTCTGCTGCTTCCAGCGGCTACTCGTGCCGCAAGCACTCGATAGGATCCAGCCGCGCGGCGCGCGACGCTGGGAAGATGCCGAAGAAGAGGCCGATAATGATGGATACCGACACCGCCAAAATGACGATGTCCGCGGACACCACCGTGTTCAGCCGGTTGCTGTTGAACTGCACGCCGGACAGCAGGTGCGCGCCCAGGTACCCCAAGGCCACGCCCAGCACGCCGCCCGTCAGGCTCAGCAGCATGGACTCCACCAGGAATTGGATGAGGATGTCGCGCTGCTTCGCACCTACGGCTTTGCGCAGCCCAATCTCCCGCGTGCGCTCCACCACGGACACCAGCATGATGTTCATGATGCCGATGCCGCCCACCAGCAGCGAAATGCCCGCAATCGCGCCCAGCACAATCGTGAACACCCCTGTGATCTGCGATGTGGTGTTGATGAGGTCCTGCTGGCTCGTGATTTGGAAGTCGTCGTCGCCCGTCAGCCGGTGCTGCTCCCGCAGTATCACCGATGCCTCCGCCTTCACCGCGTCCAGTGAATCGCGAGACGCCGCTTGCAGCGTAATCGTGTTCACGATGGGGCTGCCGCGCACGGATCTGGAGTTGGTGAGGCGCACCAGCGCCGTGTTGAGTGGCACATACACCGCGCTGTCCTGGTTGCCCAGCGCGTTCCCGCCCTTGGCCTGCAGCACGCCAATCACCTGGAAAGTCCGGTTGTTGATGCGGATGTTTTGCCCTACAGGATCATCCCCGTTCGGGAACAGTGTTGTCGCCACCGTCGCGCCGATGACCATCACCAGTTGGCGGCTTGTGTTCTGCTGCTCGGTGATGAAATCCCCGGACTGAAGCTGGTAATTGCGAATGACAGCGAACTCCGGCGTCACGCCGGTAATCTGCGCACGCATGTTATTGGAGCCGACAATGAGCTGCCCACCCGCGCCCACCTGCGGCGCCACGGCAGCAATGCTCGGCGCCCTCGTCGGGTCTGCGAGCGCCTTGGCGTCGTCCAGTGTCAAGGCCACCACCTCGCCCGTGCCCCTGGCGCCGCTTGATGTGGCTTGCAGGGGGGACACAAACAACAGGTTCGTGCCAATGCTCTCGATTTGGCTGGTGATCTGCGCGGAAGCGCCTCGCCCAACGGACATGAGCGCAATCACGGATGTGATGCCGATGACGATGCCCAGCACCGTCAGCGTGGAGCGCAGCGCCGACCCCGTGAGGGAGCGGTACGCGGTCTTCAGTGCGTCTAGTGGTGTCATGCGTTCACCGCCCGCGGCGTATGGCGCTCGTCCCGAAGGAGCTCGCCATCGCGAATGAATATCGTCCGCCCGCACCACTCAGCGATGTCAGCCTCATGCGTCACGACGACCACCGTGATGCCTTGGTCTTGCAGCTCCCGGAACACCGTCATGATTTCGCTGCTGGTGCGCGAGTCCAGGTTGCCCGTCGGCTCGTCCGCCAAAATAAACGAAGGGTGATTCACCAGCGAGCGGGCAATTGCCGCGCGCTGCTGCTCGCCGCCGGACATCTGGCTGGGCCGGTGATGCGCGCGCTTTGCCAGCCCAACCTTGTCCAGCGCCGCCATCGCCCGCTCGTGCGACTTGGTCTTCGCGTCCGAGTACATGATGGGCAGCGCCACGTTGTCCAGCGCGGACAGCCTCGGAATCAGGTTGAAGCTCTGGAACACAAACCCAATGCGCTTGCAGCGGATGTCGGCCCGTTCCCCGTCGCTCAGCTTGGACACGTCAACCCCGTCCAGGAAATACTTCCCGTCCGTGGCGCGGTCCAGGCAGCCCAGGATGTTCATGAGCGTGGACTTGCCGGAGCCGCTGGGGCCCATGAGCGCCACCATTTCGCCGGGGTTAATGATAAAGGAGATGCCGTTGAGCGCTCGCACTTCGCCGCCGCCCGTCTTGTATATCTTGGTCAGGCCTTCTAGCCGCACCACGGGCTCGGTGGAGGCTCGGCCCGCGCCGACAAGGGGTGTCGTCATTAAAGCCATCTCCTTACCGCCCCGGCCCGCCGCCGATGAACACGCCGCCGCCGCCAGGCCCGCCAAATCCGCCGCCGCCGCCAGGCCCGCCAAATCCGCCGACGCCGGGGATGCGCGTGGTATTGGCTCCTGCGGTCGTCGTCGTGCGCGTTGGGATGATGACCAGGTCGCCTTCCTTTACGCCGTCAGTGATCTCCGCAACCTGGGCGTTGGTGGAGCCCACGGTGACGGTCTTCGGCGTTGCCACACCGTTCTCCATCACCTGGACTGTGCGGCCACGGCCGGACGTCTGCAGCGCCGTAACCGGCACCAGCAAAACGCCCTGCTTGTTGACGGTCACAATCTGCGCGTTCATAGACATCCCGCCCCTGACGAGCGCGGAGTCCGCCGGATTCAGGAACTCAATCGCGATGGAGTACGATGCCACACCCTGCGTCACAGTAGCTACCGGCGCAATGGAAGCAAGCTTGCCCTGGATGGTCTTCCCAGGCAGCGAGTCCGCCTTCAAGGCCACCGGCATACCCACTTTCAGGCTGGTCACGTCAATCTCGTCTACGGTCGCGTTTACCTGCGCGCTCTTCGGGTCAATCATGACGATGCCCGCGCCGGTTCCGCCGCCGCTCGTCGTGATAACTGAGTTTGTGTCGCCAACGCTCACGTTCACGGTGCTCACAATGCCGTCGAATGGCGCCTTCATGGTGGCTGCCGCCAGGTTGTCCTTGGCGACCTGGAGCTGCTGCTGCGCGTTGGCGATGGAGGTGTCCAGGCTGTTCTTCTTGTTTGGATCCGGTCCGGCCTGCAGCTTGGCCAGGTTGTCTTGCGCAATCGCTACTGTGGCCACCGCGTTGTCCACTCCAGCGGTCAGGTTCGCCATCTGGATGGGGTCCAAGCCAGCATCTGCTTTCCGCACGTTCTCATTCTCGATGAACAGTGTAGTCTGCGCCTGGTCATAAGCAATCTGCCTTGACTGCAGGTTGTTCGGGTCGGCAGCGAAGGCGGTATCCAGTGTTTGCTGGGTGAGCGCCACCGTTTTTTGGGCGGTGGTCAGACTTGTTGTGTTTTGCGTGGTGGTCACGTCAAGTCTCTTGAGCGTGTCACTCGCCGCATTCCAGGCGTCCAGCACGTTTAGCGGGATGATGACGGTATCTTGGGTCTGCAGCAGAAAGGGGGTCACGTACACAGTCAGGTCAGCGTGCAGCAGTTGCGGCGTGTTAAAGTTCAAGCGGTATAGCCGGTAGATGAGGTCCTTGTAGGCGTCCTCCGCGATTTTGAGGGCGCGTTGGGCCTGCGCCAAGCTGAGCTCGTTATTCGTCTGTGTATTCTGGAGGTCGGCCTTGGCCTTTGTCAGCGCGTCCTGCGCATCGCGGACGGCGTTGCCGGGGGCGCCACTCTTTGCAAGATCCAGTGCCACCTTGGCTGTCTGAGAATCAGTCTGGGCTTTGGCGACGGCTGCTTGAGCGGTAGCGGCTCCGGTGGACTTGTAATTGGCCAGGTCTTTCGGGGCTTTTAGGAGTCCGGCCTGGGCACTGGTAACTGAGGCTTTTGTCTTGAGAATCTGGACGTCGGAGAAGCCGTCTAGGTAGTCCTTTAAAGAGGTTTGGGCGTTGCCAAGGTCGCTTTGGGCTTTCAGCACGGCAAGTTGCAACGTTTTGTCGTCCATCTTGGCAAGGACTTGGTCTTTCGTCACAGACAGGCCAACCTGAGCGGGCACGCTGAGCACGGTGCCGGAGGTTGGGAACTGGAGCTTGGCCTGGGTTGGATACTGCACGGCCCCCGTGGTGGCAACGGTCACGACCAAGACGCCCTTTCGGACAGCAGTGGTCTGCGGCGCTGCCGTTGCGGCGGATGCGGTCTGCTTTTGCTTCACGAAAAACACCCCGGCGCCTACAACGACGAAAATAACGACACCAATTAACGTAAGGAGCTTATAGTGACGGCTGACCATTGATCCCTCCCAAGGGAGTTTTCTATTTTGGATACCTAATCGAATAAAACACTAGCAGGACAATGTGAAGGAATTATGAATACACCCGAAGCTTCCACCGCTTCCGCCACTGGGGTGTCTTCGTCCAAATCTGCCATGCCGGAACACGACAAAGCTCGCCCGTCAGACAAGTCTAACGAACGTGGCGCTAAGAGCCACAACGTTTGGCTTTCTGAAAGGTTAGCATATCTCGAAGCAGTTAACATAACCTACTCGGGCTTAGGAGGCAGCGGAGCTTGCGGCTCTTCAGGGGGCCGCCTGTTAAAGCGGTTCATGGCAACGTCCACGCCCTCGGTAATCAGGCACTCAATGGCGTCCGCCGCTCGCTCCAGCGCATCTCGAAAAACAGGCTCTTCCTCAGGCGAAAACTTACCTAGCACATGACGAATGCGGTCGCCGCCGCGAGGGTGCCCTACACCGATGCGTATCCGCATGAACTGGTCGGTGCCTAGCGCGGCGATGATGGACTTGATGCCGTTGTGGCCTGCCGCGCTGCCGTCCGGCCGCAGGCGGATTGTGCCCAGCGGCAAGTCCATCTCGTCGTAGGCCACGACAAGTTCGGCTGGTTTGACGCCGTACTGCTTCGTCAGCGGCCCCACAGCCTCGCCGCTGGCGTTCATGAACGTGCGCGGCGTAGCCAGAATGATTTGCCGGCCCCGCAAGGCGCCTTGCGCCACGCGTGCGGCGGTCTTGGGCTCCAGCTTCAGCCCAAGACGCCGTACCAAAAGCTCCACGCACATGGCGCCGGCGTTGTGGCGGGTGCCTTCGTAGTCCTTGCCCGGATTGTTGAGCCCCACGATGAGCTTCACAGCCACAGGTTCATTCCGAGTCCTTCATCTGGCGGCGTGCGTCTTCCAACATCTTCACGAAGTCGTCTTCCTTTAGCTGCTCCGTCCCAAATTTGGTGGCCTGGGTCATCTTGCTGCCGCCCGAGTCTGCGCCGGTGACTACATAGCTGGTCTTCTTGGTAACGGAGTCCGCCGCTGCGCCGCCAAGCTCCTTTACCGCCGCCTCGGCCTGTGGGCGCGTCATTGAGGAAAGGGTGCCGGTAAACGCAAACGTCTTGCCGCTGAACGGCAGCCCCGTCCTGGGCTTGGCTGACGCACCCCCTTCCATGCGGACGCCGGCCGCGCGGAGCTGCGCAATCAGGTCTCGGCTCGGCGGGTCCTGGAAGAAGTCCACCACGCTCTTCGCAATCTTTGGCCCGATGCCCGGGACGCCCATGAGGTCTGCTTCGCCGGCGGCCATCAGCTTGTCCATAGCAGGGAAGTCGGCGGCGAGCAGTTCGGCAATCTCCGAGCCTACGTGGAAGGTGCCTAGCGCAAACACCAGCCGCGCGAATGGGCGGCTCTTGCTCGCTTCAATGTTCTTGAGGATTTTGCCTGCCAGGATATCGCCCATGCGTTCCTGCGTGAGCAGTTGCTCTTTGGTCAGTGAGTACAGCCCGGCGACGTCTTGCACCAGCCCGTTCTCCAGCAACTGCTGGCACCACTGCGCGCCCAAGCCCTCGATGTCCATCGCGCCCTTGGAGACGAAGTGCTTCAGGCGCTCAAAGGCCTGCGCGGGACAGGCGGCGTTGAGGCACCGGTGCATGGCGTCATCCGGCTCACGGACGACGTTGCCGCTGCAGACCGGGCACTTCTCGGGCATGCGAAACTCGCGCTCCTTGCCGGTGCGGCGCTCCGTCAGCGGCGAGACCACCTGCGGAATAACCTCGCCTGCGCGCTCTACCACGACCCAGTCGCCGATGCGGAGGTCCTTGCGGTGGATGTCGTCCTCGTTATGGAGCGTGGCCTGCTTCACCGTCACGCCAGCCAGGCTGACCGGCTCCAGAATTGCGTATGGGTTGAGCGAGCCGGTTCGGCCCACGTTGATGCCGATGTCCAGCAGCCGCGTGACTGCCTGGTGCGCCGCCCACTTTGCGGCGACGGCGTAGCGAGGCTCCCGGCCCACCACGCCAAGCTCATCCCAGAGCGCACGGTTATTCACTTTGACCACTACTCCGTCAATGTCGTAGCCAAGCGTTTCACGGCCCTTGTCCCATGTGTTGTAGAACTCCTCAGCCGCGTCCAGCGTGGGGCAGTGCCGATTATTCGGATTGGTCTTAAAGCCGTTCTCTTGCAGCCAGGTCAGCATCTCCCACTGCGTCTGCGGCACCTTCACGCCCTCGGCAGCGCCCACGCCGTACACGAAGATGTCCAGCGGGCGCGACGCGGTGACGGACGGGTCGAGCTGGCGGAGCGAGCCGGCGGCGCAGTTACGCGGATTGGCGAACAACGGCTGCCCTTCTGCTTCGCGCTTGGCGTTGATCTGGTCAAACGCCTTGCGCGTGAGATACACCTCGCCCCGGATTTCGATCAACGTAGGCTTGGCTTTCAGAAGGCGGAGCGGCACCGCGCGCACGGAGCGCAAGTTGGGCGTGATGTCTTCGCCAACAATGCCATTGCCCCGTGTGGCGCCCTGCACGTACACGCCGTCGCGGTAGATGAGCGAGACGGCCAGGCCATCGATCTTCAGCTCGCTGGTCAGTTCCATGTCGCGCCCGATGAGCTTACGCGCCCGCTCGTACCATGCTCTCAGGTCATCGCCGTTAAAGGCGTTGGCGAGGCTGAGCATCGGGATGCCGTGCGTGACCTGCGCGAAGGCGGACTGCGGCGGGGCACCGATGCGCTGTGTGGGGGAGTCGGGCGTGCGCAGCTCCGGAAACTTTTCCTCCAGAGCGCGCAACTCCTGGATCATTGTGTCGTACGCAGCATCGCTGATGTCCGGCGCATCGAGCACGTAGTAGCGGTAGTTGTGGTAGTTCAACTCCCGCCGGAGCTCGACGGCGCGCTGTGCGTTTTGTGGTGCGCTCTGGGGGTCAACGGCCATTCCGCATCCTTTGCCTGTCGCGGCGTGGACGCCGCTCAACGGCCCCAACTATACTGTTCGCTGGCGCTCGTTGCTAGGTACTGGGCCCCTTCTAGAGTACCCCACAAGGAGTCAAAATGGCAGTGGTAAGCCCGTTCCGAGGCTGGCGGTATAGCCAGCAGGCGGCCCCCAATCTCTCCCAGGTCATCGCTCCTCCGTACGACGTTATAAGCCCCGCACAACAGGACGACCTGCACCGGATGAGCCCGCACAACGTCGTGCAACTGGAGTTCGGCAAGCCAAGGCCCACGGACAATGACGGTGACAACGTCTACACCCGCGCGGCGGCATTGCTCCGCACCTGGCGTGAGCAGGGTGTGCTGGCGCGAGAGGATAAGCCCGCTTTCTATTTAATAGAAGAGAGCTTTGAGGCCGAGGGCCAAAGGCTCCGACGTCTGGCGCTGTTCGCCGCGGTGACGCTGGAGCCGTTTGAGCGCGGCGTCATCCTCCCACACGAGGAGACCACGTCCGGCCCCAAGGCCGACCGCATGAGGCTGATGGAAGCTGTACACGCCAACATCAGTCCCGTCATGGTGCTCTACGAAGACCCCGGTGATATCCGCCAGGCGCTTGACCACCAGATGAAGACTGTGAAGCCTGCGACCGGCACCTTCAGCACCGGCGGCGTGCGCTACAAGCTGTGGGCCATCACCGACACGGCGGTCCACGCGCACTTGCGGGTGGCGTTTGACCGCCAGCAATTATTTATTGCAGATGGCCACCACCGCTACGAGACGGCGCTGGCTTTCTCTCGGGGCGCAGGCAAGAACGACCAGGGCGCCAAGCAGATCATGATGAGCCTCATAGATATGAAGGACCCGGGGCTGCACGTGCAATCGTTCCACCGCGTCCTTCGTGACCTCAGCCCGGCGCAGATGGCCGCGCTGCGAACAAAGTGGGAGGCGGCGTTTGACGTGCGCTCCAGCACGCGGTGGCAGGACGCAAGCCAGGCAGCCCGCTCCCTGACGGACGCACTGGAAGTGCAAGGCGAAAGCATATGTGCAGTAGGTGTACTCGAGGACGGCGGACGCAAGGCGACGCTGCTTCGGCTGAAGCCTGACGCGCAGATGCCCACCCCGCCCATCCCCGAGTTCCGCGAGTGCGAGCCGTGGGTGTTGCACCGCGCCGTCATTGACCCCGCCCTCGGCGAGGCGGCGCCCAGCCACTTGAGCTTTCCGCACGGGCTAGACGAGGTGGCCTCGCTGTTAGAGAAGGGCGAGGCGCAGATGGCGTTTCTGGTGCGCGCCATTCCGCTGGGCCTGTTCCGGCGGCTGGTGTCCAAGGGCCAGCGGCTGCCCCCCAAAGCCACGTTCTTTTACCCCAAGCTGCCGACGGGCATCGTGCTTAGGACGCTGGACGAATAACCGGGTCGCTTACTTCTGGTCTCATACGAAACGCGGGAGCTTTCGCGTACGGATCAGTTTGGCGTCGCCGGGGACGATACTGATGGTCCCGTCCGTTCCCAGCACTGCCATCTTCACTGCCGCGACTTCTAGAAGCCCGTGCTCCCGTATGGCCATCATGATGTCGTCTTCCAGAATCCGTTCACGCCGCAGGTTGTCCATGATGAACTTGCCGTCGTCAATGAGCAACGTGGGCGTGCCTTCCACGGCCCGGTGTAATCCAGGGAATACAGTTTTCAAACCGCGACATGACGGTGTTTGCCGTGAGCAAGACCGAGACGGCTATCAGTCCGCCGACGAGCGAGGTGTCTGGGCCTACCATGGCGTTCTGCACTGAGTTTGCGATGAGCAGGATGAGCACCAGGTTGAATGGCGTCATCTGCCCCAACTCGCGCTTCCCTATGAGCCGTAGCCCAATGACGACGACCACATAGATAACCAGGGTGCGGGCGATGATTTCTATGACGCTGGTTCCCAAATGCAACATGCGCACCTCGAAGACTTATCTGATGTGCGTAACATCAGCAATGCGTCTTCATCATACGCGGGAGCGCAAAATCGTTGGAATCGAAGCGCGCCGCTACCGCACAGGCGGCTCCAGCGTGGGTAGCTCTGCGCTGGTGATGCTGCGGCCGGCTTCCAGCGCGTAATCTTGCGCCAATGATTCCAGGCGTTTAATTTCTTCGGCAAGCTCCGGGCGGTCGTCCCAGCGGGCCTGCTCTTTGAGGTGCGCCAGGTCGGCCTGATTGTGCTGGATGCGGATGGTCAGCTCTAGCGTGTACAGTTCTCGCTGGGCGTGCGTGTGCAGCAGCTTCAGGTCTTGCACTTCCAACTCAAGGTTAGCGATGCAGCGGCGCGACTCGGCCGTGGCAGCCAGATAGGTCTCCACGTTGAGCGGGCTGTTGACGGCGAGCGTTGGGATGCGCCGGAACTGCTGGCGCAGCACGTTGAGGCGGCGCTGCGATTCCTGCTGCCTTTGCTCAATGCTTCGGATGAGCAGACGGAGCCGGGCGAGTGAGGCGTTGATGCCGGTGCCCGCGGCGACGTACGGCGTGCCGGATGGGGGTACGAGGCCGGAGCTCTCAGGGTTTTGCGGGCCGCCTGGCTGATTGTTGGGCTCGTTGTTTTGCGCCACGTGCGCACCCCCTACTCGGAGCTGAGTCGGGTTCCGCTCCGCTTCACTCCGCGTGTGCTGAAGATGTGCAGGACGCTGGTAGGCTGTCTGTTAAGAGAGGTGGCGTCCGTTCATGGATTCGACAAGCTCCCCGACTTCCAGCGGGACTCCGCTGCGGCTCCGCACCACGAACGGATAATACCACTGTGGCTGGCTGCCGGATGCTTCCCCACTCCAGATTCCCTTCGACTCCGCTCGGGGTTCCGCTCGGCTTCACTTTGCCGCTGCGGACTTAGAATGGTAACGACCCAGAGCGTTAGTCCCTTCGTACTGAGGCGTCTGGCGCGCCGTTGGCGAGGGTGACAAGCTTGACGTTCTTGACGCCGGGGATGGCGCGGAGCTTGGCGAGCACCTCAGGCGGGATGGGGTTATCGGCGCCGATGACCATGGTGGCGGCGCCCCGAGCCTCCAAGCGGCCAACCTCCATGAAGCTGATGTTCACGTCGTGCTGCCCCATGATAGTGCCGAACGCGCCGATGAGGCCGGGTCGGTCGCGGTGGTCCGTGAACAACATATATGGGCTGTCCGGCACGGCGTCAAGCCACGATTGGCCCACGCGAACGATGTGGACTTTGCCCCGTCCAAACGTGCCGCTCAGGATGAGCGTGCCTTCTGAAGAGGCAACCTCGAGCGTGAGCAGGCTGGGGTACTGTTCCTCAGACGGGCCCTTGTGCTCTTCCACACGCAGGCCGCGCTGCTGCGCCAGGATGGGTGCGTTCACCAGGTTGACGCGCTCAGAGACGACGGGTTGGAGCAGGCCGATGAGCGCTGCTGACTTAAGCATGGCCGTGTTGAAGCTGGCGATTTCGCCTTCGTAGCGGAGGGTGACGGAAGTCCACTGGCCTTCCGCAAGCTGGACAGCAATGCGGCCGAGCATGGTGCCGACTTCCAAGTACGGCCCAAGCGCTTGCTGCGCCTCGATGGGGATGAACGGGACGTTGACCGTCCAGCGGGCGGGCTGGCCGCGCAGCACCAAGAGTAGCTGCTCCACGGCTTCCTTGGCCACGCTTGCCTGCGCTTCCACGGTGGACGCGCCAAGGTGAGGGACGGTGATGATCTTGGGGTGCTTGAAAAGAGGGCCGTACTCTTTAGGCGGCTCCTCAGGGTACACGTCAATGGCGGCGCCGGCGATGTGGCCGCTGTTCACGGCATCCACGAGCGCCTGCTCGTCGATGAGGCCGCCGCGCGCCACATTCAGCAGACGCGCGCCCCTCTTCATGGACGCAAGCTCTTTTGCGCCGATGAGGCTCTTAGTGCCTTGGGTAAGCGGCGTGTGGATGGTCAGGAAATCACACTCGGTAATCATTTTTTCCAGCGTCATGAGCTCAACGTTCATGCGCTGGCCGGCCTCGGCGGGAACGTATGGGTCAAAGCCGATGGTGCGCATCTGCATGCCTTGGGCGCGCTTCGCGACCTCGGAGCCGACGCGGCCCAGGCCGACGATGCCGAGCGTCTTGCCCTTCACTTCGATGCCCATGAAGTCGCCGCGCTTCCACTCGCCCCGCTTCATGGAGGCATCGGCTTGTGGGATGTTGCGCGCCATCGCCATCATCAGCGCGATAGTGTGCTCGGCGGCGGCGATGGTGTTGCCCGTGGGCGCGTTCACCACTGCGATGCCCTGTTGCGTGGCGGTGTCCAGGTCGATGTTGTCTACGCCAACGCCTGCGCGCGCGACCACCTGGAGACGGTGGCCCGCCTTCAGCACGTCCGCGGTGACCTGCGTCTCGCTGCGGACAATGAGTGCATCATAGTCGCCGATGATTTTCAGGAGGTCGGCCTTGGGCAGCTTGAGCTTGGTATCGAGCTGGATGTCGGCGTGCTGCTTGAACATCTGAGCGGCGGCATCATGCAGTGGGTCAGCGACGAGGATTCTGAACATTGTCACTCCGTTCGTGATCTCTCCTCGCCATGTAAGCATGGAGGAGACTTCCCTCACCCTAGCCCTCTCCCATTCCGAAGGAGAGGGGATTGTTTGTTAATGCTAGGCAGGCACCTGGGCGCCCATCTTGGCGAGCGCGCGCTTGACGGCCTGAATCGCGTCATCCAAATCTTTCTGTGTGACGTAGCCCATGTGCCCGAGGCGGAAGATTTTGCCGCTGAGCGCGGCCTGACCTTCGCCGACGACCGTGTTTTCTTCCTTGCGCAGGATTTCCACCAGCTTGTTGGTGTCGATGCCCGCGGGCGCGTTGATGGCGGTGACGGTGTTGGACGCGAACTTTGGGTCGGCGCAGAACAGCGTGCAGCCGATGCTCTTAATCTGCTTGCGGGTGTGCTTCGCGATGGACGCGTGGCGGGCGTAGACGTTTTCCATGCCCTCTTTGAGCAGCTTGTCCAGCGCAAGGTCAAGCGAGAAGAAAAGCGACATACCAGGCGTCCACGGCGTCTCGCCCCTGGCAAGGGAGTCCTTGTGACGCTTGAAATCGAAGTAGAAGCGCGGCGACTTGGCGGCCTTGTTGGCCTCCCACGCGGCGGCGCTGACGCTGACGAACGCGAGGCCGGGGGGCACCATGAAGCCCTTCTGGGACGCGGTGACGACCACGTCGCACTGCCACGCATCCACAAGGACGGGGATGCAGCTCAGGCTGCTCACAGCGTCGACGAGGATGAGCTTGTCGTGCCCCTTCACGACTTTGGCGATGGACGCGATGTCGTTGGTGACGCCGGTGGAGGTCTCATTGTGGGTGACGGTGACGGCTTTGATGGAGGGGTCAGCGTCAAGCGCCTTGGCGATTTCGTCGGGGTTGGCCGCGTGGCCCCAGGGCACCTGCATCTTGGTGACCTTAGCCCCGTACGCCTCGCAGATCTGCGTGAACCGGTCGCCGAACGCGCCGATGCTGACGCAGAGCACCCTATCGCCGGGGGAGACGATGTTGGCAACGGCAGCTTCCAGGCCGCCGGTGCCGGAGGTCGTCAGCATGATGATGTCGTTCTTGGTCTGGAAGACGGTCTGAAGGCGCGTGTGGGTGCGGAACATGATGTCGCGGAACTCAGGGCCGCGGTGGTTCATCATGGGCTTGGCCCCAGCCTGGAGGACGTCCTCGGGGCACGGGGTAGGGCCGGGAATTCGAAGGTTTACAGGCACGATGTGCTCCTCTTTTTTGTGGGTGTATTTGGCCGCAGGATATCGGGGCTTATTGTAGCACTGCGCGTTCCATAACGCAGGGCAAAAGTCACCAAACCGTGGACGTATGTCGTGAGGGGGCACGCCCTGTTGCCCCAGGCATATATGCGCCCTGACTTTGCAGCAGGACTTCGCACTGCAAGCATTGCTGCGCAAGTGACCAGCATTGACCTACATAGCCGATAAGCCATCCAAGCTTGAGAGCATGCACGCTTGGCGGTTCTATTGGGGATGGCGGTACTTGGGGATGAGCCAGAGCGCGAGGGTTGCGGCCAGGGTGAGGATGCCGATGACGATGAGGGTCAGGTAGAAACGGACGAGGGTGTCATGGATGCCGTTGTAGGTGCGTATGACGGAGATGAAGCCGATGGCACCCCAGATCATAATTGGCGCGCCGACGGCAGCAAGGGCGACGGCAATTACTGTTCTCAACTGTGGCTTGGCAAATGACATGTTCGGAGTCAGCTAGCCTAGCTTCACGAACCGCCGCTTGCCCACGCGGATCACGTCGCCGGCTTTCAAGGTTGGCGGTGTCTCTGGGGAAACGGCGGCGCCGTTCACCTCAACCGCCTTTTGGGCGACCAGCCGCCGCGCCTCGCTCTTGCTGGCGGCGAGGCCTGCGCTGACGAGCACGTCTACGAGGGGCGCGCCGTTGAAGGCGTAGGTGGGGATGTCGGCTGGAATGTCCCCCTGCTGATGCACGCGCTCAAAGTGCTCCTGCGCCGCCTGCGCGTCCTCGGGGCCGTGCAGCATGCGGACGATTTCGTGGGCGAGGCGTTTTTTCAGCGTCATGGGGTTGACGGCGCCGCCCGCGATGTGCGCGCGCATCTCGGCAAGCTCGGCGTCCGGCGTGTCGGTGAGCAGCTCAAAGTACGGGACGATTTCAGCGTCGGGCAGCGACATGACCTTGCCGTACTGGTCGGCGCCCGGCTCGTCAACGGCGATGTAGTTGCTGAGGCTCTTGGACATCTTCTGGACGCCGTCTATGCCGACGAGGATGGGCACCATGAAGCACTGCTGCGGCCGCATGCCCTGCATCTGCTGCAGCTCCCGGCCCACCAGCAGGTTAAACTTCTGATCCGTGCCGCCGAACTCCACGTCTGAGCGGATGACGACGGAGTCGTACGCCTGCATGAGCGGATAGAGCAGCTCCGTGATGGCGATGGGGTGCCCGGCGTCGAAGCGCTTGCGGAAGTCCTCGCGCTGGAGGAACTGGGCGACGGTGAACTTGGCGGTGAGTCGCACCACGTCTTTCAGCGTGAACTTGCCGAACCACTCGGTCTGCCAGCGGACTTCGGTCTTCTGCTTGTCCACGATGCGGAAGAACTGCTCCATGTACGTGAGGGCGTTGGACCTCACCTCTTCCGCGGTGAGCATGGTGCGGGTGGCGGAGCGGCCGGACGGGTCGCCGATCTGCGCCGTCCAGTCGCCGACGACGAGCACGACCTGGTGGCCAATGTCCTGCAACTGCCGCAGCTTGCGCAGCCCGACGACGTGTCCCAGGTGCAAGTCCGGGCGGGATGGGTCGAAGCCCATCTTGAGGCGCAGGGGCGCGCCCGCTTGGAGGAGCCTGACGAACTCCTCTTCAGAGACGATTTCAGCGACGCCCCGGCGGGTGAGCTTGTGGATGGTGGCTTGGTCTAGCATGGCGCCTCTTTGGGTTTGGCTGGCTAGGGATATTGTAGCGGACGGGGCGTGTTAACAACCGTAGGGGCGCAGCATGCTGCGCCCCTACGGTCTGTACGTGCAGACGTTTGGCGAGTGTTACCGCCCCGCGCTGACCTGCTGCCGTGACTTGAGGGTTTCATAGGACTCGGCCAGCAGAGCGGCGGTCTCGTCCCAGCCGATGCAGGCATCGGTGATGGAGACGCCGTACTTGAGCTTGGAGGGGTCGCGCTCGTCCAGCTTCTGCGCGCCGGGGTTCAGATGGCTTTCCAGCATGATGCCGACGATGTCCTCGTTGCCGGCTAGGCGCTGCTTGAGCAGGTCGCGGTAGACGGCGGCCTGGCGGGTGTGGTCCTTGTTGGAGTTGGCGTGGGAGCAGTCCACGATGAGCTGCGTCCGCACCTTGGCTGACTTCAGAAGAGCAACAGCGTCGGCGATGGAGGTGGCGTCATAGTTGGGGCCACGGGAGCCGCCGCGCAGGACGATGTGGCAGTTGGGGTTGCCCTTGGTCATAACGATGGACGCCTTGCCGTTGCCGTCCACACCCAGAAAAGCGTGCGCGGCCTGGGAAGCGACAACGCCGTCCACGGCAAGCTGCACGCTGCCGCCGGTGCCGTTCTTGAAGCCGATGGGCATGCTCAGGCCGCTGGCCATTTCCCGGTGCGTCTGGCTCTCAGCCGTGCGCGCGCCAATGGCGCCCCAGGAGACGAGGTCAGCGATGTATTGCGGTGTGATGGGGTCCACGAACTCGGTGGCGGCCGCCAGGCCCATTGCGCCCACGTTGAGCAAGAACTCACGGGCCATGCGCAGGCCGGTGGTGATGTCGTACGTGCTGTTCATGTGGGGGTCGTAGACCATGCCCTTCCACCCTACCGTGGTGCGCGGCTTCTCAAAGTACACGCGCATGGACACAAGCATCTGGTCCTCATAGCGCCGGGCAAGTTCCTTCAGGCGGTTCGCGTACTCGGTGCCGGCCTTGAGGTCATGGATGGAGCACGGGCCGACGATGACGAGCATGCGCTTGTCTTTGCCGGACATAATATCCGCAATCTGGCGGCGGCCCCTGCGGACGGTCTCTGCAACGGCGTCGGTGATGGGCAAGGATTCCAGGTACTCCCTGGGCGTGGGAAGAGCTTGGATATTTTTGACATTGACGTCGTAAATCTGTGTCATGGAGGCTTCCTTTCTGTTATTGCTGAATGCCAAAATAAAAGCCCTCCGTATGGGAGGGCTTCGCGAGCGCTCGGTTGAAAAACTACGCTACGAGGCAGCCTCCCTATGGCGGGCGTCTGTAAACCAGAAGTAATAGAAAAACCCGTTCAAGGTATTCATTGTACTGATTATTAGCAGGATGTTAGAGATGTGTCAAGGCCTTTGTGATTTTGTAAGGGCGTTGCGTTACCCCCCCCCTCCCGCGAGCTCTTCAACTCCTTGACGGACTGCAAGAGCTGGCGCAGCGACCCAACGGTAACCGGCTTGGCCAGGTGGAATTCGAACCCTGCGTCGCGAGAGTTACGCAGGTTGGCTTCCTGGTCGTAGCCGGTTAAGGCGACCAGCACAACGTTTTTGAGCGCCTCTTATTCGCGGAGCTTCTTTGCCACTGCGTAGCTGTCCATGCCCGGCATGCCGATATCCAGGAGCACAATGTCCGGCGGAGAGTCCAAGACAGCTTGCAGACCTGATGGGCCGTCGTAGGCCGATCGGACTTCCTGGCCTGGCTTCTCAGGGCCGATGCGGCGCTTCCATAGTAGCGCTTCCCGGCAAGAGCGCACGGCAGGGGGTTATTGTCTCCACCGGAGCGGGGACATCTCCAGCATCCAGTCGGACAGGCTGAGCGCAATTTTAGTGTCGGCAACGTCACGGTCAATCTGGGAGATGAGGGCTTCTGGGGAGTCAAACTTCAGCTCGTCACGCAGGCGCCGAGCGAATTCCAGGCTCATGGGCTGGCCGTAGATGTCATCGCTGAAGTCCAGGATGAACGTTTCAATGGTGCGTCCAAGGCTTTCACCAAACGTGGGGCGCACGCCGATGCTGGTGGCGGAGGGGTAGCGTTTGCCTTTGACGGAGACCCAGGTGGCGTAGATGCCGTTCTTAGGAATAGAGGTGCCGGGCTCCACCTGCAGATTGGTGGTAGGGTAACCCAAATCGGAACCACGGCGGTCGCCATGCACAATGCGGCCTTCCAGGCAGTAGGGCCTGCCTAGGTAGCGCGCAGCGGTGACCACATCGCCTTCCGCCAGGTAGCGGCGGATTTCGGTGCTGCTGATCTGACGGCCGTCCAGCAGCAGCGGCGTGACCTGGCTGGTATGGATCCCTATGTCTTTGCCCAATGTGTGCAACACGGGTGCGGTGCCTTCCCGGTTGTGGCCCAACGCAAAGTCCGGGCCGACGACGAGCGCACGCATGCGAAGCTTGTCATAGAGAATGTCCAGGAACTGGCGGGCGGTGAGGTTAGAAAGCTCCAGGTCAAATGTCAGCGGCACAACAAGCTCGATGCCGAGCGTGTGCATGATGCTGACACGACGCGCCAGGGTGGAGAGAGCCGGGACGTCCATCTCCGGGTGGAGGACTTCTCGTGGGTGATTTTTGAAGGTCACGACAGTGCTTTGCAGATGCAGCTCCCGTGCGCGGGCTCTCAACTGGCGGAGCAGGTGTTGATGGCCCAGGTGAACGCCGTCGAACACACCGACGATGATGGCGGTGTCATGGCCTGGCCTGATGGCGCTCAATTCTTCCAGGGCTTTCATCGGTCACCTATGCGTTTGGGCTGTCTGCCCTTAAGGATAAATCAACGCAGCGGGTGGGAAGCAATCGCTGCGTTCATTTGTGCTGCGCCTTTTACGAGGTCGTCACACCCCGGTTGCGCAGGGCTACAGCCTCTTTCAGGTATACGAAGCGGACTTCCTCTTGTTTTTTCTCGGTATTCACCAGCACCAGGACGCGGATGCAGTGCTTGAGGTCGTCCGGGACTTCTTGCTCGTGGGTGGACATGAAGGCCACGTGCGTCCAGCCAAAGTGCACGCGCGCGGTGGTTGCAGGGTAGGCGGCGGTCAGGTCGCGCGTGGTGCTGAAGATGGCGGCGGCGACGTTCTCAGGCCTGATGTCGTTCGCCTTGATAAGCTCTTCCAGGAGCTCCTGCGTGGCTTTGGCGATGGCGTCTCGAGTGTTGGCTTCAGCGGTGGTAGCCCCGCGGATGCCGCGGCAAGCCAGGGTCATAGTCGCACCTGCTCCGCATTCTTTTTGACGTGGGTTAATTCTGCCACAAAGGCCTGAACGTGAGAACGCACCTGCCGCCTGGGCGACTTGCCGATGACGTCTATGAGGGCGCTGCCGACCACCGCCGCGTCCGCGAACTGGCCCACGGCAGCGACGTGTTCTTTGCGCGAGACGCCGAAGCCTACGGCCACTGGCAGGCTGGTGCTTCTGCGGATAGATTCCACCAGCGGCCGGATATCCGGCGCAAGGTCCTGTCGCGCTCCGGTGACGCCGGTGACGCTCACGCAGTACACGAAGCCGCGCGCTTTGGAGCAGCCGAGCGCTACGCGCTCCGGGCTGCTGGTAGGCGTGAGAAGAGGAATGAGGGCCATGCCTTCCACTGCACAGGCGTCGTGGAAGGGGCCGGATTCCTCCGTGGGCAGGTCAGGCACAATGAAGCCGTCGGCGCCGGCCTGACAGGCCAGGTGGGCAATGTTGGCCAAGCCGTGGGCCAGGAGTGGGTTGTAGTAGCTCATGAAGACGAGAGGTGTTTTGACGCCGCGTTTGCGGGCCTGGGTAACAACATCCAGGCAGTCAACAACTTTGACGCCGTGTTGCAGGGCCTGGAGGCTGGCCTTCTGAATGGTAGGGCCGTCTGCCAGGGGGTCGCTGAACGGGATGCCAAGCTCAATAATGGTGGCGCCTGCCTTGGCAAGCGTTTCCACTAGAAGCACAGTAGCGCGCACATCCGGGTAGCCTACGGTGAGGTACGGAATGAAGCCTACCTCGCCGCGCTGCGTGACAACGTGGAGCTGGTCTTCGATGCGCTGGTAGCCCATTGGGTCCACCCCTGGTTGTCATCCTGAATCTTTAGACGGGAACCCGCAACCCAAGATGCCCGTTCGGCCCCTCGGCCAGGCTTGGAGTCAGCAACTCAGGGTCCCGCTCTGCTTCACTGAGGCCGCTGCCGAAGCATGACAACCGGGCCGCATGGTATTAATAGCATCCGGCCAGGCAACGCCGCCTGGCCCACGAGAGGCGTTTGAACTACTGGCTACATGGCCTTCAGTTTGGCGTCAATGAACTCCACAGTCTCTTTGACGGTGTGGATATTCTCGGCCTCTTCGTCAGAGATTTCCATAGCCTTGCCGTTGGCGGAGAACTCTTCTTCCAATGCCATGATGAGCTCCACCAGGTCCAGCGAGTCTGCGTTGAGGTCGTCAGCAAATGAGGCTTCCATGTTAACCTTTGCTTCGTCTACACCCAGCCGCTCCACCACGACCTTCTTGACGCGCTCGTACGTGGTTGCCATTTGTTTTCGTCCTCCGGTTTTTTGTCTAGAGTGTGCTCAACAGGTGGCAGGGATTATCGTTTGGCCTTGTCCATGATAGAACCCAAGACGCCGTTGATGAACCGCGGGGAGCTTTCACTGCCGTAGAGCTTGGCGAGTTCCACAGCCTCGTTGATGGCCGCCTTGGGCGGCGTTCCGGACGCCAGGGTTACCTCATAGATTGCCAGCCTGAGCAGGTTCCGGTCTATTGGGCTGAGTTGCGCAACTGGCCATGCGGGCGCTAGTTGCTGGATCTGTTTGTCCAAAGCATCTGTGTGAGCCAGGACGCCGTCTACAAGGTCTCGTGCGAATTGGAGTGTCTCTTCAGGTGCTTGGGTGGGAGCCACGCTCCATGCCAGAGCGTTAGTAGCCGAGTGCTGGACTAAATCGAGCTCATAGAGGACGCCCACGGCAATGGCGCGTGCCTGTCTGCGAGGTGACAGGCTAATACCAAAGTCGAGGTCATCGTCCTGAATGTCATGTGGATTTGGGACAAAGGGCATGTCGGCCTGCAGGCTAGCCGAGGGTTGCCTGGAGGCTCGAGACGTCACTGACGTTGAACGTGCGGACATTTGGGGTTGCTCGTTTCATTAGGTTTGACAGGACGCGCCCGGGGCCAAACTCGTAGGCCTTCGCCACCCCTGCCGTGTTCATATACTGTACCGAGCGATGCCACTGGACGCAACTCACTAGTTGCTTTTGCAGCGCGTAGCGCACTTCATTCGCGGAGTTAAGGGGCCACGCGACTACGTTAGCGATGACGGGAACCTTGGGGGTGTGCAGCGGAGTTGCGTTGAGGGCTTCCGTAAATGCGGCCGCGGCAAGGCCCATGTGCTTGGAGTGGAACGCACCTGCGACTTGCAGGGCGATGGCGCGCTTGGCGCCGCGGGCGGTGAGCAGGTCGATGGCCTGCGCCATGGCCAGGCGGTCACCGGCGATGATGATCTGATCCGGGGCGTTGATGTTGGCGATCTGAGCGCCGGTCTCCTGGCAGACTTCCTCGACAGTAAGCTCGTCCAGGCCAAGGATGGCGGCCATGCCGCCGGGAACGGTCTCGGATGCCTGTTGCATGGCGTTGCCGCGCGCGCGCACCAGCTTGGCGGCGTCCGCCAGATCCAGGGCGCCGGCGGCAACAAGGGCGGAGAACTCGCCCAGGCTATGGCCGGCGACAAAGTCAGGGATTGGAAACTTGTCCCCCTGCTTTTCCCACAGCGCGCGCAGAGCGGCAATGCTGACGGCGAGAATGGCGGGCTGGGCGTTGGAGGTCTTGAGCAGTTCGGGCTCAGGCCCCTCAAAAATAAGCTTGCTCATGTTGCAGTGAAGGGCTTCGTCAACTTCCTCAAATACCTGCCTTGCGGCGGGTGATGCTTCAGCCAGGTCCCGTCCCATGGCGACCTGCTGGGTTCCCTGGCCTGGGAACAGGAAGGCGACTTTTCCTACGCTGGGTTCTGTGGCCTGCATGGCTTCGTTCAAGGGCTGACACCATCCTTTTTTCATGGAGTGCCGTGGGCCATAGACCCATCGGTGGAAGAACCGATGGGTCTAACCGCGCTCTGGCGCAGCGTGGGCGATCACTTCGCGCCCCTTATAGTAGCCACAGCTAGGGCATACGCGGTGCAACAGCTTGGGCTGGTGGCATTGCGCGCACTCGCCGATGCCCATGGGCTGCGCCTTGTAGTGCGCCGCACGGGAGCGCTGTTTGGAGGCCGACAGTTTCCGTTTTGGCAGTGGTGGCATTTTTCTCTTCTACCTTACTTGACGTTGGACTTGATTCGTCTTCTGGTTCTTGGGCATCAGCTCCCGAAGGGCTGACCACCTTGGGTCTAGCTGTGAGTCTGTCTGCTCCCTAGAGCAAGAACACTGGCGCCTATTCAAGTCTGTTCCGCACTGCGGGCAGAGACCTGTGCATGTTGCCTTGCAGACCGGGCTCATGGGCTGGCTCGCGATGATGTACTGTCGGATTGCCTCCCGCAGGTCGAGCGTGTGCCGATCGTCAAGCTTGAAGGAGTCCAGGTCAGTGTCGTCCTCCGAAACGGGAGCACCGCTCACCAGATCCAGGCGCTGCAGGTACTCTTCATCCAGATCAAAGGACAGGCGCTCTGTGACGTTTTTAAGGCACCGACTGCACTGCGTGGCCACGATGGCGTCAATGCTGCCGTGCACCCAGACACCTTTGTCCGTGCGGGTGACGCGAACTTCGCCACCGGCCTGGGCGGTTTGCTCAGGCTCCAGGGCGAGTATCTCCGAAGGAATTGTATAAGCGCGCTCTGAGCCAATCGGCTCTCTGAGGAGCTGCGCGACATCGAACTGCATGACGCCTCCACTAAGAGCGAAAGTATAGGGAAGTGACCAGCTTGTGTCAAGAATCACACAGTGGTTGCATAGCACTATAACGCACTTGCGCGGCGAGGGCACCATATAAATGTCGATTTACATAATAGTATAGATTGTAGGAGGCGGAGGGTATTTGCCTTTCGCTGCTGGTCTTGGAATGGGATGAAGCCGAGGGCAAAATGTGGAGGGGCTCCGTAGACAATCTTGGGGTCTGGAGCACGAGAGTATGACACTGTGAGTTATGGGAATAAAGAGATCGCCCTGGTAATCTGCCCGGATTCCGAACGGAGTCGAAGAAGGCGGGGGTTAGCTGCTAGCGGCGGGCTGCAGGATGCGTTCACAGGCGCCCCAGCGGGTCTGATGCTCCAGGACTAAGCCCACGAAATGTGCCCGGTATTCGGGCGTGTCAATGGGCGGAGTGCTCATGATGACGGCGTCTTCCCGGTTGTCTGTGTAGTAGCGGCGGCGGACGCCCGCGCGCGCGAAGCCGTACTTCACGTACAGCACCTGGGCAGCGGCGTTGCTGGCGCGCACTTCCAGCGTCACCAGACGGGAACGGTGTAGGTACGCCAGTTCAATGCTACTAATCAGGAGGAGCTCACCGATACCCTGGCGGCGGTACTCTTCCTGCGTGCCTAGGGACACAATATGTGCCTCGTCTGTCATGAACCAGACCCCAACATACCCGACAACGCGCTGCTTGGGCGGGTGCAGCGGCTCCGGGCGTGGCGCTTCCAGGCCCCACCGGCCGGCTAACTGCTGCAGCCACGTGTGGCGGCGCGGTGGACGAGGTGGCAGGACTATTCCCTCCTGAAGCGGCTCCCAGGCAATGAGATAGCAGGCCAGATGGTTCTTCAGTTCGCGCTCAAAGGAGGTGAGGGGCCATAGCGTAGGGAAAGCACTCTTTTCGACCTCTTCAACCTGCGGAATATCGTCATGCCCAAGGGGCCTTAAAGAAAACCTCATCCTTTTTGCTTCTGGCACGTTCTCCTCTATAGACGGCCTGCTCTAGGCTAACTGGCCATAGGCCATTTGGAAACACCATTGCGCAGGAATCCGTCGGAACAATTGTAGAACTCTGTTGGGCAACGCGGAAAGGGGCCTTCCCTGTTGGTGACGCAAACGTTTTATAGTATGCACGGGGCATTAAGCCTGCCTTTGGAGATAATAAGCCCAAGGACTGAGGCCGGAGGCCGCGTGGACGACATCGACGCCCTGGTACGCGGGGCGCAAGAGGGCAACCGTGGAGCGTTCAGCCAGCTCTACGAGGCGTTTCATGACCGCGTGTACCGCTACATGCTGGTGCGGGTAAGCTCGTCTGCGGAAGCGGAAGACCTCGCGCAAGAGGTGTTCCTGAAGGCGATGAAAGCCATTACCGGCTACCAGTTCCGGGGGAGCCCGTTTGCGGCATGGCTGTTCCGCATAGCGCACAACGTGCTGGTGGATCGCCACCGGCAGCACCGGGGGCCGAACGACGGCGTGTCGCTGGACGACGCGGAGCCGGTATCGTCCGGCGAAGACGTGGCGCAAGAGGCGCTGAAGAACGTGAGCTTTGAGCAGGTGCAGATAGCACTGCGGAGGCTGACGGACTTGCAGCGGGAAGTGGTGACGTGCCGGTTTGTTGCGGAGCTTTCTTTGGCGGAAACCGCGGAAGCAATGCACCGGGACGTGAATACAGTCAAAGCGCTCCAGCACGCGGCGCTCAAGTCGCTGCGAAGGGTCATCGAGCAACAGGAAAAGGGTGCGCGCCAGGTTGAAGGATGATGGTGGAAGGGTGAACGACAAACGGTTACAGAACGTCCTTAACGAATGCCTAGAGCGAATCGCTCGCGGGGTAAGCGTAGAGGACTGCTTGGGGCAGAACCCGGAGCTGGCCCGCGACTTGGAGCCGCTCCTGCGGATGGCGGCGCTCACCAGGCAAGCGGCGGCCGGCATTCGTTCCACCGCGCAGCAGCGGAGCGCCGGACTCTCCAAAGTCATGCAGCAGTGGCCGGACCGTCCGCATAGGCGTTCCGCCGCGTTCACGCTGCTTATGCGGCCCGCTTCCGTCGGGGTGGCCTTGGCGCTCATGCTCTTTGTCGGCGGATGGGGCACGGTCACCGCGTCGACGGATAGCACGCCCGGCGACCCGCTCTACGCCGTGAAGACCGCAAAGGAAAACGTAGGCCTCTTGCTCACCCGCTCGCCGGAAGACAAGGCCGTGCAGTACGCCGCCCTTGCCGCCGAGCGCGGGCATGAGATGGAGCAGCTTACCAATAAGCGGGGCGCTGACCAGGATGCGATTGTATCTGCGTCGTCGCGGTCGTCGAAAACATCCCGCAAGGCAGCGCAGTTGCTCAACGTGAACGTCGTGCCTGTCAGTACGGCTGCAAGTGCGTCGTCCCAACGCACGGCTGCGGCTCCCGCGCCCGGTGGCTCATCGGCGGCCACCGCCCCGCAACGGCCCTCGGCCAGCGCGGCCCCGGCGCCGCAGCCAAACGCTCCCGCGCGGCCTGCACCCACGGCGGTGTCCGCAACGGCCGCGCCGACTACCGCGTCAGCAGCCGCCACGCCGGGTGCGAAAGATAGCTCCGCGCCAGAGGCGGCGCCCAAGACCGCTGCGCCCGCGGCCACGACAAGCCAATCGGCGATAGCCAGACCGACAACCACGGCTGTAGCGCAACCGCCGGTTATTGCGCCGCGTGGGCTGAAGGTAAACGAGACTCGGGCGCTAGCAGAGCTGCACGCACGGGTGCAAGTCTCCATCAGCTTCCACGAGCGGGCGCTGGCTTCATTGCCCGCCAGCGACCTGACGCCGGAGCAAAAGCAACGCGTGCAGCGGTTCATCGAGGAGCAGATCGAAGACCTGAAAGTGCTCCTGCAAGAGATTGACCGCCGCGCCAGCGGCGACACCGGCTCCCAACCCCACCGCGTCCCCTTCGATCAGCCCAAGCGCCCGTAACGCCAGGGCAGATACCAGCCTAAGCAGTGGGAGTTCGTGAACCGTCACTGCTTTGTTTGCGCACGTCTACGCTTTCCTTGTTAGGACCCCTGAGTAAGCTCTACAAGTTGGTATTCGCTAGAATGAAAACATGGCCAAAAGTTTCGCAGTTATATTGTTGCTCCTGACCGCTATTTCTTGCGCGAATACAGAAATCGCTTCTCGCTTGCTCACTCCAATCCGAATCGGTACGCCCTACGGCTCATATCTCAACGTGACTGGGCCGGAGCCTAATCGACTGCTTGTTGACTATCAGGAACAACTGGGTGTGCTCAATGCCAAAGCGGGCCTATGGAGCATGACTCCTGACGGGAAAGATTTTCAGAAACTACCAATTCCATTGCCCGGAGCTCCTACGCGGGACGGGCAATGCAGCCGCGAGCTCTTGGGAGGCTACGAATACCTTGGTCAAGGCGATATTGCCTTTGTCTACCTGTGCATCTATTTTGACCGCGGGTCGGCTGAGGGCTTTGGCCGACTCTTGGTATGGAATCAAAAGAACGGTGCAACAGTGGAACGCTTTCCGTACTCTGTGGCAAGCCGCACCCATTTCAGTTTTTCACCAGACCGCAAACAGGCCATCATGTCCACTGTCCGCGCCGCTGATCTGATCGTGGTGCTGGAAAACGGACGCATTGCCGAGCAAGGCACGCATCAGGAATTGCTGGCCAAGGGCGGGCTGTACGCCAACCTGTACGCGCAGTATTTCAGCGCGCAGCGGGAAGCGGAGCCGGCGCCAACGCCACGTTAAAAACGGTACCGTTGCTTAAGACGGAAAAGCGGAAGTTCCGCCGCTGCGCATGTCAACGACCGGATCGGCATCTAGCTCCTCGCGGGTGCAAAACTCCACAAGCACGCCAAGCGCGTCGCCTGCCGTCAGGCCGAGCATGCCGCCGAGGACGCGTTCCTTCGTCGAGACCGCCATATGTCTTGCCTTGCTCTCTCCGGCGTGTTGCGGAGGTTTCCCAAGATATCAGGATATAATGACACGCTGGTTGAACCATAACCAACAAATTCGCGTTTTCTAAAGTGATGGACATGCGACGACATATTGTATTCGTGCTCCTTGCTCTTACTGCGGGGCTCATAGCGCTGGTGGGATGCAAGTCCGAGCCAGTGAAGCCCGCGCTGGTGCCCGTTATTCCTATTCAGATAGGCAAGCCTGCGGAGGTAGGAGGCCTGACGGTAACTCTAGTGGGAGCAACCTGGAAAGACACCTATGTGCTCACTCACTGGCACACTGAAGTAAAGGGCGACAAAGCGGTAAGGACGCTCAGCTGGGGCGACTTCCGTGGCGAGCGTCTAGGCACGCCCAATCTCCCAGCCGACTGCCCGGCGGATACCATCCCGCAGGGGGCAACCGGGCCCAAAGGCGGGGATTTACAACCGGGTAAGTCCGAGGAGCTTGTATTCTGCTGGGTTGTCAGCGCCACCCTGAAAGACTTGTCGCTTGAAGTCTATGCGCGTCCTCAGTATCCAGCGGAAACACCATCCGGGAAGCTCGTCATAGAGCTCGTGAAAGACAAGTTTATCGCTCCAGCGGCCACCACCCCGCCAGCGAAGTAAGGCGAAACCTAAAACTCTCCAGTAGATTATTGCTTAGTACCCCCGGCCTTGCACAGAAATTGGCCTGAAAAAGGGGTTTCTTGTGCAAAGCCAGTACCCCCTAGTTATTTCAACGATATTCGTTATTTATGCATGATTTTCTGTCCCATTTGTGAGGCATGGAACTTGTTTGACATAGGGAAGCTGAGGTCGTATATCAATACTAGTTAAAGTGGCGAGGATCCATCCAATCTGACCAATCCGACCTGATGAAAAAATAAGCTCACCAGACCTCTGTTTGGAAGGGTGCTGCCTTTTGAGCGAAGGGGGTAAACTGCACTAAGCGGGCAAACACGAGTACCGAAGCCCCAGGAAACTGGAACGTGGTAGAGCATCGCCAGTTCTTGGGGGTGGTCGGGCTCGATTGAACAGGTGGAGGACAGGGAGCCTGTGCACAGTAACGCAAATTGGGGTCTCCGGAGGACATAGTGAGCCAAATCCACTAGATAAATGAAGAGTTCGGCGGCATCGACTACCGCACACCCTCATTTGATGGCCGGGATTCTGCCAAGAACCTGCGTATTTTCGGCGAAAAGGTTATGCCTAAGTTCAAGTAAGAAAAGACTCTGCGGAAGCAGACAAGGAAGAGGGGTTACATGGCGATAGGATGGGGCATAGTTGGACTGGGAGGATGGGCGGACCGGTACTCGACCCCGGCGGTGCGTCAAGCAAAGGACACGAAGCTCGTGGGGGTGGTAAGCCGGGATAAGGCGAAGGCGCAGCAGTTTGCTAACTATCATGGGGCGCAGCACGCGTACGACAAGTTGGACGACTTGCTGAACAACAAAGAAGTGGACGTGGTCTACGTCCTGACGCCGAATAATCTTCACGCAGAGACAGCGATTCCGGCGATGGCGAAGGGCAAGCACGTGCTGGTGGGCAGCGCGATGGCAGTGACGGAAGAAGACTGTATCGCGATGGTTGAGGCGGGCAAGAAGCATAACGTGCGGCTCGGCACCGACTTCCAGACGCGCTTTGCTCCAGCGTTCCGGGCGCTCAGAGAGGTCATGCACAACGGCACCATCGGTGACATCGTGTCGCTGCGGTGCCAGACGTCGACGCCATGGGAAGGCGCCAGTGGAGGTACGCGGCAGGCGTGGACCGTCCCGGCGAAAGGCGTGCTGGGCGCGACTGAACACGCGTGGAAGGAAGTCCTGAGCATGCGCGGATCCGGGGTCATGTCCGGCACCGCGATGTTCGGCACGGATATGATGCGATTCCTGATGGGGCGCGAGGTCGAGGAAGTGTACGCCTACTCCGATGTGGTCACTGCCGAGCGGAACCAGGAGAACATCGTGGAGGCGACGCTCATTTTCCAGGGCGGAGTTCCGGCGAGCTACGCAACGTGCAACCACACGCCGTTTGCGGACAACGTGGTAACGGTGTACGGCACGAAGGGACGGGCGTCCGCTTCTCCGCTGAATCCCACTGTGACCTCGGATGGGGTGCTGCGGGTGCGGACAGCGCAGGGCGAGACGGTGAAAGAATTCCACGGGACGAACATGTTTGTGGACGAGATTGAGGCGTTCAACCAGGCGATCCAGACCGGTAAAGAGGCAAACCCTTCCGGTGTCGATGGTTGGCGTGAGCGGCAGATTGTGCTGGCCGTTCGAGACTCCGGGATGAAGAAGTCAGTGATCAAGCTTCGCGTGTAGGGCGAGTCTAGAACTTATATACGTGACGCCTACGGCGTCACGTATATAAGTTCATAAGGATTATCCAGTTCGCGGGGCGACTAACTCTCGACAACATCTTCGACAAAATTCCTAAAACAACCCCGTCCCCATTCCCCGATTACAGCAACCGCTCCTGTTGCGCGCGGCCCTCTTGCTGCGCGGCACGCGGGTCCGGCAGGCCAAGGTGGCGGTAGGCGAGCGGCGTAGCAACCCGGCCCTTCGGCGTGCGGTCAAGGAAGCCAAGCTGCAGCAGGTACGGCTCGTATACGTCCATGACCGTGTCCGATTCTTCGCCGACAGCCGCAGCCAGCGTCTCTAGTCCCACCGGCCCGCCTCCGTACTTCTCAATAAGCGACGTCAGCAGCTTCACGTCGATGAGGTCCAGCCCCATTGGATCTACCTGAAGGCTGGCCAGTGACTCCTGCGCGATTGCCTTCGTGATGACGCCCTTGCCGCGCACCTGGGCGAAGTCCCGCAGGCGGCGCAGCAAGCGGTTGGCGATCCGCGGTGTGCCGCGTGAGCGCGCCGCAATCTCTGTGGCGCCCGCAGGCTCAATCTTGATGCCCAGCTTTTCCGCTGAGCGCAGCACAATGATTTCCAGGTCTTCGGGCGTGTAGAAGTCCAGGCGGTAGATGGAGCCAAACCGCTCTCGCAGCGGAGCGCTGACCATGGCAAATCGGGTCGTGGCGCCAACCAGTGTGAATGGCTTGAGGTTGATGCGCAGCATGCGCGCACTGCCGGGGCCTTTGCCGGGGAGCACCACATCCACGCGCTGCTCCTCCATGGCCGGGTACAGCACTTCCTCCACCAGGCGGCTCAGGCGATGGATCTCGTCAATGAAGAAGATGTCGTACGGTTCCAGCACGGTCAGGAGGGACGCCATCTCGCCGGGCTTCTCAATGGCGGGGCCTGACGTCACGCGAATGTTGACGCCCATTTCCTGCGCAATGATGTAGGCGAGTGTGGTTTTCCCCAAGCCGGGTGGGCCGTAGAAGATGGTGTGGTCCAGCGCCTCTTTGCGCTGCTTGGCCGCCTGCATGGCGATCCGCAAATTGTTTTTGACCTGCTGCTGCCCAACATACTCTTCCAGCCGCCTGGGCCGCAGCGTCCGGTCAAGCGGCGTGTCCTCCACCTGCACCCGTGGCGTCACCAGCCGTGGCGATGCTGTTGGTTCCCCATCTTCTGCCATCAACGCATTGTACCGCTAGAACATCTGAGCGGTCAATAAAAAACAGAGCGTACTTTTGGCGTCTGGGATGTCGAAACCAGTAGGTCATCATACCCTTGACCCACCACCGCGCGGTGCTATCGTGAAGCTATGAACAAACGTCTTTCGGTGAACGCACTCCACCTCCAGCTAGGCGGCTCTCCCCCATCTTGCGACATCTCCAGTACATGGGCCTATGCGGGCCACTTGCGACACAATACGTCATGCCTCGTCAGTAAAATCCCTTCGGCCAGCGGTTTCCGTCGAGCTTCACAACGGTCGTCAGGCGCCCAGCGTAGGCCCTCGCCAAAGGAAAAAGCACCCCAGAACAATCCAGTCCGATTTATAGCCTTTCACCTGGAGGGCACCACGTTCATTGACACTCGCAAGGGGCAAAGTTACACTGCTAGATAGCTTTCGCGGCAGCCGTGCATCCCATGAGTTCGCGTGAAGGAGGCCTCCGTGGCTGAAAGTAAGAGTAAGCGCGAGTGGCGTGAAAAGGTCTACGACCCCGGAGTCAAACGCAACCCTGAGCGCCAGCCGCACTTTGAAACCGAGGCCGGTATTCCGCAGGAGCCCGTCTACACACCGGAAGACCTTACGCAGTCCGACTACACTCGTGACGATGGCTTCCCCGGCGAGTACCCCTACACCCGTGGCATACAGCCGACGATGTATCGCGGGCGCACGTGGACCATGCGTCAGTATGCCGGCTTCTCCACCGCGGAAGAGTCGAACAGACGGTACAAGTTCCTGTTGGGCCAGGGGCAAACAGGTCTGTCCGTGGCCTTTGACCTGCCCACACAGACCGGCTACGACTCCGACGATCCGATGGCCTTGGGCGAGGTCGGCAAGGTCGGCGTGCCCATTGCATCTCTCCGTGATATGGAAACCCTCTTTGATGGCATTGCGCTGGACAAAGTCAGCACGTCCATGACCATCAACGCAACCGCGTCCATTCTCATGTGCCTCTACGCCGCAGTCGGCAAGAAGCAGGGCGTTGGCCTGGACAAGCTGGATGGCACTATTCAGAACGACATCCTTAAGGAGTACATCGCGCGTGGCACGTACATCTATCCGGCGCGACCATCCATGCGCCTGGTCACGGACGTATTCAAGTTTTGCTCCAAGAACATGCCCAGGTGGAACACCATCAGCATCAGCGGCTACCACATGCGTGAGGCGGGATGCACCGCGGCGCAGGAGCTTGCTTTCACGCTGGGCGACGGGATCGAGTACGTGCAGAACGCCGTGAACGTCGGCCTTGATGTTGATTCCTTTGCAGGCAACCTCTCCTTCTTCTTCGCATCGCACAACAACTTGCTGGAAGAGGTCGCGAAGTTCCGCGCGGCGCGCCGCATGTGGGCCAAGATCATGCGTGAGCGGTTCAAGGCGCAAAACCCCCGCTCGTGGACGCTGCGGTTCCACACCCAGACCGCTGGCGTCACGCTCACCGCGCAGCAGTCTGACAACAACGTCATCCGCTGCACCGTGCAGGCGCTGGCGGCCGTCCTTGGCGGCACGCAGTCGTTGCACGTGAACTCGCGCGATGAGGCTCTGGCGCTGCCCACGGAGCAGTCCGTGCAGATCTCGCTGCGCACACAGCAGATCCTCGCCAACGAGAGCGGAGTAGCCGATGTGGTGGACCCGCTCGGCGGCTCCTACTATGTAGAAACGCTCACCAACGAACTTGAGAAGAAGGCGTTTGAGTATATCCGGCGCATTGACGATATGGGCGGTGCCCTTGCGGCGCTGGAGCAGGGGTTCCAGCAGCGGGAGATTCAGGACGCCGCATATAAGCATCAGATGCTGGTGGAGCAGAAGAAGCGCATCATCGTCGGCGTGAACCAGTACCAGACGGTGGAGCCGCCCGTCGCAGGCATTATGCGTATCAACCAGGAAGCGGCCCGCCAGCAGATTGCCAAGCTCCAGGATGTGCGGAAGAAGCGCGACTCCAGCAAGGCGCAGCAGGTGCTTAAGCAGCTGGATGCGGTGGCGCGCTCCAATGAGAACACCGTGCCCATTATCATGGAATGCGTTGAAGCGTACTGCACCATGGGCGAAATCGCGGGCACGCTGCGCAAAGTGTTTGGCGAGGCGCGGCACCTGGCGACTGTCTAGTCATCACCCAACGCCCAGCGCGAGGTAAAACTCATGACCACATCGCACGCTGACATCATCGCCAAGGCCATCCGCGACCGGAAGACGCTCGCCATTACCGACGAAGAGGGCGGACGCCCCAACACGCGGGTCTTTGAGCCGTACATCCTCTTCGCCAGTAAGAATGGCAACGTCATACTGGGCGGCTACCAGATCACCGGCGCCACCTACGCAGGTAAGCCCCCGGTCTGGCACACCATTCCGGTCACGAAAATCACGTCGGTAAGCGCTACCAAAAACCGCTTTCTGGTGCGTGAAGGGTTTAGCTCCAATGACCGGACACGGTATGCTGAAGTGGTGGTTGCTGTAACGCCTTAAGATCAGACAAGGGAGCGGAGGGGGAGTATGGCGGACGAAGTTGTATTGTCGCAAGGAGCTATTGAGAACCGCAAGCTGATGTCCATCACCTACAAGGGCGTCGGGCAGCGCGTGATAGAGCCGTACATCATCTACGAGCGTAAGGGAAGCGGCACATGGCTGGATGCGTACCAACTTGGCGGGCATAGTGAATCGGGTGAGCCCGAGGGATGGAAGCAGTTCCACCTGCAGGAGATTAATACCGTGCAGGTGCTGGACGAGGTATTCGCACCGCGCCCCACGTACAACATAGACAACCGGCGCAAGTACGAGCGCATCATCACGGCGGTAGAGAGAGTCGCGTAACGGGAGCGCGTTGGCATGACGCGCTGTTGGAGGGCACCTTGCCAGACAACTTGCCAAATGCGCCATGTATCGCAAAGCACCTGCACCACGTGTGCATCGCGGTGAAAGACATAGCTGACACAGTGCGGTTTTACCAGGACACGTTTGGCCTGGGACACATCGACATTGTTGAGGTCGCCGACCAGAAGGTGAAAGCCGCCCTGGTCAAGATCGGCGGCACGGAGATGGAGTTCATCCAGCCCACAGACCCGTCCTCCGGCGTGGCCCAATTCCTGGACAAGCGCGGCGAGGGTATGCACCACATCTGCTTTGAGGTAGATCACCTGGCTGACACGCTGAAGCGCCTGGAAGCGAACGGGACGCGGCTCATTGATAAAGCCCCGCGCAAAGGCCTGGCAGGCAACATCGCATTCATCCACCCAGGCGCAACGCGTGGTGTGCTCATCGAATTGGTGGACTCGTCGTCGCACTAGCGGAGTAGAATAACACTGGCAGCCTTGTCTATGGGAGGTTGGCATGACACAACCGCGAGACAACATTCGAGTGCTGGTAGCAAAGCCTGGGCTGGACGGCCACGACCGGGGCGCCAAGGTAGTGGCACGCGCGCTCCGCGACTCCGGCATGGAAGTCATCTACACCGGCATCCGTCAGACGCCGCATATGATCGTCTCGGCCGCCATCCAGGAAGATGTCGACGTTGTCGGCTTGTCCATCCTCTCCGGGGCGCACATGGAGCTTGTGCCGCCTATCATGGACGCCCTCAAGCAGCAGGGCGCGGAAGATATGCTCGTGATCCTGGGCGGCATCATTCCGGAAGAAGACCGCCCGCAACTCCAGAAGATGGGCGTCGTCGGCGTCTTCGGCCCTGGCACATCCACACAGGACATTGCGGAGTTCATCCGCAAGGAAGTGCGGAAGCGCCGGGAGAAGCAACCGGCTTAAGCTACGACCCAAGAATTAAGAGGGTGCCTATGGGTACCCTCTTTCTTGTCCCCTCCGGTTGCGCTCCCGCCCGCTTCATGGCAAGCTAAGAAACGACATCGTTCACTTTGTTAAGGAACATGCATTTGGGTATTTACCCGCGAGCGTTCACCATTTTCGCAATCGGTATCCTTTTGTTGTTGGGTGTGGCCTGTACGAAGTCCACCACCACTTGCCAGCGTCCACCCGCGGACTGGCGGAGCGTCTGCCGCAGATTTCGCGCCTTGATTTCCTATCTGGGGCGCTCCATGGCGCCAATAGTTTCAACAACGCGTTCTACGGTGGCCCATGCCCGCCTAGAGGTCAGGCGGCGCACAACTACAGGATCACCGTCTATGCTTTGGACATGGTCCTGGATTTGCCGGTAGGCATCTCACGGAACCACCTGCTTACTGCAATGCAAGGCCACATCCTGGCGCAGAGCACATTGACGGTGAAGTTCGACCGGTAATGCGAGAGGGGCCATTCCGCGGAATGGCCCCTCTCGCTCCTAGCCAGCAGCAGGCCGTGTACAAGCAGGGTCAATCTTGTGCCTGCGCGCGTTTGTAGAGTCGAAGGGGAACCAACGACAGGGGGACGTTTGAGGGTCAGGTTCTTGGGGGGTGGGGCAGCATTGGTGTGCGCTCTCATACTATCGGCTTGTGGCAGTCAGACCGGCGTGCCAGCCACAACGCCTGCCCCGACGCCCGCAGCGGCCTCGGCGCTGCCTGCTCCAGCCGCGCCCGTACCGAACGTACCTTCGGCGGCCACATCTCCGAACCCAAGCCCGGCACCCGTGCCAGCGCCTGTCGCCCTGGCGGTGACGTCTACCGCCTTTTCCAATGGCGGCCCCATTCCCCCAAAGAACACGTGCTCTGGTGACAACCTTTCACCACAGATTGCCTGGAGCGGCATTCCCGCCGGCACGCAGGCAATTGCGGTAATCATGGATGACCCGGACGCTGGCGTGTCTGGTGGGTTTGTGCACTGGGTGGTGTTCAACTTGCCCGCTGTGCAGCGCAGCCTTGAGGAGAACGTGGAAAAGGCGCGCACGCAGTTGTCCGGTGGCGCCCTGCAAGGAAATAACGGTAGTGGGAAACTCGGGTACACCGGGCCGTGCCCACCGCCGGGGAACCCGCACACCTACAGGTTCTTTGTCTACGCGCTAAGCGCTCCACTGGACTTGCCGCCGGGCGCCACCAAGTTGCAGGTGAGTGCAGCTATGGCCGGTAAGATTTTGGGACAGGGACTCCTCATGGGCCGATTTGGAAGGGCGCAGTCACAGTAGTGCTGCTGCGGCCAGTCGCAACCACTGTCGCTTTGCATGGTACAGAGGGTCAGTGCCATAATACCCGGTATGAAAGTACGCATTAGATTCTTTGCTATTGCCCGTGAGCGCGCCGATAGAAGCGAAGTGTTGCTGGATGTGCCGGCCAATGCAAGCGTGGGCCAAGCGCTTGATGTGGTCGGCTTGCAGTTTCCGAAGCTACCGGCCATTTTGCGGCGCAGCATGATCGCGGTGAACCGGGAGTACGTGGAGCGCGACCATCGCTTGCAGGATAATGACGAGATTGCGATTATTCCTCCCGTGAGCGGAGGTGCTCCGTGAAGATTGTTCTCACTCGCGACGTTCTGGATGCTGACACATTGACATCCGCTGTGCAGAAGCCGGAGAACGGTGGCGTGGTCACGTTCTTGGGTGTGACGCGGAACCACAACGAGGGCCGCAAGGTGCTGTACCTGGAGTATGAGGCGTACGAAGAGATGGCCCAGCAGGAGCTTCAACGCGTGGCCGAGGAAGCGTCCCGACGGTGGCCTGGTATAGACATTGCGATTGGGCACCGATTGGGCAGGCTGGAAATTGGCGAGGTGAGTCTGATTATCGCCACGGGCGCGCCACATCGCAAAGAAGCGTTTGCCGCCTGCGCGTTTGCAGTAGACCACATCAAGGAAACGGTGCCCATCTGGAAGCGCGAGGTGTTTGCGGGCGGCCAGGTCTGGATTGGCAGCGAGGAGCACGCTGAGGCGCAGAGCCCAGCGACTTAGAGGAGGACTACCTTTGGACGGTTTGGCTTTGTTGAAGACGCAGGCTACGGGACTCCGGCGTGACTGGAACAACATTCTTGGCGATATGACCCAAGAGCAGGTGGACTACCATCCGGAAGGGCTTGCGAACCCTATTTCCCAGTTGGTGGTACACAGCCTTGGGTATCTGGATACGGTCGTGAATAAGACGGCGCAGGGCAAGACGCCCATTTGGGACAGCGGCAACTGGGGAACAAAGATCAACGGTATTGCACCGGGACGGCAGGACCTGGCAAAGGCGCGTGCTGCGAAGGTGAACCTGGCGGCGCTCAAGGAGTACACCAACCAGGTCCTGGCCTCGGTTGACGCGTACCTGGCCACAGCGCAGCCTTCGGATTTGGACAAGCAGATTCCGGGTGCCGGCGGGAATATGGTGCCGCTGGCCAACCAGCTCTCAAGCGCCATTGTGACGCACTTTGCGGACCACATGGGCGAGATCTCCGCCATCAAGGGCATCAAGGGCGGCAAAGGCTACGTTGGGTAGGGGCAGGTAGGCCACGCCTCGCCCCCCCAAGGTGTGCGTCGGAAGGCTCGATAAGAGGCGAAGCTGGCATAGGGCAAGTCGTAGGGGCGGGTTTCAAACCCGCCCCTACGTACACGGGCCACATAAGTGGCGTCCGTTCGTGGATTCGACAAGCTTGCAAAGATGATAGTTATTGCCATAATAGGCTGCTTCAAGGTATCCTGGATGTCAATTTGTTACTTCCTTCACAAGCGTAGCTTGGAAAGCGCCATGCAAAGCGTCTTGTCGCGGTTCTTGGCTTCCGTTACCATGAACGGAACTCGTCATGTGCGTAGGCTGATGGCTTACGGTTCGCTCCAATCCCCTCAGCCTTAGTGAGCCGAGGGGAAAAGCGTCGGGGGGATCGCATAGTGGTCTAGTGCGGTCGCCTGCTAAGCGATTGGGGGCCCTTAAAGCCTCTCGAGGGTTCGAATCCCTCTCCCCCCGCCAGCCACATCTGTCGTATGACTGACGAACTCTCCGTACTAGGGGCCGAGTTGAGCACAAGGCTAGCAGAGATGGCACCACGCACAGGGCGGACAATCGCCGCCAGCAAGGTAGCTCGTCCATCTGTCGCCAGGCGTCCTTCCCCGGCTTCCACGAACATTGATGTCTACCTTGCCCAACTGCCGGACTGGCAGCGACAGATTGGCGAAAAGCTCCGTGCACTAGTGCATAAGGCGGCCGCTACTATTGTGGAGGAGTGGAAGTGGACTTCGCCGTATTTCTCCCACAACGGGCCGGTGTGCTTCTTCTGGGCATCGAAGAACTTTGTGAAATTCACTTTTCGGCAGGGTTCGCTGCTAGTGGACCAATACCAGGCCTTTGACTCCGAGCCGGAAAACCTGCACAACCGCTCCATCCGCTACACGGACGCCAAAGATGTCGAGGACAAGGTCATTATCGAGTACGTGAAGCAAGCGGTGGCGAATAACCTGCAAGACAAGAAAATTGTCGTTAAGGGCAGGACACGGCCAACGCTCACCATGTCACCGGAAATACGTGCAACGTTCCAGAAGGCTGGGCTCATGAAGGTGTATGAAGCGCGGCCCTATTACCAGCGCAATGGGTACCTATCCTGGATTGCCGAAGGGAAGCAGGAGGCTACGCGCCAGAAGCGCGTGGTGCGGATGCTGGACGAACTGCGTGAGGGTACGTACATGCCGCCGCAGTCAAAGAGATACGTAGAGGTTACCGGTGGTTGATATTCGGCTGGAAACAAGGGGACAAGTGCCTTCAGCAAATGAAAGCATCCCTCACCCTTTCCCACAAGGAGAAAGGGGAGTTGGGCCGAAGAGCTATTACATCTGGACTATTGGGTGCCAGATGAACGTGGCGGATTCTCAGCGGTTGGGGAGTGCGCTGGAGCAGCTTGGGCTGCGGCAGGTGGGGGACGCACAGAACGCGGACGTTGTGGTGTTCAACTCATGCGTGGTGCGGCAGTCGGCTGAGGACAAGGTGGCGAGCGCGCTGGGGCTGATGCGCCCGCTGAAGCGCGAGCAGCCGGACAAGGTGATTGCGCTCATGGGGTGCATGGTTGGCCCCACCGTGAGCAAGGAAATGAAGCGCCGGTTCCCGTACGTTGACCTGTTTATGCGCCCCCAGGAGTACAAACCGCTTCTGGATGTGGTTGGCGAACGGTTGGGCGTGGACTGGGAAGGGTGCGTTGGCTCGCTGGCGCCCCTGCAGCCGGACGTGTCGAGTTACGTGCCGATCATTCATGGGTGTGATTTGTTCTGCTCCTTCTGCATCATTCCGTACCGCCGCGGCCGGCAAATGAGCCGCACGGTGGATGAGATTGTGTGGGAGGTGCAGCACCTAGTAGAGCGCGGGGTCAAAGAGGTAACGCTGTTGGGGCAGACGGTGGATGCGTACGGGCTGGACCTGGCGGAGAAGCCCGACCTGGCGGACCTCCTTACTGCTGTGCACGGAGTGAGTGGCTTGCAGCGCGTCCGGTTCCTGACCTCTCATCCCAATTACATGACGGACCGCATCATCAAGACAGTGGCTGATCTGCCGAAAGTGTGCGAGCTCATTAACCTGCCGATTCAGGCGGGGGATGATACGGTGCTGGAGACGATGCGGCGCGGGTATACGCGGGCGGACTACGTTCGCCTAGTGGACAGGATTCGAATGGCGATGCCGGGCGTAGGCTTGCACACGGACATTATTGTTGGTTTTTGCGGTGAGACGGATGAGCAGTTTGCGCAGACAGTCTCGCTGCTGGAAGAGGTCAGGTTCGACAAGGTGCATCTGGCGCGGTACTCCACGCGGCCGGGGACGATTGCTGAGCGGAAGATGGTAGATGACGTGCCGGAGCGTGTAAAAGATGAGCGGCTGCAGGTGCTGGAAAAACTGCAAACACGCATCGCGACGGAGCGGAACGCAGCGTACTTAATGAAGACCATTGGGGTACTGGTGGACGGCCACGAGTCTGGAAAGTGGAAGGGCCGCACACGCACTGACAAGTTGGTGTTTTTTGAGCATCCGCGAGACTTGCTGGGAAAGCTGGTGGACGTGGAGGTCACGCACACGAGCGCATGGGCTCTCCAGGGCAAGTTGGCAGGCATCCAATAGGAGGTTGCTATGGCTGAAATGTTGACGACGATCAAGAGGACGCGGGTTCCGCTGACCGAGCTGGAGCAGTCTGCGTTCTGTACAACCGAATCGCTTGTCTCCAAGCCGCTGGTGGAGGAGTTCAAGTCCGGCGTCCGCTGGCAACGGCTTCCCATTGAGTACATGCGCACCACGGCGCCTGAGCTTGATGACCGTATTCGTGCCGCGAAGGGCAAACTCGGGAAGCGGCTGATTATCCTGGGGCACCACTACCAGCGCGACGAGATCATCCAGCACGCGGACTTCCGCGGTGACTCGTTCAAGCTCTCGCAGCTTGCTGCTGAGCAGAAGGACGCCGAGTACATCGTGTTCTGCGGCGTGCACTTCATGGCGGAGACAGCGTCCGTCCTGGCGCAGCCGCACCAGCGGGTGATGCTGCCGAACATGGCGGCAGGCTGCTCCATGTCTGATATGGCGCAGACCGGCGACGTGGAAGAGTGCTGGGATGACCTGATGGATACGCTGGGCCCAGGCAGCATTGTGCCGGTGGCCTACATGAACTGCACGGCCGATCTCAAGGCGCTTTGCGGGCGCAATAACGGTATCATTTGCACGTCATCGATTGCGGACAACGTGATGCAGTGGGCGTACAAGCAGGCGCCACGTGTCATTTTCTATCCCGACCAGCACCTGGGTCGCAACACGGGCCTGAAGATGGGTATCAAACTGGATGAGATGGTGCTGTGGAATCCGTTCAAGCCGTTGGGCGGGAACACCAAGGAGCAACTAGGGCACGCCAAGCTTATTCTCTGGAAGGGCCACTGCTCCGTGCACACGCGCTTCAACCCGAAGCAAATCCAGGAGGCGCGGGCCAAGTACCCGGACATCACTATCATGGTGCACCCAGAGTGCCCAATGGAAGTGGTGCAAGCAGCGGACAAAGTTGGCTCTACGGAGCAAATTTCCAAAGCGATAAGCGCTGCGCCCAAAGGCAGCGTTTGGGGCGTGGGCACTGAGATTAGCCTGGTGAACCGCATCGCGAAGGAGAACTCGGACAAGACCGTATTCTGCCTTGATCCGGTGGTCTGCCCGTGCTCGACTATGTACCGTATTCACCCCGCGTACCTGGCGTGGGTGCTGGAAAGCCTGGTCAAGGGCGAGGTGGTGAACGAGATTGTAGTGACGGGCGACACACGGAAGAACGCCAAGCTCGCGCTGGAGCGGATGCTGCAATACGGCTAGTGCTCTGTAAAAGCCACACGCGGAAAAATTGCTTGTGACGCCATCCCTCAAGGGATGGCGTCGGCATAGATGGGACAGGAAGATGGCTCTGGACGTGCAAAGTATCCGGCTGCTGTTCCCGGCATGCCAGCGGACCATCTATATGAACAGCGGCTTCGAAGGGCCGTCTCCGGCTACGGTTGTAAAGGCCGTCCAGCAGCGGCTTGCACTGCACTCGCAGGAAGGACCAACGAGCCCGCACGTGCTGGAGAGCGGCAAGGCGCTGGAGGAACAGGCCAAGGCCACTATCGCAGGAATGCTCAACGCATCCGCAGATGAGATACACCTGACGCACACTACTACTGAGGGACTGAACATCGTCCTGCACGGCATTCCCTGGAGGCTAGGGGACGAGATGCTCACGGTCACTATTGAATACCCGTCGGTTATGGTGCTGGCGATGCAGGTAGCGCGCCGGTATGGAGTAAAGCTGCGGCTAGTAGAGATATCGCCTACGGAGCCTCGGGCAAGCATCGTGGCGAAGATTGCCGAGGCGATCACACCGCGAACGCGGCTCATCTTCCTGAGTCACGTGCACTATCTGAACGGCATGTGCATGCCAGCCGAAGAGATATGCGCGCTGGCAAAGCGCCACGGTGTCCAGGTGCTGTTGGATGGCGCGCAGGGGCTGGGAAACATACCGCTGGACCTGCACGCAATGGGCGTGGACTTCTACGCAACACCCGGCCATAAGTGGCTATGCGGACCGCAGGGAACAGGCGCGCTGTACGTACGGAAGGACGCCATTGAGGGCTTGCAGCCGACGTTTGTTTCATCGCACGCGGCGACGTCGTGGTTGCCGACGGGTGATTGGGAGCCGAATGATACATCGGTGGAGAAATTCCACCTTACCACGTCCAGCAGGCCGCTGCAGGCGGGATATATGGAGGCCATCACGTTCCTCCAGGGTCTAGGTCTTGCCGATATTCAAGAGCACAACACGCTGCTAGCCACCGCGATGAAACAGGCGCTGTCCAAGATCCCAAACGTGCAGGTGCACTCGCCCGCGGAGCCGCCTGAGGCTACCTCTCTGGTCACCTTCAGCATTGCGGGCCAGGAACCGCAGGCTATTGTGGACGCGTTGTGGCAGGAGCGAAAGATTGTGTGCCGGGCGATTGATCCGCTTCGCGGCGTGCGGCTCTCACTGCATCTGTTTAATACGGAGCAAGAGGTGGCGCACGTGGCGGACGAAATTCGGAAGCTGACGAGGTAAGAATGTTATGACTCAATCAAATACCCACCTGGGCCTCTCAGTCATTGCCCAAATCGCCGTTCCGGTCAAGGACATCAACCGTGCAGTGGCGTTCTATCGGGACTCCCTGGGCATGAAGCTGATGTTCCAGGCGCCGCCCGCGCTGGCGTTCTTTGACTGCAACGGCATTCGGCTCATGCTGGACGTGCCGGAGGACAAGCAATTTGCGCATCCCAGTTGCCCCGTCTACTTCAAAGTCGCGGACATTCAGGCGGCGGCGAATGCGTTCAAGATAAAGGGCATTCACTTTATCCTGGACCCACATGTCATTACGAAGATGGGCAATGTCACGATAGGGATGGCTTTTTTCAATGACACCGAGGGCAACACGATGGCACTCACCAGCGAGGTACCGAGCTAGGACTAGGGCTAAGACTGTGTTGTGTCGAGGTAGCGCGTGACCACTTCTGAACAGTTTGACTACATCATCATTGGCAGCGGGATTGGCGGGCTGTATACAGCGCTGATGGCGCAGGAACATGGCTCTGTGCTGCTCATCACCAAGGGCAGCATTGAGGATGCCAATACGCGGCACGCGCAAGGTGGAATTGCGGCTGCAGTGGGTTGGGACGATTCGCCGGCGCTGCATTCGCAGGATACTGTGGCGGCTGGCGCCGGGTTGTGCTTGCAAGAGGCAGTGGATGTACTGACACGCGACGGGCCAATGGCTATTTCGGAGCTGGTGCGGCTTGGTGTTGTATTCGATACAGAGGAAGGCTCGCTCTTGCTGGCCCGCGAAGGGGCGCACAGTGTGTCACGGGTGCTGCATGCGGGTGGTGATGCGACAGGACTGAACATTGAGACTGCATTAGCCGCGCAGCTTCGGGTGTCCAGGGTGAAGGTGTGCGAGCACGTCATGGTGACCCGCATTATTGTGGACGATGGCGGCGCTGCGCGCGGTGTCCGAGTGCTGGACACGCGAACGGGTAAGGAAGAGGAGTTTGGCGGGAAGGCCACGGTGCTTGCCACAGGCGGTGCGGGACGGCTGTTTCGTTACACGACTAACCCGGAGGTCGCTACCGGTGATGGCGTATATCTGGCATTTAAAGCGGGCGCGGCCATTATGGATGAGGAGTTCTACCAGTTCCATCCAACCGCGCTGGCGATCAAGGGAGCGCCATCGTTCCTTATCTCCGAGGCGGTGCGCGGGGAGGGCGCGATACTCCGCAACGGCCACGGCGAGGCGTTCATGAAACGCTACAGCGAGCAAGGTGATCTTGCTCCGCGAGACGTGGTGGCGCGCGCCATAGTAGCGGAGATGGAGAAGGCGGCAGCGGACCACATGCTGCTGGACGTGACGCATCTACCCGCAGCGACTATTCGCACGCGATTCCCCACGATTTACCGGTTCTGCCTTGGCTATCGCATTGATATGACGAAGCACATGGTGCCTGTGGCGCCGGCGGCGCACTACATGATGGGCGGTGTGAAGACGAACCTCTGGGGTGAGACCACGGTGGCAGGGCTGTACGCCTGTGGCGAAGTTGCCTCGACGGGTGTGCATGGCGCCAACCGGCTGGCCAGCAACTCGTTGCTGGAGACGGTGGTGTTTGGCAAGCGGCTGCTGGACCGCACACTTGATAAAACTGACGAAGAGCCACAAGGCGTTCGCAAGGAACGTGTGTTTAAGATGCCCAACCGGCAGGTGCCGTGCGCGGCTATCCCGCCGCTGACGTTGGAGAACGTGCAAAACTTGATGTGGCGGAATGCGGGGATTGCGCGGAACGGCGAAGACCTGCTCTGGGCGGCACGGGTGCTCAGCGTCTGGAGCCGTATCCCCGCAAAGTCGCGCCAACGGACTGCACATGAGCTTCTGAGCCTAGTGTGGGTAGGACGCCTGCTGGTAGAAGGGGCGCTCGTGCGGCAGGAAAGCCGTGGAGCGCACTATCGCACGGACTTCCCAGAGCCTTCACCACAGTGGGAACTGCATACAGTGTTCCAGGGCGAAGAACGAGCTTAAGTACAGGAGGACATGATGCTCCCGTTGAAGTCAGACATAGAAGCACTCATCGACCGGGCGCTGATGGAAGACCTTTCGCTGGGTGACGCGACGACGGAAGCGCTCATTCCGCCGGACGTGCCGGGCGAGGGCAAGCTGTTTGCGAAGAGCCCGGGTGTTCTATGCGGCGTCCCGGTTGCGATACAGGTGTTCAAGCGTGTGGACCCAGCGTTGCAGGTGGAGGCCGTTCTCTCCGATGGCGATAGGCTGGAGCGCGGTTCGACGATCATCCGCCTGCAGGGCTCGGCGGCGTCCATGCTGAGCGGTGAGCGCACAGCAGTGAACATCCTGCAGCACCTCAGTGGAATTGCTACAGAGACGGCCAAGTACGCAGAGCGTGTGAAGGACTTGCCGGTGCGGATTGTAGACACACGCAAGACTATCCCGGGCATCCGCTCACTGCAGAAGTATGCCGTGCATGTTGGCGGCGGCGGGAACCATCGCAAGAACCTGGGCGATGGGATTCTCATCAAGGATAACCATCTGGCTGTGCTGCGCGCGCAAGGAAAGACGTTCAAGGAGATTATTCAGCAAGCGGTACGGAACGCCTCACATACCATTAAGGTTGAGGTTGAGGTGACATCCCTGGACGAGCTGCGGCTGGCACTGGAGGCGGGCGCGCAGATCATTATGCTGGACAACATGCCAGTACCGATGATGCGTGAAGCCGTGCAGATGGTGCGGGGCAAGGCTATTATTGAGGCGTCCGGTGGCATTACGTTGGATACTATACGCGCCGTGGCCGAGACGGGCGTGCATCTCATTTCCGTGGGCGCGCTCACGCACTCTGTAAAGTCTTTGGACGTTAGCATGGATGTGGAGCTGGCCAAGCGCGGCTAGCTTTTGTAAGGGACGGATGTGGAAGGCCGTATTGCGTACCGTGGGACGGACAGGCAGTTGTACATCTGCAACCCAGACGGGACTGGCGGGAGACTGCTATCGCCCGACGGGTTTTCGGCTGTGGGCAATGGGCACCACGCGCCGGGCCGCGAGGCGTGGCCTGTCTGGTCACCGGACGCGAACCGCATAGCGTATTCGCGCGCCACTGCGACCATTGACGGGGGCAACCAGCTAGCGTTGCGGATGGTAACGCTGCCAACGGGCGAGATTACATCGCTGTACGTGAACCCTGCAGGCGTGCCGGAGATTGGCCCGCGAATCCCGCATTACGCGCAGTGGTCAGCGGATGGGACGTTCATTTCCTTTCTTGTCGGAACGGAACGCGGGCTTGCGCTGCATGTGGCGTCTCCGAGCAAGGGCATTGCTGCGACTGCGGCAGTTATTGGCGCTCCTTTGTACTTCGCGTGGGCGCCAGATAGATCCGCGCTGCTGCTCCATATCGGGCGGCAACAGTACTTGTTTGATGTGGAAGGCCGAGTCCCACCTGCTGCACTTGGCGTATCGTCCGCTGCCCACCGCGTGACCTGTTGGTCACCGGACGGGGGCGCGATGGCGTATATTGCGGAGCAGGACGGGGAGCCGACCGCGCTATACGTCGCTAACCGCCAGGGCAAGGAGCCGCGCAGGCTCATTGATGTGCGGTCTCTAGCCGTGGTCACATGGTCGCCTGCAGGCGGTGTGCTGGCGCTAGGAGACGGCCAGGATAACGCTGCGCCGTTCTTTCCAGGTATGAAGCTGGTGCGGCTGGACGGGACACATGTGGAGATTACTCAGGAGAGAGTGCTTGCCTTCTTCTGGTCGCCGGACGGGCGTAAGCTGGCGTACGTGACGCTTGGGACGACCGACACCACGTTATCGCTTATTGTGCTGAACTTATCGCAGCAGCGGGAGACCTTGCGGCTGGAAATGGCTCCGGCCTGGGGATTTCTGACCATGTTACCGTACTTTGACCAGTACGCTGGTTCACATCGCATCTGGTCACCGGACAGCAGTGCTCTCGTGGTGCCTGGCACGTTCCGCGGCAGCATACAGGGGAGCACGCCATCGGTTTTTGTCATTGATGTGTCCGGCAAAGAGCCGCCCAAGCCGATTGCAGAGGGGTCGATGGCGTTCTGGTCGCCGCGCTAAGTCTCCTGTGGGCAACCCGCGCCTGCTTCCCTGACGACAGTATTTTCCTATTATTGCCTGAATGAGCCGGAAGGGTCTCCCTCATTGCGCGCAGAAACGCTCGACTCCGTCCAGTCGAGCGTTTCGTGATTCTGGCTATTGGTGGGCTAGGGCTCATCCAGCCGCTTGCCCAGATCCTGCAGAAAGCGCTGAATATCCGGGGCAAGCGGTGGGGTGTTGTCCGCCTGCTGCTGGTGCTGCTGATTAGCTGCTCGTGTGTCGTAGTGGGCTTCCAGCCGCCGAACAAGCCGCTTGGCCTCAGGGCTGCGCTCCACTTCTGCGCTGAGCTCCTGGTACTGCTGGCGGCCGTGCTCGGTGTCCGGCAGGTCCTGCGGCAGTTTGTACAACTGCGCCAGCACTTCCAGTAAGCGCGCGGAGCCAGTGAAGTCTTCTTCAAGCTGGAGATATTGCGGTAAATGAACCATCAGGTTGCCATTCTCGACGCCGAACTTCGCCAACTCGTCGTTCAGAAGGCCCATGATGGTTGTTGGGCCCTCATATTGGCCCCAGCGGCGGGAGGTCACGCCCTTAACGTCGACGGGCTTATTGTCGATGGTGCCGGTGACCAGCAACGGCCGGGTGTGGGGGACAGCATCCCACATGCCGCCGACGCGTGTGTGCCGTTTGACGCCCAGCGTCTTGAACAGCTCAACGAGGGACGCAATATAGTCCTCTGCGAAGGTATGAGGCTCCATGACATGCACCAAGAGCAAGTCAGGAGGGGTCTCCCTTCGGGCGGCGTATATGGTTGTATTGGGTATGGTGAACACGCGCTTACCGTCCACATTCTTGGTTGTAGGGCGGTAGCGGGTGAAGTCGAAGAAAACGCCGGGATGCTCCAGCTTACCAATCTCTTGGGCGCCTAAATGGTGCTCCATGCGCGCGAGGGCTAGGGTACCCACATTGCCCGCGTCCACCCAGGGATGGAGCATGGAGACTGCATGCGGTTCTCGTAGCTCTGGAAGAGGGTCTTGGAGAACGAACGCACCAATTTTCATATAGTTATCCTCCCAGATTGAGCCACTTTTGGCAACCTCCAAGGAAAGCAACGGGGGCTTGGGCATCCGACTTCTAAGAGTGAGATGCTTTGGCTAGTTCGTACATGTGTACTACTTGCCGTAGACGGCAGTTTGCGGCATGAATGGTGACCAGACGAACCACAGGACGCCCTGATGTTGTGCCGGAGCGAGTTGTTGCCCGGCAAGGGGGCCGCTTAGTGCATGGCCAAAGATGTTCCAGGTGCTGTTTGTCTCCTCATCCACGAAGCTGGCGTCCTCCCAATGGAACGAGAGGAGCTTGCCCTGGAGGGTTCGCTCAAAGACGCCAGTTGAGCCGATGTCACGCCCGTCGCTAATGGTGCGGCTATCGAGCGGTGAGGCCATGCCCTTTTGGTGGAAAGCGACGAGTTCTACGCCCCCCAAAGATATCTGGATAACAGGCTTAGTTGCCAGCTTGGGATAAGGGATCGCCATTGCCGTTTGGCCGATGTGGATGCCAAGCACGCGCTCTTGGATTGGGATGACGCGGCGGTCATAGGTCCCGTCCCATCCCTGGGGGGTACCCTCAGTGTCGTAGAGGACGTAGGGTGTCTGGCCGTACGGCCGGGCAAAACCGGTCTGACGAGAGAGCACTTTTCCGTCAGGGAACGCGGTCTTGAACTGCCGCCAGGAGACGATCTGCATTGGTAAGGCTTCCAATTGTTTGCCGGTCAGATTGCCCACAATAGCCTCGCCACCAAACTCTTGCCACCAGGACTCAGTCTGCTGGTCAAACAGCACGATGTTAGACTTGCGGGTGACTCCTGCGGTCCCGAAGACAAGCACTTGGTCGTCTATGGTTCGCTTGAACGCGGACGTCGTGCTGCTGATGGGGCTGAATGTGATAAGAACGGGTTGGCTACCCACAGTGTCATTGACGATTTGGTGCCAGATCAGGATTTGCTGCGGGTATGCCCGTACGTCCCCCGCGACGTTCACCACCTGGACAGGCTCGCGGTCAGCAAGCCACGCGCCAGCTTCCTGCACGCTGACAAATATAGGGGTTTCTATCGCCGGGATGCCGTTTTTGGCGGGGCCGCCGCTTAAGAACTCCTTGTAGGGGGCCGAATGCTTCTGGAAGTTGGTCTTCCAGCCGCTGACAGGAAACGGGAGTGTGCTGATGCTATCGCTGGCAGCGGAAGGCACTATAGGGCTGCTCGGCGTGCAGCTTACCGCCAGCAGCAAGATTGCTACTGCCGCCATGGACAGAATGGTCGCTCTCATTTTGGGCACACTATTCCAGGCTGTCCGTCACACCCTGAATAGTGACCTCAACCAGCGGGCTGCCAGCAACCCACTCGTCCAGTTTGAACGGAGGGCCTTGGCGCGGCCACCTTTCACCAAACTGGGTGAACCAGGCGCGGCGCACTTGAGGATCGCGGATGGGCGTTGCAACGGCCGGCAGGTCCATGGTTGCGCTTTGCTTTAGATGGAGCGTGAAGTTGGGGTTGGCGAGAAGGTTGGCATACCAGGAGCGCTTGCCCGGCCTGCCGGTTAGGTAGAGCTTGCCATCTCTGATAAAAAAGCCGAACTCTTTGCGATGAGGTTTGCCGGACTTCCGCCCGATGGTGGTGATGTCAATCAGGCGGTCTTTCCTGAGCGCCTGTACTGCGGCTTCATTCATTGCGCCTTCTCCTGGAACCACGCCATCCATCTTACCTGTTTCGTGGTGTGTGCCGCTCCGTGGAATCCAGCCAGATAGTGACCGGCCCATCATTAACGAGGTTTATGAGCATGTGCTCTGCGAACTGGCCCGTTGCCACCAAAAGGCCAGTTTGCTGAAAGAGATCTACGGTGTGGTCGAACATCGTGCGTGCCTGGTCTGGCGGGGCCGCGTTGGAGAAGCCCGGACGGCGGCCATGGCGCGTGTCTGCGTAGAGGGTGAACTGGCTCACGACGAGCACATCTAAGTGCTCATCTAAGACAGAGCGGTCAAAGCGGTCTTCTGCGACCGGAAAGATGCGCAAGTTGACGGTCTTGTCCACAATGTAGCGGGCATCCTCCTCCGTGTCGCCCTGACCGACGGCCAAGAGCACGAGCAGGCCACGGTTGATGGCGCCGATGGGGGCCCCGTTCACGGTGACGGACGCGCGGGTGACGCGCTGTATCAGCGCGCGCACGGAGCTAGTCCTTCTTTTGGTTCGCTGGAGCTGGGCTAGATGAGGCCTTTGCAGGCGTTGACGCCTTGGTGTCGGACTTTGCGGCGTCAGATTTGGACGGCGAGGCTGTTGACGCAGCGGGGGCCGACTTTGCATCGTCAGAGCTCTTCGGGGGAGTCTTGGCTTCATCCTTCTCCGCGGGCTTAGAGACCGTGGGGCTCTTCTGGGCGTAGTCAGTTACGTACCAGCCGGAACCCTTAAAGATGACGGGCACGGGAGAGATGCGGCGCTTGGAAACCTTGCCGCAGACAGGGCATGTTGTTTCAGTGCTGGCGGAGAAGCTCTGGCGCAACTCAAACTGGTTGCCGCATTCTGTGCACTGATATTCGTAGACGGGCATTAGGTTTGGTAGACCTCCGCAAAACGGCGCCGCCCTTGTAGACGGCATATCTAAGCTTAGCAAGGCCCGAAGTATGCGTCAACACACGCATGCCAATCAATGGACCAAATAAGGGTAATGGCAGCTATCACATTTACGAGGCCGAATAGCCAAAATCGCCGTAGCCCAACGTGGGAAGTGTTGGGAGAATGCGCCAATACAGCTTATGAGTCCACCGCTTGCCATCGCGGTAAGGATCAGTGAAATTCCCCACGCTTGGTTGAATTCGAGAAGGTCTGGGTCGACGATTACCATTACAGGCAGGCTTACTAAACTAATGATTGTCCCTGCGGCAGCCAGAACTGCGGTCTGCGAGGAACCGAGATGCAACCACCGCGCAAAGATCCACAACGAAGGCCCTAAAGCGTAAGCGCAGATGAACAAGGCGATAATCAAGTAGTGCATCAGCACGGAATTGCTCCCGCTAACCCGATATTATTGCCTCGACTTGTTAATACGCCTTGGCCACAATTGCCAGCAGTTCAGGGTCGTCCTCACTTTTGCTAATGGCGCCGTCTGGGCGCTGGAGGCAGCGGACGGTGATGCCGCCTTGCGCCAGCTCCGCCTCTCCGGCTTCGCCGAGCACTAACCAGGGCAGTCGCGCAAAGCCTTCCTGTGCGGCGTCACGGGCCTGATCAATCGTCTTCACGTCGGTAAGGTGTTTCTTTTGTGTGGCGGTGGCTTCAGCGAGGAGGTTAGCCTGGATCTCCTCCAGCATGCGGGCGATGGCTGCCACGACCCCCTGCAGCGGGATGGCGGACTTGGCGGCGGTGTCACGGCGGACAACGGTGGCGTTGCCGGCGGCGAGGTCGCGAGGGCCAAGCTCGATGCGAATGGGGATGCCCTTTAGCTCCCAGTTAGTGGCGCGACGGCCAAAGCTGCTGCTCACGTCCGTGTCAAGCTGCGTGCGGATGCCGGCGGCCTTCATCTCGCTGATGAGCGCGCGGGCGCGGTCGCCGACGCCCTGCTCGTCGCGGACGACCAGGACAACCACCTGGATAGGCGCGAGGCGAGGCGGAATACGAAGGCCATTGTCGTCGCCGTGGGCCATGATGAGGCCGCCCAGGATCCGCGTGGAGCTGCCCCAGGACGTGGTCCAGGCGAGCTGCACCTTGCCGGCGACGTCCGTAAAATCGATGTTGAACGCCTTGGCGAAGGTCTGGCCAAGCTCGTGGCTGGTGGCCATCTGCAGCGCCTTGCCATCGCGCATCATGCCTTCGCAAGCCATGGTGTTGGCAGCGCCGGCGAAGCGCTCTTTGCGGGTCTTGCGGCCAATGAGGACCGGCAGTGCGAGCACGTTGTTGAAGAAGTCTTGGTAGACCTCATGGAGTATTTTGCGTGCATACTGCGCGGCGTCCTCTTGCGTGGCGTGCGCGGTGTGGCCCTCTTGCCAGAGGAACTCCGTAGTGCGGAGGAACATGCGCGGCCGCAGCTCCCAGCGGACGACGTTTGCCCACTGGTTGAGCAGCAGCGGAAGGTCGCGATAGCTCTGGATCCAGTTGGCCATGACCTCGCCAAAGAGCGTCTCGCTGGTGGGGCGCACCACCACGGGCTCCTCAAGCTGCTTGCCGCCTGCGTGAGTGACGACGGCCAACTCTGGGCTAAAGCCCTTCACGTGCTCGGCCTCTTTGCGAAGGTAGCTCTCTGGAATAAAAAGAGGCAGGTAGACGTTCTGAGCGCCGGCGGCCTTGATGCGCGCATCAATTTCAGCCTGGACGTGCTCCCAAAGGGAGTATCCGTACGGGCGGATGACCATGGTGCCGCGGACAGGGCCGTTATCGGCTAATTCCGCTTTATTGAGGATGTCCTGGTACCACTGGGGAAAGTCCGATGCCTGTGGGGTCAGGACTGAGTTTGGCATGTTGCCCTCGTCTCTTCTTCGTAGTCACGTTGCGCGCCAGTGCCGTTTCTACAGTGTTTAGAGTATACGGAACCCGCGGCCGGGTTTGTGTAACGCCCAAGGCGACCCGTGGCCAGTGACGGATACCGTCTTTGTCCAAAAATCTCCGATGCAGGGTCCATGGCGCCCAGTCTGCTGCCACCATTCCTGCCAGCTTCCAACCAGTTCTCCCACCTACTTTTCAGGCAAAACTCACCAGCAATTGTCAACATTTATCCACGATTACCTACGTTTTTGTCTTCGAGCTTGTTGGTGGTTTGTGCCACCCGTTTCGTGATGATGACGCCGCTGACGTGGTTGGCACACGGGACGCGGGAATGTCTGTGATAGACGGCACTCCTGTTGCTGCGGTAACGTCCGCATTCCTGGGGAGGGGGCCGATAGCTGTTGCCGTTGCGGGCTCCACGTCTGCCGCTGCGGTGATTCACTTCTTATCTAACCGCCGCGCGCCAGCAGCCGCAAGTGGTTGGTGTCCGATTAAGTTTGTCCTGGCGAAGCATGCATTTTTGGGGCGCAGTTGGAGGTGGCGGGACGCGCTGGCTACGGTGCTGATAGCATGCTTGAGCACCTTCAAGGGTGCTCAAGCATGTGTGCGTTTCCATGATCATGGCCACGTGAAAAGGCATTCCAAGGCGAATCCGGGAGCAGGGTATCTGGGTTTCCAGCGTGGCTATCGGCATTTGTATGAAGCTTTCACATAAGTTGAAAAAATGATGAGGGCTCTTTCTAGGGTACTGACGGGACTAATCCCAGGAACGAATGAAAACATTTGCCTAAAAAAATCGGAAAAACCCCTTGACAGCGGCGTTGTTTAGTCCCACAATTCAGCACAAGCAAAAGCTTAAGGAGGTAATGAGCACATATGGGAACCTTGCGAAAGAGCGATTTAGTAGCAGCAGTGGCAAAGGCGTCCAATGGAACCCGAAGCTCCGCCGAGGATGCGCTGAACTCCGTGCTGGACACGCTTCGGATATCGCTGGCCAAGGGCGACCGTATAGTGCTGACAGGCTTCGGCACATTTGAAGTGCGCGAAGTCAAAGAGCGCAAAGTCCGCCCAATTCGTGGTGGCTCAGCCGGCAAGACCATCACAGTCCCTGCACACCGCCGTGTGGGCTTCTCCTCTGGCGCGGAACTGTCCGCGGCCGTCCGGTCTTCCCGCCGCCCTCGCTCATAGGCGACACGGCGATACATTGAGGCCAATGTCGATTGAGGGAGACATCCTCAAAAGGCGTTCGGCGCATACACCAGCCGCTGGTACCCCCCTCCCAGCGGCTGGTTCTTATGCTTCAAATGCGACCTTGCGGAAATAGTCTTCGTCAGTGACACAGGGGTCCCAGGTTGGCAGCAGGCAGGCGAGGAGCCTTTACGGACACGATCCACCGTCGACTTCCTCCACCTTTCCCGACTTCTCATACACGCGCCACTGGAGACCGCTGCCACTGGTGACGATCCACGTACCGCCACCCTGGTACGTTTCCGTCCACCCAGCGGAGCTCTCGGAGTAAAGCCTGCAGACAGCGACGGAACTTAGAGAAAGCCGGCGTTTGGCCACATCAATAGTGGTACCATCTGCAAATGCCGGAGGATCTAGCGGCCGGTAGATCGAGCGATCAAAGAGTTGGAAGGAATGGACTACTTGGTCTAGCAGTGCGCGGTCTCGCTCCCAGGCAGAGATCCGAGTCCATCCTCCAATGAGGTAGCCGTCATCTTTGGAAAATACCAGTACATTAATTTCGTGGGTACTCTCGGACACCACTTCTACTTCGAAGGCTTGCATGCCATCAAGCCAGAGTGGTCGCGCCGATATCACCCTGGCGAGATGCCTGGCGCCGTTCAGAAAGTTGCTTGGTGAACCATGCTTCAACATTGTCATACCTCTTCGGCAGCACTTGGTCTCAGAGGACGAAAATGTGCGGGGTGTCCCGTCCGACGGGCTTGAAATCAACCCGGATGTAATAGCCGGAGTACCCGACCAAATCGGTCAACCATTCGTCCGGATAGCTAATCTGCCAAGTCTTACTGGGGTCGACGTACGTTTGTAATCGAGTCGGCTTCGTGCTATTCACCAACGGCGCACCTGTTGACCGGCAGGACATCAGCGAAAACGCAACGATGCACGACGAAGCAAGGAGCAAGGTTAGGACCCACAATGTTCGGCGGTGAATGAACTTTGCAGCATGAGCCGTTGGAATAAACATTCAAAGCTCACCTGAGGAGTCTTTAGAATCCCTCATGAACACAGCGCAGCCTGCGGCTTGGCGATGTCCCTCACACGTCGGAACTCATAGCTGCCGGATAAGGCCGCAGCGTTGAGAACAGAAGCCGGTCTTCAGAACCTACCTGGGTTCCTTGCGGCCTGCGTCTGACACGCCGCACAGCGACGACGCCTTTGCAGCCAGGTTGCAGTACGCCGCATGCTTTCGAAGAGAACAAATCGCGGCTGTCGCCCTGCCTACGCCGTCACTACCGTCTCGCCGCCTTTTTCCGCTACCACCTTTCGCACCTCTTCCATAAGTGCGGGCAGCATATCGGCGGCGGCGACGACACGGGCTTTTTGGCCTTTGCGGAAGATGATGGCGCGGCCTGCACCGGCGGCGATGCCCACGTCGGCGTCCTTCGCTTCGCCGGGGCCGTTCACTTCGCAGCCCATGACGGCGACTTTGACGGGAGCGTTCATGCTCTTGAGCAACGCGTCCACGTCATTGGCCAGCTTGCGGATGTCTACGTCTGCGCGGCCGCAGGACGGGCAGGCAACGAGCGTGACGCCCTTGGTGCGTAAGTTGAGGGACTTCAGGATTTCGTAGCCGGTCTTGACCTCTTCACGCGGGTCGTCGCTGAGGGAGACGCGGATGGTGTCGCCGATGCCATCGTAGAGCATCGCGCCCAAGCCTACGGCGCTGCGGATGGAGCCGCCGAACGCGGTGCCGGCCTCGGTGATGCCCAGGTGGAACGGGTACGGGACGAGGGCGGCCATGCGGCGGTAGGCTTCCACAGTTGTTGGTACGTCGAACGCTTTCAGGGAAATCTTGATGAGGTCAAAGTCCTCATCTTCCAACAGGCTGATCTCCCATAAGCCGGTAGCGACCATATGGTCAACGACGCTGTACTCGCCGACCTGGCCCATGCGCGCCTTGGGCAGGCGGTTGACAAGATCCATGTGGCGGGAGAAGCCCCCGGTTTTGCCAATGCCGTCCACAGGCGGCAGGCTGCCGAAGTTCACGCCGATGCGGATAGGTACCCGGCGCTCCTTGGCGGCGCGTACTACCAGGCGCACCTGATCGGAGCTACGGAGGTTACCGGGGTTCAGACGCAGGCAGTCTATGCCCTGATTCAGCGCCTCAAGCGCAAGTTGGTAGTGGAAATGGATGTCGGCAATCAGGGGAATCTTGATTTGCTTTTTGATGGCGCCCAGCGCTTGCGCGGCGGCCATGTCTGGCACGGCGCAGCGGATGATTTCGCAGCCGACGTCCTCAAGCTCTTTAATCTGGCGGACGGTGGCGGCCACGTCCCGCGTGTCCGTCTTGGTCATCGACTGGACAGTGATGGGCGCGTCACCGCCGATTTTGACGCCGCCGACGTAGACGGGCTTAGTTGGTCGCCGCGTTCCGGTCATCATGTTTGCGTACTACCCCTCACCCGGCCGTTTCACACCTGTGAGACGGGGTACTGACTATGTACATAGTAGGTCAATGGCGCACTCACCGCTTGTGCCGGATGGGACACCTGTTGCGGGCGTTCAGCGCAGGAAGCTCTCGCCGCGGATAAGCCGTGAGATGTCGAAGAAGCTGATGACGGCCACCAGCAGCAGAAGCGCGACGAAGCCGATCATGTGCACGAGTGCCTCCCGTTGTGGCGAGATGCGTTTGCCGCGCCGGACAAACTCGATGGCAAGGAACAGCAGTCTGCCGCCGTCCAGCATCGGGATGGGCAGGATGTTCATAATGGCTAAGTTCAGACTCAGCAGCGCGGCGAGCTCTACCAGCGGCACCCACCCGGCCTTGCTCACTTCGGAGGTCATCTGCGCGATGCCGACCGGGCCTGCGAACTGCGGAGCCGTGGCGCCGATGATCATGCTGGTGATTTCGTTCCGTAGCAGCACAAGCGTCTCCCACATGCGGACGAACCCGTAGGGGGCCGCACGCCAGATGGGCATGGCCTCGCGAATCACCTGGCTGTTGACGGTGGCGATGCTCACGCCGGTGTTGCCCTGGCCCTGCGGCGGCTTCCAGCGTGGCGTCAGGTGGACCGTCAGGGTTTCTGAGGACACTATTTGATTCGTTGGAACGAGGCCGGGATCGCGGCCAAGGCCGATTCCGCCGGTGGCAGCCATCTTCTGGCGCAAAATATCCCACGTTGTGTCAGCGCCGAGCCGCATGCGGATGCGGGACGCCAGCTCTTGCGTATTCCGGACGGAATGGCCGTCCAGGGCAGTAACAATGTCGCCTGGGCGAAGGCCCGCAAGCTCCGCCGGCGACCCTGGGGCGATTCCTTGAAGCTGCACTTGGCCAACCAGAGTTGGCTGAGGCACCATGGCGACGAACATGAAGATGAAGATCGGCAGGATGAAGTTCATGAACGCGCCCGCGCCGATGACCACCGTGCGTGTGAGCAACGGCTGACGGGCAAGGCTGCGTGGCTCGCTAGGGTCTTCTTCTCCCAAGAGTTTCACGAAGCCGCCAAGCGGCAGCAGATTGATAGACCAACACATGTCGGAAAGGAGGATGTGGTCTGAGCTGACTGCCTTCAGTTTGCCCATGAGGATACGCCCGTCCGCAAGATTGGTGGCGTCAGCGCTGCCGGCTGCGTAGACCGCTCGGGCGATCAAGTCGCCCTTCTCCCCTGGAAGCGTTCTGACGTGCACCAGATGATTCATGGCGCCGTTTGCCCCGCCAGGGAAGCGAAACTCGGTATAAGACCCTACAGAGATCCTTGTTTTGCCAGTCCAAAACGCCAACAGCCGGGGCGGATAGCCAACACCGAACTCCAGAATCTTAATGCCATACGCGCGTGCGGTCAGATAATGGCCAAGCTCGTGGATGACTACGAGGGCATTGAGGATGACAAAGAAAATAACGATAGACACTTAGGCCCCTTTCACTGCCTGGCGAACGGTGCGCCGCGCCCAGGCGTCGGCCTCAAGAATGTCCTCAAGGCCTGACGTTTTGCTTGGTGCGTGGCGTTCTACTGCCAGTGTCACAAACTTCTGAATGTCCAAGAACCCGATTTCCTTCTTGAGAAAGAGCGATACTGCTTCCTCGTTGGCGGCGTTCAGCACGGCGGGGTAGGTACCGCCTTTCTTAGCGGTCTCCAGCCCAAGCGTGAAGCACGGATATCGGTTGGGATCCAGCGCCTCAAAGGTGAGCGAGCCGACCTTCAGCAAGTCCAACGTTTGGAGATTGGGATTGGGTAGACGGCGTGGGTAAAAGAGCGCGTGCTGGATTGGGAAGCGCATGTCCGGCGGCCCCATCTGTGCCTTCAGCGAGCCGTCCTCAAACTCCACCACGGAGTGGATAACGCTTTGGGGATGGATGACCGCGTCGATGCGATCCCACGGCATGTTGAACAGCCAGTGGGACTCAATCACCTCAAACGCCTTGTTCATAAGCGTGGCGGAGTCAATGGTAATCTTCTTGCCCATCGTCCACGTGGGATGCTTCAGCGCCTCCTCAGGCGTCATGGCAGCGAGCTTGCTGAGAGGACTGTTGCGGAACGCGCCGCCGGACGCGGTGATGATGATGCGCCTGACGGACTTTGCCGCGTCTTCGCCGTGCAGGCACTGCCAGATGGCACTGGGCTCGCTGTCCACCGGCAGGATGGGCGCGTGGTGCTTGGCTGCTGTAGTGGTAAGCAACTCACCTGCCATGACGACCGGCTCTTTGTTGGCGAGCGCGAGTGCTTTGCCTGCTCGCAGCGTCTCCAGCGCCGGCAGCAGTCCAACGGCGCCGACGACCGCGAGCATGACGAGATCGACACGCGGGTCGTTGACCATTTCGGTCAAGTCATGGACGGGACGGCAGCCATGCGGGAGGTCTTCGCCCAGGGACTCGCAGCAGACCATCTGCGGCCAGAACTCTTTGGCCTGTTGCATGAGCAGGTCGCGGTTGCTCCATGCAGAAAGGCCGACCACCCGCAGCTCATCGGGGAAAGCGCGGACGATGTCCAGCGTCTGGCGCCCAATGGAGCCTGTGGAGCCCAGCACCACAATGTTTTTCACATTGTCATCCATTGAATCGCGTAATACGCGACCACCAAACTCAGCACCACGCTATCAAGCCTATCGAGAACGCCGCCGTGGCCTGGAAGTAAAGCGCCGGATTCCTTTGTGCGTGCCGCGCGCTTGAGCATGGATTCCGCCAAATCGCCGATTTGGGCTGCTATCGAGATGCTACTACTCAGGAGTACCACTTGCCAGAGAGCAATAGGGAGGGAAAAGACTGATGTAGCAGCCGCACCAACAAAAACAGCGCCCAGAAAGCCGCCCGCCGCGCCTTCCCACGTCTTGCCGGGGCTGATGGCGGGCGCCAGCTGGTGCCGCCCAAAAAACTTTCCCGCAAAGAACGCGGTCGTATCCGTGGCAAAAACAATGGCCAGCGCCACGATGATCCACTCGCGGCCGCCGGGCAGCGCGCGCAAGAGCACGCCGTGAGCGAGCGCCCAGCCAATGTAGAGTGTACCCGTGATGGTGAGCGCCCACCCGGTTACGGTGCTGGCCATGCTGCCGGCATCGGCTGGCGGCGCAACGCCTGTGGGACGCCAGGCCCTGAGCGTTCGCAACGTCAGCGAAGCGACAAGGCCGGCGCTCAGAATGATCGCAGTGTTCCCGCCACCGAAGTGAGCGTCGAGGATAAACGCGAGTCCCCAGGCAATCATAAGGGGCCACGTTGGAGGCGCGCCAAGACCGCTCGACAGCCCCCCAAACTCCCACATGCCGAACAGCGCAATCACGGCAATGAGCACCGTCAGCCACGGCGCACCCAGCCAGATCGCGGCAAGCAGAATAGGGAGGCCTATTGCGGCGGTAATCAGACGTCGAGTCATGTAGTCCTACGTTGCAAATCTCGCGGGCGGGGAGCAGCGGCCCTGATGTGATAGTAGATGCGGTATTAAGTGTACCCCACGCTACTGGGAAGCGGCTTGTGCGGCAGCAGCCGGAGGCACTACGCCACCAAAGCGGCGCTGGCGTTGCTGGTACGCAATCAGGGCCCGCTGTAGTTCTTCTTTCGAAAAGTCGGGCCAAAACACAGGCGTGCTGTAATACTCGGCGTAGGCGGATTGCCACAGCAGGAAATTGCTCAATCGCATCTCGCCGCCGGTGCGAATGATGAGGTCAGGGTCAGGCGTGGAAGCGGTGGATAGATACTGCTGGAGGAGCGTTTCGTCAAGCTGGTCTGGCGAGATTCGGTCAGCAAGCATGCGGCGGACGGCATCCAGAATTTCAGCCCTGCCACCGTAGTCAAACGCAACACTGAGCGTCAGCCCCTTGTTGTTTTTGGTGAGTTCTAGGGCGTGCTTAATAGAATTCCTGATCTCCGGGTCCAGCCGGTCAAGGCGCCCCAAATGACGCAGGCGGACACCCTCCTCATGAAGCTCTGCTGCTTGCTGTCAACAGCTTCCGCCAGTAGGCCAAGCAGGGCCTGTACCTCAGTGCTGGGCCGGGACCAATTCTCAGTGGAAAAGGCGTAGACAGTCAGGTAGGGTACGCGGTTTGCGGCGCAAGCTTCAACGATTTTTCGGATGTTCTGCACGCCTGCGCGGTGACCTTCATAGCGCAGGAGGTTGCGCTGTCTGGCCCATCGGCCGTTGCCGTCCATGATAATGGCAATGTGATGGGGAAGCGATGGGTCAAGCCCCGAGCCGTTGCCGTTCTGATACGATGTGGAAGTATCGGCCATTAGCTGCCGAGGACCTCTTTCTCTTTTGCTTTGGCGACGTTTTCAATTTGCGCAATAATGCTGTCCGTCACCTTCTGAATTTGGTCCTGTGCTCGACGGCTGTCGTCCTGGGACAACTCCTTATTCTTTTCTTTCTCCTTCACTTTATCCATCGCATCGCGGCGGATGTTACGGGCGGCGATCTTACCCTCTTCCACGCGTTTGCTGACTACTTTTGCCAATTCCCTGCGGCGCTCTTCCGTAAGCTGTGGGAGTGTGAGCCGGATAATTATCCCATCGTTAGCTGGCGTCAGACCAATATCAGATTTCAAGATTGCTTTTTCAATAGGGCCTATAGCATTCTTGTCCCACGGCTGGATAGTAATCATGCGCGCATCGGGTGCGGCAATCTGGCTGAGTTGGTTCAGTGGCATGGTTGACCCAAAATAGTCAACCTGCAGGTGCTCCACCAAATTAGTGTTGGCGCGGCCCGTGCGGATGGTGGCAAGCTCCTTGGCCAGTGCCTCTACCGCCTTTTTCATGCGGCTGTCGGCATCACTGATGATAGTGCTTGCGTTACTGACCATCACAGCCCCCTTATCGCGCCCTGCTTATCGCGTTAGCCTGCTTATCGCGCTAGAAGGACACTTTCTTGTACGTCGGCGACGAGGGTTCCGATTTGTTTGCCCGTGAGCACCCCTTCCAACGCGCCCGGAACAAACAGGTCAAATACAACGATCGGCATCCTGTTCTCCATGCACAGTGACAACGCTGTACTGTCCATGACTTGTAGCCGCCTGTTGAGCGCCTCCAAGTAGGACAGTTTGGCGAAGCGGCGTGCGGTGGGCGTTGTACGAGGGTCGGCATCATACACGCCGTCCACGCGGTTCTTGGCCATGAGTAGGACGTCCGCGCCGATCTCCATAGCCCGAAGGGCGGCCCCGGTGTCTGTAGAGAAGAACGGGTTGCCGGTGCCGGCTGCAAAGATGACGACGCGGCCATTGTCCAGGTGCCGAAGCGCTTCGCGCCGGATGAAGGGATCGGCAATAGTATCTATGGGGAGCGCGCTTTGCGTTGTAACAGGCAAGCCACGCTTTTCTAGAGCGTCCTGAAGAGCCAGCGCATTCATGACCGTTCCTAGCATCCCAGCGTAGTCAGCGGTTGCGCGGTCCATGCCGGTCTTTTCCGCATCCTGCCCGCGCCAGAAGTTGCCGCCGCCCATCATAATGGCCAGCTGCACGCCCACCTTGCGGCCAAGCTCGATCTGTTCAGCCACGTGGATGAGCGTCTTGGGGTCAATACCAAACTCGTGCTGGCCGCGCAGCGCTTCGCCGCTCAGCTTTAGGACCGCTCTGCGGTACACAGCCTGCGGCATGTCACTCCCCTAGGGCGAAGCGAGCGAACCTGTGGACTTTAATGTTTTCGCCGGTGCGGGCGATAACGTCCGTGATAAGGTCTTGGATGGTGCGCGTGGAATCCTTGATGAATGGTTGAAGCAGCAGGCACACCTCTTCAGGGTTGACCTTTTCACCGGCAGGAATGTCCTCAGCAGAGATGTACTTGGGGTTCATGGCGGCCACCTGCATCGCAAGGTCGTGGGCAAGCTGGCGGAAGGCGTCTGTGCGGGCCACGAAGTCGGTTTCGCAATTCACTTCCACAAGCGCGCCGATCCGGCCACCGCTATGGAGATAGGCGTCAACCGTGCCGTCCTTTGCTGCCCGGGTGGCTTTCTTGCTGGCGATGCCGATGCCGGCGGCACGCAGAATCTCGGTGGCCTTGTCTATATCGCCGTTGGTTTGCTCAAGCGCCTTCTTACAGTGCATGATGCCTGCACCAGTGGTATCGCGCAGGGCCTGGATGGTCTTTGTCGTGATTGCTGGCACCGGGGCCTCCTCAGTTGGAGCGACGTCCGACTATAGGCATGCCGCTTCTGGTGTCGCCGTTAGGGGACCGCTCACGGTTTGTAACGACATTGTGCGGTGGACGCCAACCGTTAGGCGTTGGCGAGGACCGCGTCCTTGTTTTCCAGGGCCCGCTGCTTCCGGATCTCCATGCCTTCCAGCACAGCGTCAGCAAATCTGCCGGTAATGAGCCGAATGGACCGAATGGCGTCGTCGTTGCCGGGGATAGCGTACTGCACTATATCTGGATTGCAATCTGTGTCCACCAGCGCGACCACCTGGATACCCATTTTTTGTGCTTCCGTGACAGCGATATGCTCTTTGGTCACATCAACGACGAAGAGAAGCGTGGGCAGCGTCTTTAGTTCTTTGATGCCCCCCAGATACTTGGTAAGGCGGCGCTTCTCTTCCAAAATGTGCAACCCTTCACGCTTGGGCAGGCGGCCGATAAAGCCACTGGCCTCCTCCTTTTCCAACTGCTTGAGCCGCTCAATGCGGCTGCGCAGTGTGGTCCAGTTGGTGAGGGTGCCGCCGAGCCAGCGCTGGTTCACATAGGACATGTTGCAGCGCTGCGCTTCAAGCTGAATAGCTTCCTGCGCCTGCTTCTTGGTGCCGACGAACAGCATGCTCCCGCCGTCCGCAATCAGTTGGGCCACGATTTTTGCCGTGCGCTCCAGAATGGAAAGGGTCTGTTGCAAGTCCACAATGTGAATGCCGTTCCGCTGCGTGAAGATGTATGGCTTCATGCGCGGGTTCCAGCGCCACGTCTGGTGGCCGAAATGTACGCCCGCTTCCAGCAGTGTCTTCATGGACAGTTGCTCGCGAGGCGCCTCCCCGGCAGGCGCCATAGCAGGAGTTCTAATCGTGGGCGGACTTCCCTGCCCTGGTCTAGCCTGTTCGGGCGCTGTTTGTTGCTCCACCATAAACCTTGTTCTTCCTCCGTCATGCGATGCAACAAGGGATCCGCTTTTTGAGCCCTCGGTGAAGTGTAGCATAGAAACGCGCCGGTAACAACGCCACGCTCCCGCATGCGCCACACCAACGGCTCCCCTATAATGTTCGCCAAGATGCGCTTGTTTGGTGTTCAATGGCGCGTTGGTGGTGACGCCTAGAAGGCGATAGACAATTGGGGGAACCGTGTTTAAGGATACCAACTGCGGAGAGCTTCGGAAAGAGCATGCTGGTCGAGAGGTCCGTCTGGCAGGCTGGGTGAACCGGCGGCGTGACCACGGTAGCCTCATCTTCATTGACCTTCGGGACCGCTCCGGTATTGCACAGGTGGTATTTAACCCCCAGACAGCGCCCCAGGCTGCCAAGATGGCGGAAAATCTCCGGGGTGAGTGGGTTGTTGGCGTGCGCGGGAACGTTGTTGAGCGTCCCGCCGGCACTGAGAACTCCAAGATTCCATCGGGCGATATTGAAGTTCAGGCGGTCGAGCTCGAGGTATTTAATGAAAGTAAGCCGCCTCCTTTCTATGTGAACGATGACAGCGAGGTGGATGAGGCCCTGCGTCTGCGCTACCGCCCCATATATCTGCGGCGGCAACGCATCCAGAACAATCTTGTACTCCGCCATAAGATCATTCAGCAAATGCGGCGATACCTGGACACCCGCGGGTTTCTGGAGATAGAGACCCCCATCTTGGGCAAGAGCACGCCGGAAGGCGCACGAGACTACCTCGTTCCCAGCCGTCTCTACCCTGGCAGCTTCTATGCGCTGCCGCAGTCGCCGCAGCAGATGAAGCAGTTGCTGATGGTATCTGGGTATGAGAAGTACTACCAAATCGCGCGTTGCTTTCGTGACGAGGATCTTCGGGCGGACCGCCAGCCGGAGTTCACCCAGCTTGATCTTGAGATGAGCTTTGTCGAGCAAGAGGACATTCTGGCCCTAATGGAGCCGCTCTACACCAGCATTGTTGAAGAAGTAACGCCAAGCAAGCATGTCACTAAGCCGTTCCCCCGCCTTACCTATAAGGAAGCGATGGAAAAGTACGGCTCGGACAAACCGGACCTTCGTTTTGGCTTGGAATTGACAGACCTTGAGCCTGCCGTGCGTGGGACGCAGTTTCAGGTGTTCCGGCAAGCACTGACAGAAAAGGGTGTCGTTAAAGGAATCACGGCGCCTGGCTGTGCGGGGTACTCTCGCAAGCAGCTTGACGACCTTACACAGATGGCGAAGGACAAGGGCGCCAGGGGGCTGATCACTATTGCGCTAGAACCCGGAGCAAGCACTGTTGATTCGCTGAGCATGGAGCATGTGCGCTCCGTGGCAGCACGGTACTTCACTATCGATGAAGTGAAAGGCATGGCGCATGCGGTGGGCGCAAAACCGAGTGACCTCTTGCTTATTGTGGCCGGCGCTCACCAGATGGTGAACACGGTGCTGGGTGCGCTGCGGTTGGAGATTGGCAAGAGGCTGCATCTTCAGGACAAGGACCACATGAAATTCGCGTTCGTCACGGATTTCCCGCTGCTGGAATGGAACGCGGAGGAAAAGCGCTGGAACTCGGCTCATCATCCGTTCACTATGCCGCACCCGGAAGATATTCAGTACTTGGAAAGCGACCCGGCGCGGGTCCGTGCCTGGTCATACGATCTTGTGTGCAATGGCATAGAAATGTTCAGTGGGAGCATTCGCATTCACCGGCGAGAGCTTCAGGAGCGGATATTCCAGGTGCTCGGCTACACGCCTGACGAAACGAAGGAGAAATTTGGCCACCTGTTGGAAGCGTTTGAATATGGCGCGCCGCCGCACGGAGGCATTGGCGCAGGCATCGACCGGTTGGCGATGATCATGGCAGACGAGGACAACCTGCGCGAGGTCATTGCGTTTCCCAAGACGCAAAGTGCCACAGACTTACTGTTCGGTGCACCGGCGCCGGTTGGTCAGCAGCAGCTACAACAGGTGCACATCAAGGTGTCGCCTCCGGAGCAGAAATAGACAAAAAGTGTGCCGCGAATCGTATATCGGGGGGGGGCTTTACTGTGCCCTCGTTGGACTACACTAGAAGATATAGCTGTGCGGAGGCGATGGGATGGCTACGTACGTGATGTTGACTCGGCTCGCACCCGAAGCACTAACAAAACCTGAGTCAGTGGCTGATCTGAACAAAAAGACGTCCGAAAGGATTAAGCGTGAATGCCCTACTGTGCGGTGGGTGAGCAATTACGCTGTGTTGGATGCGTGTGACTGTATTGATATCTTTGAAGCGCCTGATGCAGAGACCGCTACGAAGGCGGCCCTCTTAGTAAGGTAACTAGGCCACGCAACAACTGAAACGTGGGTGGCCACGCCGTGGGACAGGTTTGTGGAGCTCGCTACAAATATGCGGGGCTGACACGATGAAGAGCCTAGACGATTGTCACAACATAACCGTGAAGTCGTGCCTATAGTAAAAGGCTGCGAATGCGGTAACGACGCGACATATCGCAGACCGATGCTTTGACAGTATGCTATAATCGCCATGAGCTAAAGGTGGTGCCGTGAAAGTAACACAAGATAACGTCGCTGATCGTCAGGTGGCTCTAACTATTGAGTTGGAATCACCTGAAGTGGAGAAGTATCTAGACCGCGCATACAAGAAGCTTGCGCAGCGGATGGTCGTTCCAGGCTTTCGCCGTGGCAAGACGCCGCGCTGGATGGTTGAGCAGCTCGTAGGTAAGAACGGGTTGCTCGATGAGGCGCTGGAGTTCCTCTTGCCGGATGCTACAGAGAAGGCGATGAAGCAGGAAAACATCGCATGGTCCGCGCCGCCTTCCGTTGACGTAGCGCAGCGTGACCCTGTGGTTATCAAGGCAACTGTCCCGCTTGAGCCCACAGTAGAGCTGGGTGACTACACTGCACTCCGTGTGCCGCAAGACCCGGTGAACGTTGACGAGACACAGGTGGACAAGGCGCTGGAAAGCTTGCGCAAAGAGCAAGCGCCATGGGAAATTGCTGGCCGTCCCGTGCACTCGGGTGACCTGGTGAACATCGACCTCGCCGGCTCAATTGACGGCAGTCCGTTCTTTAAACAAGACAATATGCCGTACATCGTGAGCCTCGACTCAGACATCCCACTACCGGGATTTGCGGCCGCATTGGTGACCTTGAAGCCGCAGCAGGTGTCTGAATTTGATTTGCCGATTCCCTCTGATTACGCCGATAAGAACGTCGCTGGGAAAATGTGCCATCTTACGGTGAAGATCAATGAGGTGAAGGAACAAAAGCTTCCTGAGCTAAACGATGAGTTTGCTAAGAAGGCGGGCAGCGGCTTTGAAAGCGTGGAAGCGCTCAAGGAGCAGTTGCGCAAGAACCTGGTGGCCAACGAGTCCAACCGCGCACGCCAGGCGTACGAAGATAAGGTCATTCACGCCGCTATTGAGCAGGCCAAGATTGAACTTCCGCCGCTGCTGGTCAAACACGAGGCGCGTCACATGCTTGAAGAGCAAGTGGAGGCGATGGCGCGCCAGGGCCTGAAGTTTGCTGACTACATGGCGCGCACCGGCAAGTCGTTGGAAGACGTCGAGAAAGAGTTTGAGGAGCCTGCGCGAGATCGTCTGACACACTCGCTCATCATTCGCAAGATTGCGGACGCGGAGAATATTGAGGTCTCGAGTGAAGAGATCAATACAGAGCTTGCCGCAATGGTGCGGCAGGTAGAGCAGCAAAGCGGTGGGCGCTCTCGGTTGCAAGAGAGCCAGGCCAGCAGGGACGCCATAGGGCGCATTCGGCGCTCGCGCAAAGCACTGGACCGGCTGGTGGCAATCGCGCAGGCTAAGGCCGACGCCGCAGAGGCCCCAACCTCCCCACAGTAGGCTACAATCAGGGTATAGGTATGGCGCTCTAACAAGCGCCAGGTAGCATGGAAGTACTTGCGTAGTAGAGGGAGCAGAGCCGATGAGTGATCTCAGCAAGGGACTCACCAGCCAGGCATGGTTTGCCTTCCAGCAGGCGCAGCTTCAATCATTTCAGCAACAGCCGGCAAACATCGTGCCCATGGTCATCGAAAGCAGCCCTCGCGGCGAACGAGCGTTTGACATCTACTCACTCCTTTTGAAGGAGCGCATCGTCTTCCTAGGCACTCCCATTAACGATCAGGTCGCCAACCTCATCGTTGCGCAGTTGCTTTTCCTTGACCGGGAAGACCCCGACCGCGACATCAACCTATACATCAACTCGCCGGGCGGCGTCATCAGCGCCGGCCTGGCGGTCTACGACACCATGAACCTCATTCGGCCTACAGTCTCTACCATCTGCGTGGGCATGGCTGCCAGCATGGCAACGGTGCTGCTCTGCTCCGGAGGAAAGAGCAAGCGGTATGCGCTCCCCAACGCCACCATCCACATGCACCAGGCAATGGGTGGTGCGCAGGGACAGGCGTCGGACATCGAGATTGCTGCGCGTGAGATTCTGCGCATGCAAGACAAGATCCGCCAGATTATCTCCGCTAATACGGGCCAGCCGTATGAGAAGATTGCCCGTGACACTGATCGCGACTTCTATCTGAACGCAGGCCAGGCAAAGGAATACGGCCTGGTTGACGAAATCCTCTCCAAGCCGATAGCGACTGCGGTGGCGTCGTAGCCATGCCCACTAGAAGCGTAGGGAAGGTTGACTACCGCTGTTCTTTCTGCGGTAAAGGGCAGACGCAAGTCAAGCGTCTCGTTGCCGGTCCGGGCAACGTGTTCATCTGTGATGAATGCGTGCAGCTCTGTCAGCAGATTATTGTTGAGGACCAGGATACGAGCCAGATCCCACAACCTGCGCAGCCACAAGAACAGATGGCGCTTACTCCTAGCGTCATCTACCAGAAACTCGATGAATACGTGGTGGGACAGGAACGCGCCAAGAAGGTCTTGAGCGTTGCGGTCTACAACCACTACAAGCGCATCAACGCACACATGCGGCTCAAAGACCGCGGCGACCAGGTGGAGTTGCAGAAAAGCAACATCCTGCTAGTAGGCCCCACGGGCAGCGGCAAGACGCTCCTGGCGCAGACGCTGGCGAAGATTCTGGATGTCCCGTTCGCAATCTCAGACGCCACGGCGCTGACTGAGGCTGGCTACGTTGGTGAGGACGTGGAGCACGTTCTGCTTCGTCTCATCCAGGCCGCTGATTGGGATATTCCGAAGGCGGAGCGCGGCATCGCGTACATTGATGAGGTGGACAAGATCGCCCGCAAAGGTGGGGCAAACCCCTCTATCACGCGCGATGTCTCCGGCGAAGGTGTGCAGCAGGGCCTCCTGAAGATTCTCGAAGGCACCACGGCCAACGTGCCACCGTCCGGCGGCCGCAAGCATCCGCACCAGGAGTTCCTGCAGATCAAGACGGACAACATCCTCTTCATCTGCGGTGGCTCCTTTGAAGGCCTGCAGGACGTGGTGGAAAGGCGAGTGGCCTCGGACAAGCGGCAACTGGGCTTCCGGTCAACCGGGACGGCGCCGTCAAAGATTACCGATGAGCAGCGACAGAAGGATTGGCTGCGCCAGGTCATCCCTGACGACCTGCTCCAGTTCGGGTTCATTCCGGAGTTCATCGGCCGCGTGCCCATCATCGTGACGCTGGACCCGCTGGACATGGACAGCCTGGTGAAAATTCTGGTGGAGCCCAAGAACGCGATTGTGAAGCAGTTCCAATCATTGTTCCGCATGGACAACGTAGACCTCACGTTCACGCCGGATGGCCTGCAGGAAGCGGCGCGGCAGGCGCTGGCGAACAAGACCGGCGCGCGTGGCCTGCGGTCGGTGGTGGAGAGCACCCTCCTGGACATCATGTATGAGCTTCCGTCATTGAAGGACGCCAAGAAGTGCATTGTGGATGCGGACACCATCAAGAATAAATCGCGACCCATGTTGCTGGACGCCTCAGGCGCAACGGTGGCAGCCCCTCCGCAGCCAACACGGAAGTCCGCGTAAGGTTCCCTCGAGTCTTAACTATAAAGAGGCCCGCTCATTCGAGCGGGCCTCTTCTCTTTTGCAATGCGCTATGCGCTAGTGGCTTGCTGGTCTGGATGCGTTGATGCGCCGCTCTATCTCGGCGTTCAGGTTCAGCGGCGCAGTCAGCGGCTTGCCGAGCGCATCCACCACGCCGCTCTTGGTGGCTTTCAGCGCGCCATTCGCGAAGGACAACAGCGTTTCCAGCATCAGGGGTTGCTCGCGCTGCACACCTTCTGCGCGGATTGCCTGGAAGAGAGCCAACTCTTCTCCCGGGTTCTGCTGGAGGTCTGCGACTGGTTTTCCTTCCAGCGCACGCCACAGCGGAGCATAGGCGCCACCCTGAATGGGAAACAGGGTGTAGGTGATGACAGGGCCAAGGTCAAGCTCCTCGGTGACAATGTGGATACGCGCGCCGGTTTCAGATGCCCGTTGCTCGATGATCTGCCAGATGACGCTTTGCCACGTGCCAATGGGGCCGTTGGGCGCGGCCGGGTGGAGGTTGATCGATGGGAAAGCTTTGCATAGCTCGGGGCTGAGGATGAGCATGTAGCCGGCCAGCACGCCAAGCTCAACCTTGTGGGGTTGGATGAGCTTCAGGATTTCCTGGTCATGCTCCGACCGCACTTGCGAGATGCGCGCCTTGCGTTCCCGCAGGAAGCGGCGCGTGGAGAAGGTGACGAGCGGGATGCCGTAGCTGCGCACGAGCGCGTGAAACTGGTCGCTGCCCTCGTGCTCGCCGGGCTCCCGGTTGCAGAACACATAGCCGATGCGGGCGTTCAATTCGCCGCGCTGAATGGCATTCATCGCGTAGGTCAGGAGCCCGCGGGAGCCCGCGCCGTTGCCGGTGGAGAACCAACCAAGCGTGAGCACTACAAGCCACCTCTTGTTCAGTTTCAGTCCGGGGACTTCTCGTCCTCATCAGCGTCTTCAGGAGTTGCACTATCCACCATCTGCATCTGTTGGCCGTATGAGGTCTGGAGCTTGGTGATCTTGAGCTCCGTGGCGCTCAGCATCTCGTTGCACTGCTTGGCGAGACGCATGCCGTCTTCGTAGAGCTTGGTCGCCTGCTCTAAAGAAAGGCCGCCGGCCTCAAGCTGCTGGACTGTCTGTTCCAGCTTGGCAAACGAGTCCTCAAAAGAGGTGCGTTGCCGTCTGGACTTGGCGCGTTCGGGTTCGCTTGTCACTGCCGCCTCGGTGGGACGAATCGCGCTGGCATTATACCATTGGCGGCGACGGTACGCGGTGGCTCCGCCAGTTGCAATCTCCCCGCAAGAGGTGTCTGATAGCAGACAACAAACGGTGGAGGACACGGGATGTACTACGTGTTGTTCTATGACTACGTTGAGGATATCCTCACCAAGCGCGCGCCGTTCCGGGAGCAGCACCTGGCCCTCATCCGGCAGCTACACGAGCGCAAGCAGGTGGTCATGGGTGGAGCGTTCGACAACCCAGTGGACGGCGCGATGATAATTTTTCGGGCGGACGACACCAAGCCCATCGAGTCGTTTGTGGCATCTGACCCGTACGCCAAGAACGGGCTTGTGAAGAAGTGGCGGATTCGAAATTGGAATGTCGTGATTGGTGGAGAGGGCTAACGTACTCAGCCTTTTAGCTTTGGCCTGCTGACCTCGCTAGCGGACGTCCGCCTCAAACGACCCGTCTGTCAGCCGCACCGCAACCTTGTCGCCTGTCGCGACCTGCTTGCTGCTGCTGACAACCTTGCCGGTGTCGGCGCGCTGCACCATTGCGTAGCCGCGGCGTAGCACCTGCGAGGGGTCAAGCGCCGTGAGCCGCGCGGAGTAGCCGCCCAGCCGTTCTCGGTCCATCGCCACGGTATTCGCCAGACGGGTGGCCATCGCGTGCAGCAAATCGTCAATGCGTTGGCGATTCTGCGTCACGTCTGGAGCGCGGCGGCGTAGCCTGTCCACAGCGGCAGTCAGCTCAGCCCGGCGCAGGTAGACCATGCCCACCATCGCGTCCTCGGTAGCGCGGTACTGCTGGAACACCGCGTGCCGGAGCTCCCGCACATCCGGCACCGCAAGCTCCGCCGCCGCCGATGGCGTGGGGGCGCGCATGTCCGCCACCAGGTCAGCAATGGTGAAGTCAGTCTCATGGCCCACGCCGCTGATGACGGGCACGGGGCAGGAGAAGATGGCGCGGGCAACGATTTCTTCGTTGAACGGCCATAGCTCTTCCAGCGAGCCGCCGCCGCGCGCCAGGATAATGACGTCAATGTCCGGCGCGTTTGCCAGCGTCCTGAACGCCTCTGAAATCGTCTGTGCGGCAATATCCCCCTGCACCTGGCATGGCGCCAGCACCAACTCTACCAGCGGATAGCGCCGAGCCACTACATTCTGGATGTCTCGCCATACCGCGCTGTTGGGCGACGTGACGACGCCAATGCGCTGCGGGAACTTGGGCAACGGCCGCTTGCGCGACGGCTCAAAGAGGCCCTCTTCTTGCAACCGCTTCTTCAACAACTCCAACTTGAGGGCAAGCTCGCCGACGCCGTCCGGCTGCACCAGGTCAACCACCATTTGGAGGTCGCCACGGGTCTCATAAATGGAGATGCGCCCGTGGGTTGTGACCTTGGCGCCGTTCTGGATGAACTGCCCACCGTTATCGCCGTTGGTGCGGCGCCAAACGGGCTTGAACATCACGGAGCGAAGCTGCCCCTTGTCATCCTTCAGCGTGAAGTACCAGTGCCCGGACGCCGCGTGCAATGCGTTGGACACTTCGCCTTGCACCCACAAGTCCTGCAGCAGCGTGTCCATCTCCAGCGCTTCCTTGATGTACTTGGTGATCTGTGAGACGCCGTAAACGGGCATATTAGTTAACCGAAGACCCGATGAAGGAGTTCAAAATCGATGCGATCAGTCTTCTTCGCTCAGCCAAAAAACCTTTGTAATTGTCCACGGTTAATAGCGGAGTGTTTGTGGGAATACCTTGTGCGGTAAAAGGTGATTCGCCGACCTTGATCAGCAAAGGTGGTAAATAATCTGATGGGATTTTGTCGCTTATTTGCCTATTGGTGCGGCCTCCTATAAAAGCTAGATTAGCAATATCATCTGTTTCCCGTCCGGTTACATGGCCGTGGAGTATAGCCTTCGGGAAGATGTGGTGGAACTGTAATTGATGTTGGTGCCCGCTATGATCTAAAGCAATCGTTAGATTGGACTGCCAATCTTTTGCACCGCTATGTCGGAACGCAAGGAACATTGTCTTGAATAGGGCACTCCGCTGATTACGTCCTTCTAATTCCTGCGGGGTGATATCCAATCTTCCTACTTGCTGTTGAAGCCTTTCTACTAAGTCTTTGACATCCCCTCCTTGATTAATGATTGAGAGGTCTTGGTCAAGAAGGGATTCGGAAGACCCGCGTGAATAACGTCCTTTTGCGTTCGCAGTTATAACCCAATATCGAAGGTTTGTCCCCTGGTCGGGAGACAATTTGTATTGCCGTTTGTGTCCGTAGATTGCGAGTGTTATTAGTAGAAACGGAGAGGAAAGCAGAGTCGGACTTTCGACCCCAACGTTACTTTTTAGGAAGTTTAGCGCGAATTCCATGCCACGACATGAGTCATTCCACGATTCTTGTAACTTTTGCACTGAAAGGTTTCCTACGGTTCTGAATTGGGATTGCCCAGTCGCAAAGGCAATAAGGTTTTTTAGATGTAATCCAAGGTCGAGTTCGAATCCAGTCTTCGCACATTGGGTTTGAAAATCCTGAAATATCCGTAGAGAGTTTCGCCATTTTGCAGTTATCTGTGCTAAAGCAAGATCAGAACTACGAAGTTTAGAACCAAGCGAATTTACGCGGACGAAAATCTCGGTAACTTCTTCATAGGATAGGGATTTTTCGAGGATATCCATTCTCCTGCCAGACGAAAATTGGTATGTGACTAGGAATTGCAGCAATAATACATCGGGGCAAAAAGAAAAGCGCCCCGAGGATCGGGGTGCTTTTCGGCTCGAGCAGAAGTGCGTTACTTGGCTTCGCTCACGATCGCCACGTACTCACCCGTCCTCGTGTCCACGCGCACGATGGTGCCCTCGCCTACGTGCATCGGCACCTTCACCTCAATACCCGTCTCCAACGTCACCGGCTTCTTACCGCCCTGCGCGGTGTCGCCCTTGTACGCGGGCGGGGCATTCGTCACCTTTAGGTCAACGGTGTTCGGCAGGTTGATGCTGATGGGCGCGCCTTTGTACATCAGCAGCGTGATGGTGATGCCGTCCTTCAGGTAGCTCGTCAGGTCGCCGAGCTGGTCCTTGCTCAGGTTGAACTGGTCGTACGTTTCGTTGTCCATGAAAACGTAGTCGGTGCCATCGGTATAGAGGTACTGGGCCTCTTTGTTTTCGGTGTCCGGCAGGACGAGCTTGGTGTAGCCGGGCATGTTCCGGTCAAACGTCTTGCCGCTCCTGAGCTGCCGCAGTTTCAAGCTCAGCGTGGGCGTGCGCTGCTGCATGATGACGTGCTTGAAGTCCATCACGGAATACAGCTCGTTATCGAGCTCGATAATGGTGCCTCGGCGAAGGTCACTGTAGGTAATAGATTGAGGCATAGGAGTCTCCTTCGATTGTGCCTACAAGAGGTAGGTTTCTCGCAGCAAACCGCTCGCTGCCGGTGCGTCTAGCCCTATTGTACCCCGGCTTACCTGGGGTTCTCAAACTTGTGCGCTTTGTTGAGCGCGCGGACACGCCCGTTCTCCATCACCACGGTGTCCTCGATGCGCACCCCGCCCCAGCCGGGCAGGTAGATGCCAGGCTCAATCGTGAAGGGCATGCCGTTCTCCAGTGTGTCCTTGGAGTTTGGCCCCACGCGCGGAAACTCATGGACCTCCAGCCCAATGCCGTGCCCCAGGCTGTGGCCGAACTTATCGCCGTAGCCCGCTTTCTCAATGATTTCCCGTGCGATTTTGTCCGCGTCGCCGCCGGACATTCCCTGGCGCACCGTCTCGCTGGCTGTGAGCTGCGCGCCCAGGACGATGTCGTAAATCTTGCGCATCGTGTCGTCCGTGCCGCCCACGCAGACCGTGCGCGTGGTGTCCGCGCAGTAGCCGCTGTACTTGGCGCCGAAGTCAATGACGATGGGCTCGTACTGCTGCACCTGCTTGTCCGAGGGCAGATGGTGCGGCAGCGCGGCGTTCGGCCCGGCGGCCACAATGGTATCGAACGCCAGCCCCTCGGCGCCCGCCTCGCGCATCACCTTCTCCAGCCGCCATGCGATGGACTTCTCGGTCTCGCCGATTTCGATGGTCGGCGCAATCGTCTCGAATGCCAGGTCGGTGATCTCACACGCCCGCGCAATGAGCCGCAGCTCCTCCGCATCTTTGGTCGCCCGAAGCTGGTCTATGACCCAGGAGGTAGGCGTCCACGCCGTCTGCTCCAGCCCGTTTTCCTTAAGCGTCTCCCGCATGCGGTTGAACTGCGCCACCGTCAGGTTCTCCGCCTCAAACGCCACATGCTTGGCGCCCGACTGCTTCAGCAACTCCGTCAGCCAGGACGCCCCGCCCCCGATGCGGTGGATGCGGAAATCCGGCGCCTGCTGCGCGCCCTGCTCTATGTACCGGAAGTCCGTTGCCAGCACGGCTTCTGTCTGCGTGACAAACAGGAAGCCGGCCGAACCCGCGAACCCTGAAACGTACCTGCGGTTCTCCGAAGTGGAAACCAAGAACGCGTCAACCTTCAGCTCTTCAAGCTTTGCCCGGAGCTTGCCCAGTCCCGCTCTCATGTCACTTCTTCCCCGAAGGTTTTTGCGGGGTCTTTTGGGCGGGCTTTGGTTCTTGGACAACGCTCACCAGGTGCTCCAAGGCATACAGATAGCCTCGCCATCCAAGCCCGCTAATCTGCCCCACAGCAATCGGCGCAATCACCGACTTGTGGCGGAACTCCTCGCGCGCATACACATTCGAGAGGTGGACTTCCACAATCGGCAGCCGTGTGTCCGCCAGCGCGTCCCGCAAAGACAGCCCGTAGTGCGTGAGCGCCCCCGGGTTGATCACGATGCCGTCAGCGCCCTCAGCGTGCTGCTGAACGTAGTCCACCAGCGCGCCCTCGTGGTTAGACTGGAAGAACTCAAGCGTGACCTTGAACTCCCGCGCATACGTGCGAATGCGCTGCTCAATGTCCACCAGCGTCGCCGTCCCGTATTGCGCAGGGTCGCGCTTGCCCAGCGCATTCAGATTGGGGCCGTTGATGACCAGGAACGTCGCCATACCCATCTACCTCACTACCTACGGTTAGTGTAGCGGATGGCGGCTGGGACTGTCCAAATTTAATTTAGTGTGCCGCCGGCAGCACCTTCGCCAGCCATCGCCGCAAATCGGCGATCACCGCAGGGCTGATCTCGTGGCCCATGGGATAGCCCTTGAAGAACAGCGGGTAGCCGGCCTTCTTCAGGAACGTCTGCGCAAGGTGCGCGCGCGCCGGCTCAACCATGGTGTCCTGCTCGCCGTAGGCCACGAACACCTGCTGCGTGCGCTTTGCTGGTAGCCTGGCCTCCAGCTCCCGCGTTTCCGGTACCACCGAGCAGATGCACGCTATCCCCGCGAACGTGTCCGGCTGTGGTAGGCCGCATCGGTAGGCCATGCTGCCGCCCTGAGAGAAGCCCAGCAGCACCGCGTTGCCGCGCGTGAGACTTTTGTCCGCGGCAAAGATGTCGTTGATGAAACTGCCAAGGACCTGTTCGGCTGCCTCCGCGTCTTGTGGGATGCTACCGTCGCCTCTGGGCATCCAGCCGTAGCCCATCTGATAGGGCCCCATTTCAAATTCCAGGGGAGCGTTAGGGCAGATGTACACGTAGCCCGTTGCGCTGATGGCCGGCGCGAGCTCGGCCAGGTCTTCCATATTGGCCCCAAAGCCATGGAGCAGGAAGAGGAGGGGGTACTTTTTTTTGGGGTCGTACTCGTCCGGGTAGATCGCTACGTACTGCAGTTGCTTGCCCTGGCGCGTAATCGCATCCATGCCTGCCTCCGCTTCACTCGCGCCATCGTGGGCCGCGCCCGGTTACTATACTCCGTTTGGTTGGTGCCAAGCTAGGGAACCTGCACTACCGCCTCCTGGTTCGCTGGTGTACGCTGCTTGCCCGGTGTACGCTTGCTGTAGGAGGTGGATGATGATGACGTTGGCTAAAGAACGGTGTGTGGCGTGCCGCCCCGGCTCGCCGCAGGTGTCAGATGCTGAGGCCAAAGATCTTCTCAAGCAGCTACCGGACTGGAAGGTCGTTGAGTGCGAGGGGGTAAAGCAGCTTGAGCGCACCTACCGCTTCTCCGATTTTGCGCAGCCCACGGCCCTGGCGGTGCGCATCGCCCAGCGAGCCGACCAGCAGGATCATCACCCCAAGCTGGCCATCGAGTGGGGCAAGCTCACCGTGACCTGGTGGACGCACGCCATCAAGGGCCTGCACCGCAACGATTTCATCATGGCCGCGCAGGCAGACGAGTTGTGCGCAGCGCCAAAGGCATAAGAGTAGCAGGGGCGCAGCATTGCTGCGCCCCTGCCCCAGTTGTTGTAATGTCGCGCCCCTTATCTTTACGCTGGCGTAGGCTGAACCCGCTCGCCCTCAGCGTCCAGCGCCACAATCGGCAGCCCCAGCTCCTTCAGCCCCTTCTCTATCTTCTCCTGGTCTCCCACCACCAGCAGAGAGAGCCCGCCGTTCATCACGTGCTGCTCTGATGCGCGGTGGATGTCCTCCAGCGTAACCGCCCTGATGCGTGTTGGGAGGGTGGAGTAATAGTCGTCCGGCAGGTCGAAGTGCACAATCTGGATGAGGTGGCCAAGGACTTCCTCGGCGGTTTCAAACGTGCTGGGCAGGCTGCGCAGAAGGCCGTCTCTGGTCGCCTCAAGCTCAGCCACAGTGATGGGGCGGCCTGCGCGCAAGTCCTCAAACTCCCGGATGGTCTCCAGCACCGATTCCTTCGTCACCGCGCTCTGCACGCCGCCCCCGGCCGCCAGGTACGACGGCCCCTTGTGCCACACAACGTAGCTGTGGTAGCCGTAGCTGTAGCCCTTGGCCTGGCGGAGATTCATATTGAGGCGCGCCGCAAAGTGCCCGCCAAAGGCGTAGTTCAGCAGTTGCAGCGGCATGAAGTCGGGATGGTGCCGGGGCACGCTGATGTGGCCGGCGCGAATGACCGACTGCGCTGCGCCAGGCTTGTTCACCATGTAGAGCCGCGTGGGATGCATAGCGCCCACGGCTTTTCCGTTCGCGGCAGCCGGGACGGTTGGCGATACTGCCGTAGTCCACCCGCCGAACTTCGCCTGCGCCTGCGCCATCACTTCTTCCACCGTCACATCGCCCACGACGAGCAACGCTGCGTTCCGCGGGCCAAAGTGGGATTGAAAATGGCGCACCATGTCTTCCCGTGTGATGCGGACAACGGACTCCTCCGTGCCGGATGACGGGTGCCCGTACGGGCTCGTGGCGCCGTAGAGCAGCCCTGGGTACAGGCGCTCAGCTATCTGCGTGGGGTCGTCCTTGGAGCGCGCTAGATCCGTAAGGTGTTGCTTGCGGATGCGGGCGACTTCCTCCTCAGGGAAGGTCGGGTGCAGCACCACGTCCGCGGCCAGCTCCAGCACTCTGGTCCAGTGCTTGGCAAGCGCGCTGGAGGTGATGGTCGTGAGCTCGCGTTCGGCGCGGATGTGTATCTCTGCGCCCAGGAACTCAAGCTCTTCCGCCAGTTGCTGGCTGGTGCGTGACGTTGTGCCCTCATCCAGCAGCGCCGTGGTCATGTGCGCAAGCCCGGGCTTGTCAGCCGGGTCGGCGTCCGCGCCCGTGGGAAGCACCAGGCCAACCGCCACAAAGGGGACTTCATGTTTGGGGACAATAAGCAGGGTGAGTCCATTGAGCAAGGAGCGGCGCACCGCCACAGGCGGCGTGAAATCGGCAGCGGTGCTGGGGCCGGGCATGGCATCGCGATCTATGGTGGGAACGGACACGGAGTATTTCTTTTGCGGCGTCACCACCATGCGCACTTGCCGGTGGTCCAGCACCAGCGACGCCACTCGTTGCACATCCTCGGGCCGCACTGCCAGGAAGGAGTCCAGGTCTGTGTTCACCGCGCCGGGGTCGCCGGTCATCACGTTGTAGAAGTTGAGCTGATCTGCGCGGCCGCCAAACCCGCCGATTTTCTCTAGCTGCTCAATGTGGGAGACCTCAATGGCGTTTTTGGCGCGCGCCATCTCGCGGTCCGTTGGGGGATCGCGGCGGAGGCTTTCAAGCTCTGCTTCCAGTTCAGCCTCCACCTCTTCCAGGGTATGGCCCGGCGCTGCTGTTGCGGCCAGCGTGTACTGCCCGGCGATTTCGCCGCCGGAGTTGAAGCCGAAGACCTCTTGCGCCATCTGCTTCTCGTACACCATTTTGCGGTAGAGGCGGGAGCTCTTGCCGTTGGTCAGCACAGTGGCAAGCATGGTGAGCGCAGGGTCGTCCGGGTGGAACCGTGGCGGTGTGGGCCATGCCAGGTACACGCGCGGCAGCATGACGTTGTCTTCCATGCTCAGGTGTACAGGCCCGCCAAGGTCGGACTCACGCCGGTTCATGCGCGTGAGCGGGGCGATTGATTTGATGTCGCCGAAGTATTTCTCGGCCAGGCGCAGAACGTCCGCCGTCTTCACGTCGCCTGCAACGGCCAGGCTGGCGTTGTTGGGGCCGTAGAACTTGGTGAAGAACGCCTTCACGTCCTCCAGCGTTGCGGCCTCAAGGTCTTCATGTGAGCCGATAGTCCACCAATTGTACGGGTGCGGCAGCGGGAAGAGCGCGGTTTGGATGTGGCCAAAGGCCATGCCGTATGGGCGGTTCTCAAAGCTCTGGCGGCGTTCGTTCTTCACCACGTCCCGCTGGATGTCCAGCCGCTTCTGATCCAGCGCGTCCAGCAGAAAGCCCATCCGGTCTGATTCCAGCCACAGCGCCAGCTCCAGGTATTCGGATGGCAGGTTCTCCCAGTAGTTGGTCCGGTCTCTGGAAGTGGAGCCGTTGAGCGTGGCGCCCACCTTCTGCAGCGGCTCAAAGTAACTCTTGTTGTGGTGCCGGGAGCCTTCAAACATCAGGTGCTCAAACAGGTGCGCAAACCCGGTTCGGCCAACCTGTTCTTCTTTAGACCCTACGTGGTACCACAGGTTCACTGCGGCGGACGGGATGGAATGGTCTTCATGCACAATGACGTCAAGGCCATTGGGCAGCGTGAACTTCTGGAATGCAATGTTGACCATGGCTTTTCCTTCTTTTACAACTCACTGAGAAGCGGCCCTCGCTCATGTGCTGGAACGTCATATTGGGATTGCCTTGCTCTAAGCATATCGGGTAACCCTAAACAGGACAATTGTCGGGTAACAATTGGCGATTATCCACCAACGTGGACACCCGTTGCAGCGGACTTTTGTTACCGGTTCGTGGTGAGCGAAGCGCAGCGGAGTCGAATCCATGAACGGACACCACAGCGGGAATGCCAATTCACATGCTCTGATTGGCTGCTCCGCGTAAATACATAAGCCCAGTCCATCACTGGGCATGTGGTGGCTTCGGGAGAAATCAGCAGTAGCATCTGGTGCAAGGTTATCCCAGCGGTATCCTTGGTGAGCGATGTACCATGTGACACAGCCCAAGTGAGGTGAGAAATGGTGACGATAGCCACCAAGAATCCGCAGGAGAAACCCGGAACAAAAGCCGGTAAAGTCTGGGGGCT
>SHYT01000027.1 GCA_009692665.1 Dehalococcoidia bacterium | reverse complement strand
GCCGCCGCAATCGTCTCCAGCCCAACCGGCCCGCCGCCGTACTTCTGAATCAACGCCGTAAGCAGCTTCACGTCAATTTGGTCCAGCCCCAGCGGATCCACCTGCAAACTGACCAGCGCGTCCTGCGCAATCTTCTTCGTAATCACACCCGTGCCACGCACCTGCGCAAAGTCCCGCAACCGCCGCAGCAACCGGTTCGCAATGCGCGGCGTCCCGCGAGACCGCTTCGCAATCTCTTCCGCGCCCTCGTGTTCAATCTTGATCCCCAGCTTTTCCGCAGACCGCAGCACAATGACCTCAAGGTCCTTCGATGTATAGAACTCCAGCCGATGAATGGACCCAAACCGCTCGCGAAGCGGTGCGCTCACCAGCGCAAACCGCGTCGTCGCGCCAATCAGCGTGAACGGCTTGAGCGGCAGCCGCAGCATCCGGGCGCCCCCCGGTCCCTTGCCAGGCAGCACCACGTCTACGCGCTGGTCCTCCATGGCCGGATACAGCACTTCCTCAACCAGCCTGCCCAAGCGGTGAATCTCATCAATGAAGAACACGTCAAACGGTTCCAGCACCGTCAGGAGCGACGCAAGCTCGCCCGGCTTCTCAATCGCCGGCCCGGAGGTGACGCGAATGTTCACCCCCATCTCTTGGGCAATGATGTACGCCAATGTGGTTTTGCCCAGTCCGGGCGGGCCGTAGAAGATAGTGTGGTCCAGCGGCTCCTTGCGGAGCTTGGCAGCCTGAATGGCAACACGCAGGTTGTCCTTGACCTGGTCTTGCCCAATGTACTCGTTGAGCGTCCTGGGACGCAGCGTACGGTCCAGCGGCGCATCGTCTTCCTGCACCTTGGGCGTGACTACGCGCGGCGATGTCTTGCGCTTTTCTTCTTCCGCCATATCCGCATTCTACTGCATCCCTACGCCGTTTTATACAGAAAGGCGGCTCTGTTAATTGACACTAGGAACTCCCCGACGCTACACTGCGATACACCCATTTTTCGGCGAAACGCCCGCGTGAAGGGCATGTGGAGGCACCTATGGCGGAGAGCACGAACAAGCGCGACTGGCACGAAAAAGTCTACGACCCTGCCATCAAGCGCAATCCAGAGCGCCAGCCCGTCTTTGAGACAGAGGCCGGCATCAAGCAAGAGCCGGTCTACAGCCCGGAAGACCTGTCCAATTTTGACTACAGCCGTGACGACGGCTTCCCCGGGGAATACCCGTACACTCGCGGCGTGCAGCCCACCATGTACCGTGGCCGCGTGTGGACCATGCGTCAGTACGCGGGCTTCTCCACTGCTGAGGAATCCAACAAGCGCTACAAGTTCCTGCTGAGTCAGGGCCAGACCGGCCTCTCCGTCGCGTTTGACCTGCCCACGCAGACCGGCTACGACTCTGACGACACCATGGCTCTCGGCGAGGTCGGCAAGGTGGGCGTGCCTATCGCCTCCTTGCGAGACATGGAGATCCTGTTCGAAGGTATCGCGCTGGACAAGGTCAGCACCAGCATGACCATCAACGCCACCGCTTCCATTCTCATGTGCCTCTACGCCACCGTGGGCAAGAAACAGGGCGTTGGCCTGGACAAACTGGACGGCACCATCCAGAACGACATCCTCAAGGAGTACATCGCGCGCGGCACGTACATCTACCCGCCCAAGCCGTCTATGCGTTTGGTGGCGGACGTGTTCCAGTTCTGCTCCAAGAACATGCCCAAGTGGAACACCATCAGCATCAGCGGCTACCACATGCGTGAAGCCGGCTGCACCGCCGCGCAGGAAATCGCGTTCACCTTGGCTGACGGTATCGAATATGCGCAGAACGCGGTGAGCGTCGGTCTCGATGTTGACTCCTTCGCGGGCAACCTGTCCTTCTTCTTCGCATCGCACAACAACCTTCTGGAAGAAGTCGCCAAGTTCCGCGCTGCCCGCCGTATGTGGGCCAAGATCATGCGGGAGCGATTCCACGCCAAGAACCCGCGTTCCTGGACGCTTCGCTTCCACACGCAGACCGCGGGCGTCACGCTCACAGCCCAGCAGTCAGACAACAACGTTATCCGCTGCACCATGCAGGCGCTCGCCGCCGTCCTCGGTGGCACCCAGTCCCTCCACGTGAACTCACGCGATGAAGCTCTCGCGCTTCCCACGGAGCAGTCGGTGCAAATCTCCCTGCGCACGCAGCAAATCCTCGCCAGCGAAAGTGGTGTCGCCGATGTCGCAGACCCCCTCGGCGGCTCGTACTACATCGAAGCGCTGACCAACGAACTTGAGAAGAAGGCGTTTGAGTACATCAAACGCATTGACGATATGGGTGGCGCACTTGCCGCGTTGGAGCAGGGCTTCCAGCAGCGGGAGATTCAGGATTCCGCCTACAAGCACCAGATGCTGGTGGAGCAAAAGAAGCGCATCGTCGTCGGCGTGAACCAGTATCAGACCGTTGAGCCGCCGCTGCAAGGCATCATGCGCATTGATCAGGCCGCCGCCCGTCAGCAGATTGCCAAGCTGCAAGACGTTCGCAAGAAGCGCGATGCGAACAAGGCTGCCGCTGCCATGAAGCAGTTGGAAGCGGTTGCACGCGGCGAGGAAAACACCGTTCCCGCCATCATGGAAGCGGTGGAAGCCTACTGCACCATCGGCGAAATCGCAGGCGCGTTCCGCAAGGTCTTCGGCGAAGCCAAGCACCTGGCAAACGTTTAACGTGGCAAAGTAAGTAACTCATGAACGATATACCAATCGAAGAAATCCTAATCAGGGCCATTCAGCAGCTGAAGACCCTGAAGCTCGAGGATGAAGAAGGCGGCCGGCCAAACAAACGGGTCTTTGAGCCGCACATCCTCTTCGCTAGCAAGGATGGCAACGTGGTCTTGGCTGGCTACCAGTTGGATGGTGCTACTCGCGCTGGCAAACCGCCCGTCTGGCACCACATTCCTATCTCAAAAATCACCAGGGCCTCGGCCAACAAGGCAACGTTCCTTATTCGCGGCGGGTTTAATCCAAACGATAGGACCAAGTACCACACGGTGATTGCGGCGGCGGGTCAACCACCATCAGAATAGAATCACGGTTCCTCTAGTGACGGAGGTGGGGCGTGGTGGATGGACTGGCGCTCTTACAACAGGCCATAGAAGACTATAAACTTGCGACAATTACCTATAAGGAATCCGGCAGGCGCATCGTTGAGCCCTACGTGATTTATGAGCGTCCACCAGGAAGCACCTGACTGGATGTGTTTCAATGGGGCGGCAAAAGCGAATCCGGTGAGCCTGAAGGCTGGAAGCAGTCCCACCTGGATGAAATTGCCTCAGTCCAAGGGCTCGATGAGGTCTTCACCCAAGACTCAGCTACAATCCAGGCAACCGCCGCCGCTATGAGCGCATCATCGTCGCCCTAGAAAAAGCCGCCTAGGACATGACCTCGCCGCTCTCTCCACTCCCAAGCTTTCCCAGGATGTACGTGGGCTATCTCATAACGCCGTACTGCATACCTCCTATGTCATGTGTCATGCCGAGTGAGCCGGAGCGATGAGGCATCTCTTACACATACCCTAGAGAGCCCACCCGCCAATCCACATCCCACCTCCTGCCACAAAACCTATGCCCCCCTGCGCCCACCCACTTGGAAGCGGTATCATCTGATGCGCACAGCACACCGCAAGACAGTGCCATCGGAATCGCCGCACAGACAAAGAGAGGAGAACACGTTGGCAGAACAGGCATGCATCGCAAAGCACCTCCACCACATCGCCATCGCCGTCAAGGACATTGAGGATACCGTGAAGTTTTACCAGGACACATTTGGCCTGGGCAAAATTGACATCGTGGAAGTGCCGGACCAAAAGGTCCGCGCCGCGCTCGCCAAGATTGGCGGCACGGAACTGGAGTTCATTCAGCCCACAGATCCCACTACCGGCGTCGCCCAGTTCATTGAGAAGCGTGGCGAAGGCATGCACCACATCTGCTTTGAAGTGGACCACCTTGCAGACACCCTCAAGCGCCTGGAAACCAAAGGCACCCGCCTGATAGACAAGACCCCTCGCCAGGGCCTTGCAGGCACCATCGCCTTCATCCACCCCGCCGCCACCCGCGGGGTCCTCATCGAGTTGGTGGACTCTCACGCCAAGCGCTAGAGGCAGATCCATCTGCTTGTAGTAACGGAATCACCCGTGGCTAATGAATAAGACAGTCCCAAGTGCAAAGGCACGACGGCACGACCGTTGCTCCGCAACCCATTCCTTCTATCTCTTAAAAAATTATTCCCCTTCCTGCAGCGCGGAGCGTAGCGGAGTCCCGCCGAGCGGGAAAGGGGCAGGGGATGGTATCTCTCTGAACGGCAGACTAGAAACTGAAAACCACCTCTCGGGCTCAATCGGAGGGATGAGGTATCACACAGACCGCACATAACCATCAGACCTCTCACAGGTCATCTGGAAACAATCAGCAAAAAGGCGCTACAATAGGAGTGCTGTACAGTCTTCCCAGGGGTACGAATGGCAACCCAAAAAGTAGACAACATCCGCGTGCTGGTGGCCAAGCCGGGTCTGGACGGGCATGACCGTGGGGCTAAGGTAGTCGCCCGCGCCCTACGTGACTCCGGCATGGAAGTCATCTACACCGGCATCCGTCAGACACCGCAAATGATTGTGGAAGCCGCCGTCCAGGAAGACGTGGACGTCGTCGGCCTCTCCATCCTCTCTGGTGCGCACATGGAACTGGTCCCCCCCATCATGGAGGCCCTCAAGAAGCAGCACGCGGAAGACATGATTGTCCTCCTCGGCGGTATCATCCCTGAGGAAGATCGCCCGCAGCTCACCAAAATGGGCGTCTCCGGCGTCTTCGGCCCTGGCACGTCCACTCAGGACATTGCGGAGTTCATCCGCAAGGAAGTACATAAGCGCCGGGAAAAGCAGCAAGCGTAACCTGGCCCGGTTGACAGAACATCCAGAAAGTCCCCCGCTTCCTTGGAGGTCGAGGGACTTTCTTTTTGCCGGGGAGGCGTTTTAATACCTGGAATTGCACTAAAATAGAAATCGTGTTTCGCACGGTCGGCGAGCCCAAGCTCGCCAGATGATACAAGCAAAGGAGAAACCATGAGGCTCCGCTTAGCCGGCATGCTCACGCTGGCCCTTATCGTCCTCGCAGCCATCGCCTGCGATCCCAAGACTCCCGCGACGCCCCCGGCACCACCGCCTCCGGTAGCTCCGCCTCCAGCGCCACCGCCTGTGCCGCCTATGCAGTCCCTGCCAATCGTCGGCTCACTCACGCCCAACGCTGGCGCGATTGTTGGCGGTAACACCGTAAATATCAAAGGTGCCAACTTCGTAGGCGTCTCCGCAGTAGCATTTGGCGCTAAACCCGCCACCAGCTTCACCGTGGTCAGTGCCACAGAGATCACCGCAGTAGCTCCTGCAGGAACCGCCGGAACTGTGGACAGCAAGGTCACCACCCCGGTAGGTGACTCTCCGGCAATTGGTGTCTCCAAGTACACCTACACCGCACCGCCTGCGCCTTCCGCGCCCTTGGCGCCTACTCCTGCTCCCACGCCAACACCCGCGCCAACTCCGACGCCAGCGCCAACGCCTGCACCGACACCCACTCCTGCTCCCACGCCAACACCCGCGCCAACTCCGACGCCAGCGCCAACGCCTGCACCGACACCCACTCCGGCTCCGACGCCTGCGCCGTTTACGCTAACCTCAGCCGCCTACGCGGAAGGCCTGTTCATCCCTGATAAAAACACCTGCAAAGACGTGTCCTTGAACGTATCCCCTGTCCTCACCTGGACCACGCCGCCTACCGGCACCAAGAGCTTTGCCCTGGTCATGGAAGACCTGGACCGCAACTCATTTGTTGATGGTCGACCCATCGTCCACTGGATTGCGTTCAACCTCCCGGAGGCCTCGCGCGGCCTGGCGGAGAACGCCGGAGCAACATCGCAAATCACATCCGGCGGAACACACGGCCTCAACTTCAACGGTTATTCTCGCTACACTGGTCCCTGCCCAGTTTTTGGTCAGGGACCCCACAACTATCGCATCACGCTGTACGCGCTGGACACCGTGCTGGAAGCCCCCGTCGGCATCTCCCATACGCAGTTGAACGGCCTCATGCAAGGCCACATCCTCCAAAAAGTAATCCTCATCGGCAAGTTTGAGCGCATCTAAATCGCACGTCCCGCACGCCACATACCCCCCGGCCAAAGCAACATGGGATCGGGGGGTATACTTTTTGTGACCTAGTGATAACGCAGTGATGACATAGGAATGGCATACTGTAGACACAATGCAAGTACAAGTACGGCTCTTTGCGATTGCTCGTGAGCGCGCCGGCACCAGTCAGGCAATGCTGGATGTCCCCGCTCATTCTGATGTTGCCCAAGCCCTCAGCATGCTGGGTTCAACCTATCCCAAGCTCTCTCCTCTGCTCGCGCGCTGCATGGTGGCTGTGAATCGGGAATACGCCCAGCGTGACCATACCCTCCATGACAATGACGAGCTTGCCATCATCCCACCCGTCAGCGGAGGTGCACAATGAACATCATCCTCACCCACGCCAAGCTTGACCAAGACGCGCTCACCGCCAGCGTGACAAAACCCGAGAATGGCGGCCTGGTCACGTTCCTGGGCGTCACCCGCAACCACAATGAAGGCCGTCACGTGGAGTACCTGGAGTACGAAGCGTATGAAGAAATGGCCCTCCAAGAACTCAAGCGTGTGGCAGAGCAGGCCAAGCAAAAATGGCCTGAAGTGGACATCGCCATAGCTCATCGCCTAGGCCGTCTTGAGATCGGCGAGGTGAGCCTGGTCATCGCGGTGGCGGCGCCGCATCGCAAGGAAGCGTTTGCCGCCTGCGCCTTCGCTGTGGACATCCTCAAAGAG
>SHYT01000012.1 GCA_009692665.1 Dehalococcoidia bacterium | reverse complement strand
CCCGGCCGTCCGGGCCGTTGGCAAGGAGTTGGGGCTCAAGGACTCGTTTGAAGTAAACGCGGGGCCAAATGCCGATGGCACCGGCTACGACCAAGAGGTCTGGAAGCGCTGGCAGGCCGCGCAGAAGCCCACTAAACAGCCCGCGTAAGTATCTCAAGGTAGTGGAGAGCACGGATTCAGAGTGCTTTTTACGAATCGGGGGCCGGGGTATGAGCCCCCTACATTGATAGGTCTAGTACACGGATTGAATGCGCCGATTTTACTCGTCAGTACGGAAGGAGCTATATGGCAACTGGATGGGGGATAATTGGCCTTGGTGGTTGGGCGGATAGAATTGTTGGGCCTGCTCTTCGGCAGGCCAAGGATGCAAAGCTGGTAGGCGTAGTAAGCCGGGACTTGGCGCGCGGTCAGAAGTTTGCCAAGTATCACGGGTTTGAGCACGCCTATGACAACGAAGCAGCTTTGTTTGCAAACAAGGATGTCAATGCCATCTACGTGGCAACGCCCAACAACCTCCACGCCGCAACGATCGTTGCGGCCGCCCAGCGCGGCATTCACTCCATATGCGCCGTAGCCATGGCAGTCACTGAAGAGGACTGCATCAAGATGGTGGATGCCTGCAAGAAGGCAAACGTTCGGCTGGGCGTGGACTTCCAGACCCGCTGGCACCCAGCGTTCCGCGCACTTAAGCAGACTATTACCGATGGCACGATCGGCGAAGTTGTTACCGCGCGCGTGCAGCTCGCCGGCGGTGGCGCACAGTTCCGCCCACGCCAGGCATGGCGAGTCCCCAACGATGGATTTGAAAGCACCCCTCGTGGCGTTCCCGGAGCGCGTCCTGCGGGAGCCCCTCCGCAGTCCGGTTCCGGAGACTGGAAACATGACCTAAGCATGCGCGGCGCAGGCGTCCTGTCTGGACGCGGCATGTTCGGCACGGATATGCTCCGCTTCCTCTTTGGCGACTTCACTGAAGTATCCGCCAGCGCGGATGTGGAAACTGCCGAGCATACCCAGGAGACCTATATGCTGGGCAATATCAAGTTCAAGAACGGCGTGGTAGCCAGCTACGACTCCGCTGAAGGCCAATTGTTCCCTGACAACTCGGTCACCGCCTACGGCACCAAGGGCACCGCAATCGCCACCGGCCTACAGACCTCCCATTCAGATGGCACACTGGAAGTGAAGACAGCCAACGGTCGGCAGTTCCGCGAATTCTTTGGCCACAACATGTACCAGGACGAGTTTGAAGCGTTCATGGACTGCATTCGCACGGGTAAGGAACCAGATCCATCCGGAGTGGATGGCTGGCGTGAGCGCCAGATGACCCTGGCCCTCCGCGAATCCGCAATGAAGCGTGCTACTGTGAAGGTCAAGCTTTAAACTGGGACTCTGTAGGACACCAACAAACCGGTTGGTGTCCTAGATGTGAGAGTGACGGTAGTCGTGATGGTTCTACTAGGGCGATCTGACTGCGGCGCGGGATCAGCAGTGGATTTGCTGGGAGTATAGAACACGAACACATGCGGCATCGCACCGATGCGATGCCGCATGTGTTCGTGTTACTCTTCGGCACCAAATGCTAGTCCCCATCCATCCACGATTGCTTGATCGGGCGCAAATGCTGACTAAATCATTAAGGAGGACGGGAAAGACCAATGTACTACGAGATCCGGATGCACACACCCCAAAAGGGCAAGGCTGAAGAGTACGGCAAGATTTTCCATGAAAAGGGCCCACAATTGGCCTATGAGAACGGCGGGACGCAGATCCTGGGCATGTTCCTCACGGAAGAAGAACAGCCCACGTTCGTTTGGATCATCGCCTATAAGGACAAGGCGCACCAAGCAGCGTTCCGGAAGACTATGGCGAACGCGCCTGAAATGGCGCCATATCGCCCGCTCCGGGCCCAGTATCTCGACGCCAATGTTCCCAACAAGGATTGGTCCATGAAGCCCACGCCATGGTCCAAGCTCCAGTAAAGGGAACGGGCGAGCAGCCAATCAGAGTTCCAATTCCAGGGAAATGGATTCGGTCCAGACGACGTTTGCCATCCGCTTTCTCAAGCAGATGTATGGGTGGCGAGATCGCACGTGGATGGCTCATCTACGAATAACCCACAAACCGCAAAGGTCACGAGGGGCCGTATCTGGCTCCTATCGTGAATTCTTGGTCGTGCAGCCTCAACGAATAGCGGGAGGGCACTAAGCATGGCGCGCGCACGGACAGTCCTTGGTGACATCGCTCCCACGGCCATGGGGATCACCCTGCCGCACGAACATCTTCTCCTTGCCTGGGGAGCCGCGGAGCGTGACCTCGGCAAGCGCTATGACCGCGAGAAGTATGCAGACATCATCTGCAAGGACCTTGGCCCGGCAGTAACCGATTTCGGCGTGAAAACGGTGGTGGACGTTACCCCATCTGAAATGGGGCGTGACGTAGTCCTGATCCGTGATGTTGCGCGCAAGCTCAACATCAACGTCATCTGTGCCACCGGCTTTTACCGCCAGTGGGCCGGGTTCCCCTATGTGTGGAGCGTCCATACCAGAGACATGCTGGAAGAACACATGGAACAGGAGATACGGGAAGGCGTGGGTGACACCGGTATCAAGTGTGGTGTCATCAAGCTCGCCATGAGCGACGCCGTGCTCCAGCCTGCAGAAGCACATGCCTTCCGCGCCGCGGCAACCGTGCAAAAGAAAACCGGGGTTGCCATCGTTATCCACTCGGCGGGATGGGAGGTTCCGGAGGCAACCGCAGGCCCTCGCGCCGCAGTGCAACTGCTCGTGTCAGAAGGTGCTGATCCCTCGCGCATTCAAGTTAGCCATTGTGACCGCGCAGCAAGAAACATGGGCGCCATGTTTGAGCTGGCGAAAATCGGCTGCTACCTCGCCTTTGACAATGTCGGCTCCGCCGGGCTCGGATCAAATACCGATGAAACGCGTATCGGCTTGATTAGCGCCTTAATAGCGGGCGGATATGCGCGCCAGGTGCACCTTTCCATGGACCATAGTGGCTGGTGGCTGCCATACAAGCCACCCTCTGTCGTAGGCAGAAACAAGTACTTTGCACAGCTGCACAAGGAATTCTTACCCAAGCTGCGCAAGGCAGGCATTAGCGAAGAGGTAGTGCGGAACATCACCATAGACAACCCAAAAACGCTGTTTCCTTTCTAGCTTTGGCCATGCCGCGTGAGGACCGCGTACTGATGCGGTCGGTTCTCGCAAGCATGTGGACGGTATTGCATTGAATAGAGGAACACCGGCCCGCTTTTGGTTGGCGTACATGGGCGCCCCACCCCGAGTTTGGAGGTGAAGTCATGCCCGGTCGCAACGGTGTGTTGTCTGACCTGACCATCCTTGATCTCAGCCAGGATGTAGCCGGCCCGTACTGCACCAAACTACTTGCTGGGCTGGGCGCGGAAGTCATTAAGGTGGAGCCGCCGGGTTTGGGCGATGCTTCCAGAAAAGCTGGCCCATTCCTCAGGGATGACCCCAGTCCTGAGACCAGCACCGCCTTCCTCTATCTCAATACAGATAAGAAGGGCATTACCCTGGACATCACCACGGAGACAGGCGCCGTCCTGCTCAGGCAGTTGGCCAAGCAGTGCGACGTGCTGGTGGAAAGTTTCGCTCCGGGCTATTTGGAGCGGCTGGGCCTGGGATACGCTCAACTGGAGAGCCTTAATCCAGGTTTGGTCTATACCTCGGTCACCCCATTTGGCCAGACCGGGCCCTATCGGGACTACAAAGGGTCTGACATCGTTGCCCAGGCCGTAGGTGGCATGATGTACACCATTGGCATGCCAGACAAGCCACCCCTCAAGATCGGGGGCGATGTCGGTCTCTACACCGCGGGCATCAGTGCCTTCTCCGGCACCATGCTTGCTATCTTCGCCCGCGACACGCTGGGCTACGGGCAGCACGTAGACGTCTCAGCTATGGAGGCAATGGCCCTAGCCGACATCCACTCCGCTATTCGTTTCGAAATGCGCGGGGACGACGGCGCCAGGCGGGAGAGCAATCTTCTTCACGCAAAGGACGGCTGGGTAAGCCCAGGCCTTGAGACAGGCGTTGCGGACGACACATGGCCGGGCATTTGCAAGCTGATTGGCAAGCCGAAACTGGCGACTGACCCGAAATTTAACACCAAGCAGGCCCGCCGCCAGAACCAGCCGGAGATGCTCAAAATCATCGGTGACTGGGTTGCGACCCAGCCCAAGGAAAGCGTCTACCACGCCTTCCAGGCGCTGCGGACCGTCTCTGGCTACGTTGCCACCGTGGAAGACCTCTTCACGTCCAAGCAACTTGCTGAGCGCAAGTTCTTTCAGCCCATCAACCACAGTGTCGCCGGGAAGGCCATGTATCCACGATTACCGTTTACTCTGGAAGGCATGAGTCAAACCACAGCCGCCGCTCCCCGTTTGGGCGAGCACAATACGGAAATATATTGTGGCCGACTTGGATACCCTGCCAGAGACCTGGTAGCACTGCGTAACGCGGGTGTGATCTAAGAAGTTTCTTGCCCGCACTCACGCCATGCCGGGTGGGAGAGAGGAAAACAGATGACTACAGCACCGCTAGCCTTACAAGGCGTCAGAATCTTGGACTTATCCCAAGTGGCGGTTGGGCCGTATTGCACCCTTCTCTTGGGTTACATGGGTGCTGAGGTCATCAAGGTAGAATCAATCTCCCGCATGGATCAGACTCGAGGTGAAGCCCGTCCAACCGGCAATGGTGGCAATTACCCAGGCGGTATACCGGGAGAGCAACCGTGGAACCGGTCAGTTTTCTACGTTAATCGCAATCCAAACAAGTTGAGCTTAACCCTGGACCTGAACGAGCCCCGAGGCAGGGAGCTGCTTCTAGATCTCGCAACCAAGTGCGATGCGGTGGTGGAGAACTTTCGGGCAACGGTCATGGATCGGCTTGGGCTGGGCTACCAGGTGTTCGCAGAAGCAAACCCTAAACTGGTCTACCTTAAGATCAGCAGCCAAGGTGCTACCGGTCCTGAGATGGGCTACGGTTCCATGGGCTACACGCTCGAGCAGACCGGCGGCCTCGCCTCTGTTACAGGCTATACGGAGGGGGAACCCCTCATAACCAACCAGACCGTCCCCGACCCAATCGTAGGAATCCTAGGCGTAGGCGCACTGGTTGCCGGCCTGCGCCTGGCACGCAAGACCGGCAAGGGCACATTTGTAGACCTGGCACAACGGGAAGCCACCGTGAGCATGCTTGGCGAATACCTGCTGGACTACTCGCTCAACCACCGCGTAGCTGGCGTCATTGGCAACCGCCACCGGACCACGGCGCTCCAAGGTTGTTACCCCTGCCTTGGCACAGACATGTGGCTGGCCTTGACCGTCAGCTCCGACGCCGAATGGCATAGCCTTTGCCAGGCCATGGGACAACCCCATCTGGCCAAAGACTCCAGATTCCAGACTGCATTGTCACGCCGCCAGAACCAGGACGACCTCGATACGATCATCTCCGCCTGGACCAAGGAGCGCGACCACAAACAGGCCATGCACATGCTTCAGGCCCACGGCGTCCCGGCCGGTGCTGTTCTCAAAGGCAGCGAGACAGTGGTCGACCCCCACCTTGTGGACCGCTTCTGGGACGTGCTAGACCACCCTGATGTCGGCAAGTACAAGCAGTCTTCTCCCCCTTGGCGCCTTTCAAAGACCCCCAGGAGACGCGCTATTCCTTCGTCACGGCTAGGCCAGCACAACAAGTACGTTCTCGTGGATCTCCTGGGGCTTTCAGAACAGGAAGTCTCTCAATTGGAGGAAGAAGGCATTATAGGTACCAAGCCTATAGACGAATAAGAAGTCCTCTATGGGTCCGGCAGGCTGCCAGTATTCGACACAACAGATGTCACGCAGTTCCCAAGGCTGAGGTGGATTCCAGTAAAACGGGAATGATGCGCCGTTGGGACCACTGGATTGACACGTCTCAATCCTCGGCGGTAGGATGGCGCCGTTATAAGGAGGGAAGGAACCCCAGGGGGCAGCATTGGATGTACAGAATGAATGGTACCGACTGTACCGTCGTTGCCCTAACACATTGAACAGGCAAGCAAGGCTACATTTGGAGAGGAGTAAAGACTATGCCAAGCGTACTGTATGAGAAAAAGGGCCACGTTTCCTATGTGACGCTCAACCGACCCGAGGTTCTCAACGCCATCAACCGGGAGATGCGTGAAGAGCTCGAGCAGGTTTTCTTCAACTTTGAGCAAGACAATGATGCGTGGGTTGCCATCTTGACCGGCGCGGGCCGCGGCTTCTCAGCTGGCGCTGACTTGCGTGACCGTGGCCCCCGAGCAGGAGCGCCAAACAAGCCAGTTTCCAATTACAGTCACAGGGACATCATGAAGCCCATCATCTGCGGCATCAATGGCGCCGTGCGGGCAGCGGGCATGGATATGATGCTGCCGTGCGATATTCGTGTCGCGGCTGAAGAAGCCACGTTCGGTATGACCATGACGCGTTGGGGTGTTGTTGCCTCCACCGGCGCCTCGCAGTTGCCACGCTCCATCAACTGGTGCCACGCCATGGAGCTGCTCATGACCGCCGAGCCTATCAACGCCCAGGAGGCCTACCGCATTGGCCTGGTGAACAAGGTGGTGCCCCTGGAGAAACTAATCCCAACATGCGAGGAGTATGCGGAGAAGATCCTTCGCAACTCTCCAATCGCCATCCGCATGACCAAGGAAGCTGCCGTGCGCGGACGGGATACTTCGCTGGCGGAGAGCCTCCACATCGGCTCCATGCTCTCCCGGTACTCCAGCACAACTGAGGACTCCAAAGAGGGGCCAAAGGCTTTCACAGAGAAGCGCAAGCCCAACTGGCAGAACCGCTAACGATTCCATCCCTAAGACTGCTCCCAGCGTTTAGCAACCAAAGCAAAACCACTCAGGTTCTTCTGAGTGGTTTTGCTTTGGTTGCCCCATTTGGGCACGCAATAGGTACAGCCATAGACGCACCCACCATCACGACGTGGAAGGTACAAAACTTATATGTCATTGTGGGAGGAACTCATGATCGAAATACCGGCTACGGCGCCTACTTCTACTGCATCTCCGGCAACGTCCGCCTGAATGACAAAAACATCTCCAGCGGGGACGCAGCGAATGAATCCCGCTATCAGGCCGGCGCCCAGCCCAGCCGACCACAGCTTTCGGAACTTCAGAACCCTACTTTCGCGCTGTTTCCTTCCTGCCAGCTTTCAATAATAGTACGCTATGCCCTATAGCAAAGATGTATCGATAGAAGGACATACATGGGCACGCTCTACATCGTCGGCACACCAATTGGCAACCTGGAAGACGTTACCGCACGGGCGCTCAACGTCCTACGCTCCGTCGCCGTCGTCGCCGCCGAAGACACACGCGTCACCCGCAAGCTGCTCGACCACTACAACATCACCACACCGTTCACCACCTACTTCGGCAGTGAAATGCGTCCAAAAATCGCCCCGCTCCTCGCGCTCCTCAAAGACAAAGACGTTGCCTTCTGCTCTGACGCCGGCATGCCCTCCGTCAGCGATCCGGGCACAGACCTCGTGGCCGCCGCCGCTGAGGCAGGCTTCCCCGTCGTCGTCATACCCGGCCCGTCTTCCGTCACCACCGCACTTGCCGCCTCCGGCTTCGATGGCCAGCAGTTCTTCTTCGCAGGCTTCCCACCACACCGTCCCACCGACCGCCGCAAGATGCTCGCCAACCTCACGCGCCAGCGCGCAACCCTGGTGTTTCTGGAATCGCCCCATCATTTCCGCGACACGTTGAAAGACATGCTCCAAGCCTTCGGTAATCGCAACGTCGCCGTCTGCCGCGAGCTCACCAAGCTCCACGAAGAGGTCTTCCGAGGCACCGTCCAAGAAGCTCTCACACACTTCGTCGAACCTCGAGGCGAGTTCACGATCGTCGTCAAGGGCGCCCCGGAAGAGCAAGAAGCCCCCGCCAGCCCGGAAGACGCCAGCGCCCTGCTCGCCAAGCTCCGCAAAGACGGCACCCGCGCCCAGGAAGCCGTAGACCAGGTAACCCAGGCCACTGGCCTCCGCAAGCGTGACGTGTACAAGCTCTGGTTGGAGACTGGCGAGTGACCATCCAACAACTCCTCCCGCAACACCTCACCCGCGCCGCCATGACGCGCTACGTGGAACTGCTCGCCGCGCCGCCTGCCAGAGCCAAGACCTTTGCGGTGCTACCGGGCTCCATCCCTCCAGACGCCGCCGCAGCCCTGGACTCACTGCCCGCCATATCCCGCGACGCTGCCAAGAAGCTGCTGGAGCGTTCCACCACCGGCGCATACCTACTTGCAGGCAGCGCCGCGACGCATGTGATTGCGCCCCCGTTTCCCATTCCCCAAGCAGGCGCGTGGGATGGCTGGCACTTGGAGCCTTTGCGAAGGTCACTTGCGGCAAGACCCTTCATCGGCGTCGCGCTCATCCGGCTGAACGGCTACGCCCTTGCCGTCTTTGACGGCGACACGCTTGCCGCTTCAAAAGTCAGCGGCAGCAACGTCCACGGCAAGAATTCCAACGGCGGCTGGTCCCAGGCCCGCTTCGCCCGCCGCCGCGTCAAGCAGGTCCGAGAGTTATATGACCGGATAGAAGACGCCGTGCAAGAGCACTTCACGCCCTTTGAAAACAAGCTCACCTACGTGTTCCTCGGTGGCGACCGCATCACTCTCAAGCAGTTCCTGGACCGTTGTGCATGGTTTTCCAAGAAGTTCGGTTCCCGCATCCTGCCGCGCACCTTGCACGCAGAAGAAGCCAACCGCGAAGCGCTGGAAAGCGTCCTGTTTAAAGAAGTCTGGAAGTTCCAGGTACTGCCGCTCTGACAACAACATATTGACGTTAAAACGTTATACAGTTAGGATGCTTTCCTGAACTCGAAACGCGCAACTATTTACTTGGATCCTGCGCTTCACCGTGCCCTCCGGCTGAAGGCTGCCGCCACTGACCGCTCAATCTCTGAGATGGTCAACGAGGCTGTCAAGGTCGCCTTGGCTGAGGACATGGAAGACCTTGCTGCAATCAAGGAACGCGCGCATGAACCGAACTTGGATTTTGAAGAGGCTATTAAGTCGCTAAAGCGGCGTGGCAAGATAAGGAGACGAGCCTTTTTCTATGCCTGAACGCATTTTTATCGGAGTCGCTTGGCCCTACGCCAACGGGCCGCTGCACCTGGGCCACATCACCGGGTGCTACCTGCCCGCGGACATCTTCGCCCGCTACCACCGCATGAAGGGCGATGAAGTCCTCATGGTCTCCGGCTCTGACCAGCACGGCACGCCCGTCACCATCCGCGCCGAGCAGGAGGGCATCAGCGTCCCGGAGGTCGTCGCCAAGTACCACAAGAGTTTCCAGGAATCCTGGACCCGGCTTGGCATCTCGTTTGACCTGTTCACCACCACGGGCACGGAGAACCACCACACTATCGTCCATCAGATCTTCACCAAGCTCCACCGTCAGGGCGATATCTACCCCAACACAGAAGAATTCGCCTACTGCGAGAACGACAAGCGCTTCCTGCCTGACCGCTACGTGGATGGCACCTGCCCTCACTGCGGCAACCAGCGCGCCCGCGGCGACCAGTGCGAAAAGTGCGGCCGCCCCATGAATCCGCAAGACCTGCTCAACTGGCGTTGCAAGCTCTGTGGCCATCCCCCGGTGCTGCGCCCGTCTGAGCACCAGTACCTGAAACTCAGCGCCTACGAGCAGAAGCTCGCCGACTGGATTGACCGCAAAGGCGGCCACTGGCGCTCCAACGCCAAACACTTCACCCGCCAGTGGCTCGCAGACGGCCTCCGCGACCGCAGCATCACCCGAGACATGGAGTGGGGCGTGCCCGTGCCTCTGCCCGGCCCCGGCTACGACAATAAGCGCATCTACGTCTGGTTCGAGGCCTGCATCGGCTACGTCTCCGCTGCCGTCGAATGGGCGCAGCGTAAAGGCCAGCCGGACAAGTGGCGCGATTTCTGGCAGGACCCTGCGTGCCGCCACTACTACTTCATCGGCAAAGATAACATCCCGTTCCACACCATCATTTGGCCCGCCATGCTCATGGCCTACGGTGACTACAATGGCGAGACCGGCCGCTACAACTTGCCCTACGATGTTCCAGCCAACGAGTTCCTTTCGCTGGAAGGCGACAAGTTCTCCACGTCGCTCAACTGGGCCGTCTGGGTCCCGGACTTCCTCGAGCGCTACGCCCCCGACGCCCTTCGATACCACTTGTCCGCCACCATGCCGGAGACGTCGGACTCTGACTTCTCCTGGCGCGACTTCCTTCGCCGCAACAATGACGAGCTGGTCGCCACGTTCGGCAACCTGGTGCACCGTACTCTGACGCTCACGCACCGCAACTTCGCCGGCCAAGTGCCCGCTCCCGGTGCCCTGGATGCGGACGATAAAGCACTACTGGCCCACGCCCAGGAACGCGTCCTGCACGACGTGGGTAGCCAGCTGGAAGTCACCAACTTCCGCGCCGCTCTCGCTGGCGCCATGGGTTTGGCCCAGGCCGCCAACAAGTACCTGGACACCAAAGCCCCGTGGAAGACCATCGCCACTGATCGCGAGCGCACGGCGACCACGCTTTGGGTCGCGCTCACCGCAATCTCCGCTCTCAAGACCGCGTTCACCCCGTTCCTGCCCTTCACCGCGGCCAAGCTTCACACCATGATGGGGTTTTCCAGCACCGCGCAGGATGCTGGCTGGCGCGTGCTGCCCGTCTCTCCGGGCCAAGCTCTGCAAACGCCTACACCCCTGTTCATCAAGCTAGACGACAAGATCATTGAAGAGGAGACGGCCCGCCTCGAAGCGGGCCGCGCGCACGCGTAACTAATCCCTTCTCCCCTTTTGGGAGAAGGTTAGGATGAGGGTAGTCCTGGCGTATTCAACAAATGAGGGTCAATGAACACCGCCAAGGCCCGGCGGACCCACGGTAACCAGTTCCTTCTCCCCTTGTGGGAGAAGGTTAGGATAAAGGGAATGACTACCGCAAAAGCCAGATCACTTCGCAGAAACCTAACCCCAGCGGAACGTTCCCTCTGGAATCACCTAAAAGCGCGACAAGCCAGCGGCTTCAAGTTTCGCCGACAGGAACCGATCGGAGACTACATCGCAGATTTTGTTTACTTTGAGGCGGAACCGGTTATTGAAGTAGACGGTGGACAACACTCTGAGCAAACCGACTATGATGCTGCGCGGAGTGAATGGCTCGGATCCCAGGGATTTCGCGTCTTACGCTTTTGGAACAACGAAGTGCTACAGAATCTTGAAGGCGTGCAATCAGTCATTGCCCATGCTTTAGAAACGACCCCTCACCTCAATCCTCTCCCACAAAGGGAGAAGAGGCTGGTCACTAGGAGACGCCCTTGACCACGGTCTCCCGCCTCTCGCCCACAGTGCTGGAAGACCTGGCTCAGGTCGAACTCCAGATCAAGGGCTTCGCAAAAGATGAAGCCACCCAAGAAATGCGCACCATGCTCGCGCACGTCCTGGACGCCCCGGGCAAGCGTCTGCGTCCCCTCCTCACCGTCATCGCCTCCCGCTTCGGCGAAGGCAACCGGGAGCTAGCGGTGCTCATGGCTTCCGCCGTGGAGTTGCTACACATGGCCACGCTCCTTCACGATGACATGGTCGACGCCGCCACCACCCGCCGCGGCCGCGCAACGATGAACGCCAAGTGGGGCCCCCACGAAGCCGTCCTCATAGGCGATTACCTCTTCGCCGCGTCCGCCACGCTGGTCTGCGACACGAAAAACGTCCGCGTTATCCGCCGCTTCGCGCAGACCATCATGGACCTCTCGTCCGGCCAGCTCCAGGAGCGCATCAACAGCTACAACGCCGCTCAAACGCGCGAGCAGTACTGGCAGCGCATCTCCGGCAAGACCGCTTCGCTTTTCGCCACCTCCCTAGAGTCCGGCAGCATCCTCGGCGGTGCCAAAGAGCCGGTTGTCCAGGCACTCAAGAGCTACGGCTACAACCTGGGGATGGCGTTTCAGGTGGTGGATGACATCTTGGACTTTGAGGGCGATCCTGAGGAGCTCGGCAAGCCCGTCGGCGAAGACCTGGCGAATGGCGTGCTCACCTTACCCGCCATCATGCTGCTGGAGCGCTATCCCAAAGACACGTGCATCCGCGACTATTGCCAGGACCACACCCGCAAAGATCGCCTCCGAGCGTCCGTTGAGATGGTCCGTGGATCCGGCATTATCCGCGACGCCTACCAGGTCGCCACGGAGTTCCGCGACAACGCTGTCGCAGCGCTGGCGAACGTTCCAGCCATACCCGAACGCGGTATCCTGCAAGAGGTCACATCCTTCGTGATCCAGCGCAAGAAGTAGCGCTTGGGCTCCCAAAGCCGAGTGCTATAGTAGCGGCGGTACCACGTGAGCGACGGAGGCGGCGCGATGACCAGATTCCTGATTGAAATCCCCCACGAAGCCTCGAAGACCTCCTGTATGCGTGAGCTCGACGCATATCTGCAGGCTGGGGCCCACTATCTGACGAACGCCGAGTGGGGTTGTCTCGCCAATGACCACCGCGCGTGGCTGACTGTAGATGTTTCCAATGAAATTGAGGCAAGGATGCTCGTCCCACCAGTTGCCCGCCACAAAGCCGCGGTGCGGCGCTACGACCTCAATGCAAACCCCTCGACGCAAACCATAGCGTCCTTCAAAAAAAGCCTTGGCCCCGGTCAGGAAGCGGGCGCCGGGATTCTCCCCACTCTTTGATACACGGCTGCTGACGAATTAAAACGATAGACACTCAGCCCTTGAGCATCTTCTCCACCTCGGCAGGTTTGAATCCAAAGTAGGCCTTGCCACCCATCACAATGACAGGCCGCTTCAAGAGCCGCGGCTCCTTCAACATTAAGTGGATCATTTCGTCATCTGTGAGTTGCTTGCCCGTCAGTCCTAGCGCCTTGACCTGTGGCGATTTCCACGAGAAGGCCTCACTGACAGGCCTACCCTTTAAGACCTGCCTGAGTTCGGCTTCAGTAAACGGGCTCTTGAAGAAGTCCCGCTCTTGCAGCTCGGCGCCCTTCGCGTTCAGAAACGCCTTCGCGTTCCGGCAGGTCATGCACTTGGCGTAGTGATAAAACTGCACTGTCTTCGGCATCACCAGCTCCTTACGACGACTTGCGGGCTGCCGCTGGGTGACCTCTGCTCCCGCCAGCAGCGCCTCCAGCCCAACCATGTCTGAGATACGCAGGCAATTCACCTGCTCCAGCGTTGTCCCGTAGCGGTCAATCAGAATGGGGTGCATACCAACACCCAGCGCCCCCTGCACGTCCGACGCCACCTGGTCGCCCACGTGCATCGCCTCCTTTGGCTCTACTCCAGCGCGGCGAAGGGCTTCGCGGAAGATGGCCGGGTGTGGCTTCTCCACCTGCGCCTCAAACGAAGTCACGACAAAGTGTACGACGCCATCGATGCCCAGCTCCTTCGACAGAGACCGGCCCTCCCGGTTCATGTTAGAGATAACTCCAAGCGTGAAGCCCTTCGCCCGAAGTCGCCGAAGCGAGGGCAGCACATCATCGAACAGTTTCATGCCGTACGGGATCTGCTGGACACGCCGCCAGATATCGCCCGCGCGCACCAGGTCAACGTCCACGCCCGCGCCCTGTAACATGATCTGCTGGTACCGCGCAAAGAACGCTTCCACCTGCGGCCTCGTCCGCGTTCTGAGGGGGTTGCCGGAGGCGTTCACCTCGTTCATGTACGCGTCCGCAATCGCGTATCCCCGCGCAATGCCTTCCGTTTGCATGGTGGTGATGCCGAACTCGCGGCACGCCTGCGCCTGCACCTCTTCACGCGGCGGCCAGAACCGCACCAGCGTGTTGAACAAGTCGAAGAAGACTGCTTTAATTCTTTGAAGCTCGGCCACGTTTGTCATATTCCAATTGTAGTTCAGACTTTACGGCAGGTGACAATGGTGCGCACCCTCTATAGCTCCGCTCTTGACATGCTCTTTCCGCCGCAGTGCGTCTCCTGCGGTACGCCCGGCGCCTGGGTCTGTGCCACCCATGCGCCAACAATGCAGCGCATAGGACCGCCATTCTGCACTATCTGTGCGCAGCCGCTTGGCCCGCGCGACGGTGACCGGCTATGCCGCCGCTGCGCCGCAGTCCACCGTCTCAAATACGACGGCTGGCGCGTCTTGGCACGGGTCCTTGCCCAACCGCTCGCCGAGGCGTTTCACGAGTTCGGTGTGCAGCCGGACGTTCTAGTCCCAGTGCCGCTTCATCCCAAACGAGAGAAGGACCGTGGCTATAACCAGGCAGCACTTCTTGCAGATGAGCTCGGCCGGGTGATCAGCGTCCCAGTGAATACACACGTTTTGCAGCGCATCAAGGCAACGCCGCCGCAGGCGAGGGCTCAAGATATGCAGGCGCGGCAAACAGCTGTTATTGGCGCCTTCCGATGCGGCGAGCGATTGAATAGCCAAAATATCCTTCTCTTGGATGACGTTTGTGCTACCGGCGCCACGCCTGAGGATTGCGCAATCGCACTGTGGAAGGCCGGTGTTAGCACGGTTTGGGGACTCACAGTCACCCGTGAGGCGTAGCACTCACCGCTCTGGTAGCAGTACACGGAAAGAGGGCGCAGAGATACCCTTACGCCCTCTTAGCCCCTGTTCATTTGTGAACTAGCCGCTACCCCTATCCTCAAGCTGCAATCGTGATGCTGGCTCCTTGAATATCTGCTGCTTTACAACCCGCCGGAACGTCTCATATGGGTAGACGCCTTCAATGGCATACTGCTCATTGAGGAGATACGTGGGAACGGCGCGCACTCCTGCCTGGCGTGCCTGATCCAGCCTATCTTCCAACACCTGGCGGTAGGTACCCTCTCGCAAAGCCTTGCGGAGCGCTTCCGCGTCCATTCCCATCTCGCAGGTGACGTGCAGAATGACTTCTTCAAGGCTGATATTCAACCCGCGCTTCCAGTAAGCCTCGAACACAGCGTGGTGGAACTCATTGCCTTTACTCTGCGCCCGCGCCCACTCGGTCGCCTCTTGCGCCAGCTTCGAGTTTGCTTGTATGGCAGGCTGGACCATCTCTAGGCCCTCTTCTTGGGCCATGAGTTGCGTCCGGCTTGCGCCTGGCCTGGGCTCGCGGGGCTTACCTTCGGCCGGCAGGCCGGGGTGCAGTTCGTACGGCCACCATTCAACCTCAGCGTTGAACTCTTTCTGTAGCTGCTGCACACGCGCCTGGCCCACATAGCACCACGGGCAAATATAGTCGGAGAAAACAATAAGCCTCACGTCAGCCATGGGTCACCTTCCCACCAAGATGTGCCTCCAACAAGCGCATGATGCGCCCACGCTCGGGAAGCGTCAACTGACGACGGGAGCCCTACGTGCCTTGGCGATTAAACGAGCGCGCCGCCATGACCAGGACAATAAGCCCAAAGATGCTGACCACCAGCGCGTCTTCCCACACGCTCATACGGTGTCCAAACACAGTCACACCTAGGTCCACGCCGCCCTTAGCGGAAAGGGTGCTCTCAAAGGAGGCGCTATAGCGGGCGTTGAGAATGACTTGCCTAATAGCGTCCACGCCATACGTGAGTGGATTGAGCTTCGCGAGTATCCCTAGCCACGTAGGCACCTTGTCCACGGGAAAGAAGACGCCGGAGAAGAACACCATCGGCACGATGAGAATTTCCACCACGCCATGGAACGCTTGCTGAGAGCGCATCTGTGAGCCAACGAAGATACCAATGGCGGACAGCGTCACCGCGAGCACAAATAGCAGCGGAAGCAGGGTAACCAGCGCAATCAGTCCAATGCTTAGGCCAATGAACGGAGCCAGGATCATCAAGAGAAGCCCTTGAAATAGGCCCACACCGGAGCCGGCGGCCGTCTTGCCCAACGCAATCCCCACGCGGCTCAGCGGCGCTACAAGCACCACTTTCAGGAAGCCGACCTCCCTGTCCCAGACCACAGACAGCCCAGAGAAAAGTGCGGTCATAAGCACGCTCATGCAGACAATACCTGGAAACATGAACTGCACCAGGTCAACCTGCCCGTCCAGCGGCGCCACAATACGGTTGAAGCCGGCGCCAAAAATGACCAGCAGCAACAGCGGTGTGACGAATGCCGATGCCAGCCGTGCACGCTCACGGAGCAAACGCAAGAACTCTCGGTATCCAACAACCCAGAAGCCGGTAAACACTTCGCTCATAGCCTGCGCGCCGGCGTTGGAATCGAGTCGGCGGAAGCCTCGTCACGGATGGCGTGGCCCGTCAGCTTCAGGAAAACATCTTCCAGTGTAGGCCGGCGCAAGCTCACCGCCTGTAGCGGCAGTGAGAACTCTCGAATGAACTCCGGCAGAAATTGGTCTGCATGCGGGACATTGAATTGAATAGTATTATCGAACACTGCTGGCTCTAGCCCAAATCGGCCGCGTAGTTCCATCAGCGCGCGTTCCTCGTCTTCCACGCGCAGAGACACAATGTCGCCGCCAATCAGATCCTTCAACCTGTCTGGTGTATCCAACTCCACAATGGACCCGTGGTCAATGATGCCTACCCGGTCACAATGCTCAGCTTCGTCCAGATAGTGCGTGGTGAGAAAAACAGCCATGCCTTCTCGGCGGCGCATCTCCAGAATGTACTCCCAGATACGACGGCGTGTCTGCGGGTCAAGGCCAAGCGTTGGCTCGTCCAGGAAGAGAACACGGGGGCGCGTAAGGAGTCCGCGCGCCAATTCAAGCCGTCGTCTCATCCCTCCAGAGTAGGTGCGAACTCTATCATTACGGCGGTCCCACAACTCCACCAGTTGTAACAGTTCACGCATACGTTCGTCGCGCTCAGGCGCAGGAATGCTGTAGGCGTAGGCGTGGAAGCGGAGGTTTTCGAAGCCGGTTAGGTACTCGTCTAGAGTAGGTCCCTGGAATACCAATCCAATGGAGCGGCGCACTTGGCTCCGTTGCTGCATAACATCAAAGCCGTTTATGCGGGCTTGACCTGAAGTGGGTCTGAGAAGCGTACAGAGGATGTTAATTGTAGTGGTCTTACCTGCGCCATTGGGCCCAAGAAAGCCGAATAGCTCACCTTCATGAACCGTGAAGGAGACATCCTGAACTGCCGATATTTTCCCGAATTGCTTGCCGAGCTTCTCTACTACGATGGCATCCATGTCATGAAACAACCATTTCCTTCAGACGCACGGGGGATCATCGCAGGTGTAGATATTCCTAACTTCGAGATTTCAACTCGTTCCATGCTTCTAGCACTTCCAAAATGCGGAACAACTCCCTGTCTTCCGGGTCTGGCCGGCGGTATGCCGCTACGCACACGCCTGAATATTTCTCCACTAAATACCAGTCATCATCCACTATGATATCCGGCGTCAAACCGCAGGCCGGGTCCTTGTCAAAGCAGGCGGTGACAAATGGTTCCAGGTTATATCGCCGCACCAGCCGCTGGCAGTGGAGCAGGCCAGTCGCAGACCAGATATAAAGATCATGACCATGCTCCTTAAGCACGGCCATGACTTCTTGTGCCCCTGGGCGTAGATTCCAAGTTGATCCTGACGAATAGAGAAGCGTATTGTCTACATCAAAAAAAATGCGCACCGAGCTGCCTCGTATGTCTCTAAATCCATGTTATTGGCCTATTGCACAGGGTATCAAGGCAACATCGCATCTTCATGGAATGCACAAATGAGCCGATTAAAACTCTCTGCGCATTCCATCTGTGCCCAATGACCACACTGTTCATATACTACCAGCTTTGCTGAAGGCAATACCTTTACCGCCGCGTAGCCATGCATCACGTTTAGCGTTGAACTCCCCCTCAAGCTGGAGTCTCTGCGCCTTGATCCGTGCCGCACCCTCATAGTCCTGCCGGTTATTCGCGGCCTCATCTTGATTCTCCAGGTCACGGATGCCCTGCTCCATGCCCTTGAGCTCTTTCGGCATGCTGGACATTTCCAAGCGCAGCTTCGCCGCTGCCTCGTCAATGAAATCTACGGCCTTGTCCGGCAACTGCCTGCCCGTAATGTAGCGCTGGCTCAGCTTCACTGCGGCGATGATCGCTGAGTCGTCAACCTTCACCTTGTGGTGCGCCTCATAGCGAGGCCGCAGCCCACGCATCATCTCGATGGCGACATCCACCGACGGCTCCTCAATCCAGATGGTGTTGGAGCGCCGTTCCAGGGTAGCATCACGCTCAATGTGCTTGCGGTACTCGTCCGGCGTGGTCGCGCCCAGCACCTGAATCTCGCCACGTGCCAGCGCAGGTTTCATCATCGTTGATGCATCAATAGCGCCTTCCGATGCTCCCGCCCCTACCACCTGGTGCAGCTCGTCAATGAACAACACAATCTCGCCTTGAGCGGCCTTCACTTCGTCCATGACGGCCTTCAACCGCTCCTCGAACTCGCCACGGAACTTCGAGCCTGCCCCCATGCCGCCCATGTCGAGGGCCAGCACGCGGCGGTTCTTCAGCGACTCCGGCACGTCGCCGGACACAATCGCCTGCACCGCCCAGGAACACCGTGTTGTTCTTGGTGCGGCGGGACAGCGTCTGAATCACGCGCCGGATCTCTTCGTTCCGCCCAATCACAGGATCAAGCTTGCCCTGCCGCGCAAGCGCGGTCAGGTCAGTGCTGTACTTCTCCAGCGCGCGGTACCGCTGCTCTGCACGGGGATCCGTAACTCACTGGTTGCCGCGCACTTTGAGTAGTGCCTGGTACACCTTCTCCCTATCAATGCCGAATTCACGGAAACTCGTTGGCGCGTCGCCTGTTTGTTCCTGGGTCGCTGCGATAAAAAGGTGTTCGGTGCCAATGTATTCGTCTTTGAAGTGGTGGGCTTCGTTTTTGGCGCTTTGGAGCGCACGCATGATTCGAGGTGTCTGGTACATCTGCGTAGCTACGTTCTGAAGCTTAGGAGTACGGGCCAACGCGGACTCAACGCGGTGCTGTAAGGCGGCCGCGTCCACGTTCATTTCCTTCAATACCTGTATCGGCACCCCGTCTTTTTACTCGAGCAATGCCAATAGCAGATGTTCCAGGTCCCCTTCGTGCCGGTATTCCTGCACAAGCTGCTGTGAGTGTCCTACAGCCTCTCGCGCTTGTTCGGTAAAACTTTCTGGTCTCATTGCCATCTCAATTCCTCCTCATCCACATCGGCAGCCTATCCGCTGCCGATGGCGTTCCCAAGCTGGTGCTCGAGTTCCGCGATGCGGTCCATGAGCCGCAGCGCAACCTCGACCCCTGCCATGTTGACGCCCATGTCTGTGACTAACGTTTTAATGCGCCGCAATCGTTCGATATCTCGCTCCGCATACAACCGTTGGCGGCCGGATGACCGTGCAGGCTCCAGCAGCCCTTCCCGTTCGCAAGCGCGTATGCTCTGCGGCGTCATGTCCACCAGCCTTGATGCCACACTCATCACGTAGCGCGGCTCGTCAACCATGTTCTTCGGAAACTCTTGAAGAGGCATCCCTAGCCTTTTCGCACTGACGCGCCTGTTCCTCGTTTGCGTCATCGTTCTTCCACCTCCTTAGCCTAGCCGTTCCGCTGCATGCCGCGTAGCCGCTCGAAAAGCTCCCGCTCCTTCGGCGACAGACTAGTCGGTAACACCACTTGCACAGATACCAGCAAGTCACCTTTGCGATTGGCATCGCCCAGGTAGGGCATCCCCTGACCAGCAAGCCTAAAGGTCTGCCCGTTCTGTGTATCAGCCGGTATCGTCAGCGATACCTGCTTGCGCAGAGTCGGCACCGTTACCTCGCCGCCCAGCAGTGTGGTATACAACGGCACCTGCACCTGGCTATGCAGGTTCGAGCCTTCTCGGCGGAAACGCGCATGAGGCAAAACAGTTACATTCAGCAGCACCTGCTGGCCGTGCGGCGTAATACGAATGCGTGCACCCGTGTCCACGCCAGGCGGAATCTCCGCCTCAGCGCGGACCTGGCGCATACCCTGTCCCTGCCCGCCGCATACTGCGCAAACCTTAGCGGGGCCTCTCCCGGCGCTCGTTACACGGCCTGTGCCGTTGCACTGTGCGCACACGGTCCGCGATGGCATCTCTAACAACCGTTTCGTACCGATGTACGCTTCTTCAAGCGTAATCTGGACCTCAACTTCAAGCGGTGCCGCCGGCCCGGTACCACCCACACCACCAGTACGGAACAACCCCTCAAAGAGGTCGCCCACATCCTGGCCGCCTCCAAACCCATCAAAGGTGGACTGCCGGCGGCCCCGGCCCGCGGTGGGCTCCTGCGCGTATGCTTGCTCGTATGGAATACCTTGCTGCTGCATGCGCTGCGCCTGCTGCCAGTTGGCGCCAAACCGATCATAGAGCTTGCGCTTTTCTGGGTCAGAGAGCACTTCATACGCCTCGCCAATCTCTTTGAAGTGCTGCTCGGCAGTCTTGTCGCTGGGGTGCAGGTCTGGATGGTATTTACGCGCCAAACGGCGATATGCAGAGCGAATATCCTTCTCTTCCGCATTCCGCGGTACGCCCAGAAGCGTGTAGTAATCTTTGCTTGTCGTCGTCATGTTTCTCTTCACCAACTAGCGGATTTACGGGCTACTAATGCAAGTCCAGGACTGGACTTCCTTCTAAATACAAGTATGTCCCATGATATCTCTCGTATCAAGATAATGGTTCATACATTACACTCTTTTTAACCTAATCATAGTATTAGATATGCTCCCACAATGGATGTAAGGGCTTCACCCGAAGGCCTCCCATCGAAGAAGTGCCGTCGGCAAACAAAGAGGAGGGGCCTCCTCCCGGATGGCCCTTCTTCTTCTTGATATCTCTAGCCAGGAACTTCGGTTGCAGTCTACTTCCCCCCACTATGAAAGGGAATTCAACAGCTGTGGCTCCTCAGGGTATCCGGCTGAAGAATGGCTTGATCGCCTGCTCAAAGCCCACTGGGTTATCACCTGGCACCAGATGTCCCGCACGCGGCACCTGGACAAGTGTTGCCCGTCCCTGCAGCTCGCGTTCCATTCGTTCGGCCACTTCACGCGGTAACACATCCGTCTGCTCACCGCGCACAATAAGGGTCGGGCATTGAATCTTCTTCCAAAGTTCCCAGTTCTGCTCGGTTGCTGCTGCCGCTGCAGCAGGCGAAGGTGGGGTTGGAGGCGCGCGCAGTGATGGGTCCCGCAAGTAGGGGTCAGACTTCCACGTCCATTTGCCGTCTGGAAGCTGCTTCAGTTGGTGGCTTAGACTTCCACGTATCTGCCACTCTACGCGCAGCGGGGTATATCGCTGTGTCCGCTGCACAAACGCATCAAAACTGTCCAGCACATCCTGTTCCGCAGTGAATTGCCGGACTCGATTCGCCCCAGCGCGAGCGGTTTCCGGTCCCATGTCCACAATAACCAACGCCTTGATGCGGTCTGGGTGCATGGCCGTGTACGTAAGCGAGTTACGCCCGCCCATCGAAAGCCCCATGAGCACGACCCTGTCCAACTTCAACCCATCTAGCAGCGCATCAATATCATTTTGATAGACTTGCGGCGTGTAATCGTGGTCGGCTGGCCAGCCGCTGTCGCCGTGGCCGCGCTGATCAAGCGCAATCAGACGCCGCTCATGCGCTAACGCTAGCGCGCTGAAGTCCCACATATGCGCACTCTGCGCGTAGCCGTGTAGGCACACCACAGGCAGCTTCGTATGCTTCGCATCGCTGCCCCAATCGAAGTAATGGAGCTTGACGCCGCCGGCAGCAGAGGTGACGTACCCATTCTTGGGCGCAATGGGCGCACTAATGGTAACTCCGGTGCGTCGCGCAGCCTCATGAAGTGGTAGCCCAAAATCTACTGCCCCCATTACACACCTTCCCCCTATGATGGCGTCATAATAGCATGCTTGTAAAAATCCGAACCTCTAAAACAGGGATCTCCACAAGGGCGGGCTCTCGGCCTGGCGTTGCCCGCAACCTGCGCATCCGTCTATAATGCGCTTTTACCGGTCTCGCGTTCAGTTCTGCAAGGAGCACCATGTCCTCAGGCCAATCGGAATTTGCTACACAGCTTGAGTCAGTGCGCAACGAGGGGCTGAAAGCACTCGAGCAAGCAGCCATGCCAGAACAGCTTGAGGCGTGGCGCGTGACGTACCTTGGCCGCCGTGAAGGAAAGCTCACCCTCGCCATGCGCGGCCTCAGCGCCGTGCCGCCCGAGTCGCGTCCAGTTGTCGGCGCCGTCGCTAACCAGGTGAAGACTGCGCTTGAAGAAGCATTTGCGGCGCGTAAGCAATCGTTGAAAGCACTGGCGTTGGAGCGCATGGCGCAGCACGAGAAGCTGGACGTCACGCTGCCAGGCAGGCCGGCGCCCATGGGCCGCCTGCACCCAACCACGCAGACCATCCGTGAGGTGACCGCCGCGTTCACCGCCATGGGATTCCAGGTCGTAGAAGGCCCGGAGGTGGAATTGGACGAGTACAACTTCGAGTTGCTGAATATTCCCAAAGGCCATCCCGCCCGCGACAAGTTCGATACTATCTGGGTGGACCAGCTAGACGCCAACGGCGACATGCCCATGCTTCTCCGCACGCACACCTCGCCAGTGCAGGCGCGCGTCATGCAGAAGATGCAGCCTCCCATACGCATCATCGCCCCCGGCAAGGTGTACCGCTACGAAGCCGTGGATGCGACGCATGAGTGGCACTTCCACCAAATCGAAGGCTTGGCCGTTGATGAAGGCATTACATTCGCCAACCTGAAAGCCACGCTCTATGATTTCGCTCGCCGCATCTTCGGCGCGGACCGCCGTGTGCGCTTCCGCTGCGACTTCTTCCCGTTCGTAGAGCCCGGTGTGGACATGTCCATTGACTGCTTCCAGTGCAAGGGCAAGGGAGTCATTAAGATCGGCAATCGTACCGAGCCGTGCCGCCTCTGCAAAGAGACCGGCTGGATCGAGATGATGGGCGCTGGCATGGTGCACCCGCGCGTGCTGGAGGCCGTTGGCTACGACTCCAGGAAGTACACCGGCTTCGCCTTCGGCATGGGCGTGGAGCGCATCGCCATCCTGAAATACGGCATTGATGACATCCGCCATTTCTATACGAATGATGTGCGGTTCCTAAGGCAATTCTAGCACTTGGCTCGCTGATGAAAGTTCGTGATGTCATCGAGATGTTGGAGGAGGATGGCTGGTTCTTGGTGGTTATTGAGGGCAACCACAGACAATACAAGCATCCGAGAAAACAAGGCCGCGTCACCGTGGCTGGACAGCTCGGCCACGACTTGCCAGTTGGGACTTTGGGCAGCATTCTCAAGCAAGCCCGCCTGAAGGGGAGCAATTAACGTGCGCCAATTTTTGATTGTCATTGAGCGTGCCCCCAGAAACTATTCTGCATATTCCCCTGACCTTCCTGGTTGTATTGCAACCGGTAAGACAAAGGCTGAGGTCCAACGCAATATGCAGGAAGCGATCCTTCTGCATATTAAGGGGCTGAGAGAAGATAAGCTTCCCATCCCCAAGCCGACATCGTCCGCAGATTACATTGTGACGTAACCAACCCTAGAAAGGCTAGTCATGCAAATACCGCTCTCCTGGCTCCGTGAATACGTAGACGTACCCTTCTCCGCAAAGGAGTTGGCGCACCGGCTCACCATGGCCGGTCTGGAAATCGGCGGCGTTGAGCACGTGGGCAGCCAGTGGGAGCAGGTCTTTGTGGGCCATGTAGAGGCCATCGAGCCGCACCCAAACTCCGACCACCTGAAGCTCGCGACGGTTAATCTCGGCAAAGAGACATTCAAGGTCGTCTGCGGTGCGCCAAATGTTGCGGCAGGGCAGAACATCGCCTACGCGCACATCGGCGCAAAGCTCACAGACCCGAACACCAAGAAGCCCACCACGCTAAAGGCAGCGCGCATCCGCGGCATCGTGTCTGAAGGCATGATCTGCTCTGAGCGTGAGCTAGGCCTCAGCGAAGAGCACACCGGCATCATGGTGCTGCCCGCAGACGCACCACTGGGCATCTCGCTTGGTGAGCTGCTGGGCGACACGGTTCTGGACGCGGAGCCTACGGCCAACCGGCCGGACTGGTTCTCCATCCTCGGCGTGGCTTACGAGGTCGCAGCCATCACCAGCACCGCCGTTCGCGAGCCCGAGGCTGCGTATCCCGAGTCCAGCCAAGACGCCAACAGCCTCTTCCGTGTTCACATTGAAGCGCCAGATCTGTGCCCTCGGTACGTGGGCGCACTGGTGCGCGGCGTGAAAGTTGGCCCGTCGCCTGCGTGGTTGCAGCAGCGTTTGACCCGCGCAGGCATGCGGCCCATCAACAACGTTGTTGACGTCACCAACTTTGTCATGCTGGAGTACGGCCAGCCCATGCACGCCTTCGATTTCGCTAAGCTCAAGGGCCACCGCGTCGTCGTGCGGCGCGCAGGCCAGGGCGAGGTTATTACGACCTTGGACGGTCAAGAGCGCAAGCTTGATAGCTCCATGCTGGTCATCGCGGACGATCGTGACGCCGTAGCTGTTGCAGGCGTCATGGGCGGTGCCAACAGTGAGGTCTCGTCCGGCACGGTGGACATCTTGCTGGAATCCGCCAGCTTCCACCCCATCAACACACGCAAGACCGCGCAGGCGCTCAAGCTCCGCACCGAGGCCTCACTCCGGTTTGAGAAGGGCGCGCGTCCTGACTTGCCGCCGCTGGCAATGGGCCGCGCCGTGCAGTTCATTCTGCAGACCGCTGGCGGGCAAGCCGCGCGCGGCTTTGTGGACGTGTATCCCGGCAAGCGGGAAACCGCGCCCATCACGCTGACGCAGCACCGCATCAAGCAGGTGCTTGGCGTTGAAGTGCCAATTCCGGAGATGGAGTTGGTGTTATTTCCGCTCGGCTTCCGGGCGCAGCGGGTGCCGCACCACGCACTCCCGCGCGAGACACCGCACCGGGACACCACGGACGTGCTGCACGTCACTGTGCCGCCCTGGCGCAGCGACATTACCATAGAAGAAGACCTGGTAGAGGAAGTGGCGCGCATCCGTGGGTACGATGCCGTGCCGCTAGTGCCGCTCTCCACTCCCATTCCGCTGTACCAGCCAAACCCGGCGCGCGACTTAAAGGAGCACGTCCGTGATGAGCTGGCCCGCTGCACGCTGGAAGAAATTATCACGTACTCGCTGGTGAGCAAAGAGGACCATGAAAAGGCGTGCGCGCCCCAGAACCCAGTACTGATGGGGCGCGAGCCGCTGAAGGTCGCAAATCCCCTGTCCGCAGAGCGCGATACGCTTCGCGTGAGTCTGCTGCCTGGATTGCTGAAGACGCTGGCGGCAAACCGGCGCGTCACAGAAGGGCCACTTAATCTCTTTGAGGTCGGGCGCGTGTACCTGCCTCAGCCGGTTACGGCTGAGCGGCCAGTGGGCCTGCCGGACGAGCGCGAGATGGCGGTCGCAGTGCTGTTCGGCCCGCGCACTGTCCCTGGCTGGCGGCACGACGAGGGCATCGAAGACTTCTTTGAGTCTAAGGGCGTTGCGGAAGCGCTCATTGGCAATCTTGGTCTGCGCCTGGCAGTGGACGCCGCCAACGCGCCCTGGTGTGCGCCCGGCCACGGCGCTGCTGTTACCGCCAATGGCGCACGCATCGGGTTCTTGGGTGAAGTCCACCCATTGGTACTGGAAGCATTCGATATTGATGCCGGACCGGTTGCTGTGTTGGAAATCGACTTGGCGGCTCTGCTGAAGGTGGTTGAGGCCGCAGGTGAGACGCGCAAGTTCAAGCCGCTGCCGCGCTTCCCCGGCGCGTGGCGTGACCTCGCCATGCTCCTTGACCGCGAGGTGCCTGCCGCTCGCGTGGAGAGAGCACTGCACTCCAACCCGCTGGTCGCAGACGTGGCGCTCATCGACGTGTATGAGGGTCAGCAGGTGCCGGCAGGCAAACGCTCGCTGGCGTACCGCGTGCTCCTCCAGTCGCCAAACCGCACACTCACCGGCGACGAAGTGAGCGAAGCAATGGCCGAGCTCTGGCGTGCCCTCAAGCGTGACGTGAACGCGGAGCCGCGATCATAGGCGTTCCATGCACAGCTTCGCATCGTTATATCTGGCAGAATTTACCTTGCCTTAATTGCATTCATATGCAGGCGCCACGAAGGTGTATGCAAACCCCAAGGCATACTTGGTGAAAAGCCTTCTTTAGACTGCCTCTGTTTGGTGATCCACAGTGAACTTTTTTCTGCTTCGCTCGACTTCCCAGCTACCATAAAGGATAAACGTTCTCGAATTTCGATTATTATAATGTGCCTGTTCGCCTCTTTCATCGTTTTAAAAACAGACTGAATGAACGGCAGCGGAATCTTTTCATGGAATAAGTCCTACATGCTGTTCACAGAAATGCGGCGGGGTTGCTTCCACTTGAGTGGTAAGTCAACTAAATCTTCATGCAAGGTAAGCTTGAACCCGTTGAGGTAACGCGGGCTATTCATAGCGTAGAGGCGCCTGGCCATCCGCTCGGCATAGCAGTGCTTGCAACATGGACGCGTGTGGCGTAATACGTCATATTCTCTTTCAAATTCTATTTATTTCATTATATTTGGCGCGTGAGTAACATCTTAAAATTAGCAGCGAGCTACTATTTCGTTCCCTATAGCTACGGATTCCTCCGCGCTGTACAATGGAGAATCACAAAAGGCAGGGGGATACAGTGGCGCAGCAGGCCCATTCGCACAGTGACCGCCGCGCTGACATGCTGAGCGTGGAACAGGCGCTTGCTCGCATCATCTCTTTTGTCCCCGTCCTTCCAGCGGAAACCAAGCCCATCCTCGATGCGCTTGGCCAGGTGTTGGCTGAGGATATTGTTTCTCCTATCAACATCCCTCCCTGGGACAACACCGGCATGGACGGCTACGCCGTCCGCAGCCAGGACATCGCCTCGGCGTCTTCAGGCTCCCCACGCATCCTCAAAGTGATTGGCGTCATTGCCGCGGGCCAGATGCCCGACAAGCAGATAGAGCCGGGAACAGCTATCCGCATAATGACCGGCGCGCCCATCCCGCCTGGCGCAGACGCCGTGGTGGCATTCGAAGAGACGGATGAAGTGGAGCGCAAAGCGGCGGGCAAGGCGCTCCATGAGATTGCCATCCGCAAGGCCGAACGTGCGCGCGCCAACGTGCGGCCAGCGGGCGAAGACGTGCGTCGCGGCGAGGTAGTGCTGGCCAAGGGCACCTTGCTTTCAGCGGCGGTGGTTGGCGTGCTGGCGTCCGTTGGGCGGGCGACAGTGCAAGTCATTCGACGCCCCGTTGTTGCGATTCTGTCCACCGGCGACGAGCTCCAGCAACCCGGCGAGCCCTTGGGCGAGGGCAGGATTTACGATGCCAATGGCGCTAGCATTGCGGCGTCGGTGCTCAAGGCGGGCGGTGTGCCAAAGCTGTTGGGTATTGCGCGGGACAGCCTGGCGGACGTGAACGCAAAAATTAGCGAGGGCTTGCAGGCTGATCTGCTGCTGACCTCCGCAGGTGTGTCCACGGGTGACTACGATTTTGTGAAAGATGTGCTGGCCCAGCGCGGAAGCATTGAGTTCTGGTCCGTGCGCATGCGGCCCGCTAAGCCACTGGCATTTGGGTTACTGAAGTCGCCCGCCGGAGGCACGGTGCCCCATGTGGGGTTGCCCGGTAATCCGGTGAGCGCGCTCGTGGCATTTGAGCAGCTCGTGAGACCCGCAATCCTGAAGATGCATGGCCGCACGCAGTTTGCGCGTCCGGTGGTAGAGGCAACGCTGGAAGACGATATCGAAAACTACGATGGCCGCCGCGTCTACGCTCGCGTGCTGGTCACGAAGCGGGACGGCGTTTTTTACGCTCGCTCAACTGGTCCTCAGGGGTCCAATGTCCTGACGCCTCTAAGCAGGGCCAATGGTCTGGCGATATGTCCGGAGGATGTGCCCGCGCTCCGCCGTGGTCAGCGAGCGCAAGTGCAACTACTGGATATGCCGGAAGGGGGAGTGGTCTAACCGTGAGTACGCGTGCAGCATTATCATCTCGCAACAGGCATCCCGCATCCTCGCTCTCAGAGTCGGCATTGCCCACCGCTCAGGGGCCATCGTACGCCATTGACCCTACGTGGTATGAACAGCAAAAAGTCTCACTGGAGGCAGCGGTGCATGCCCGGCGGTGTATTTCCTGCCAGGCGGCAAGCAATAAGAAGGACACAACGCCGGCGTCCCGCAGCAGCCGAGCTCCCGCCAAGGGCAAAACCCCGGCGCTGTCCGGCTGGCAACTGGAAATGCGAGCGCTCTCAGAGGACTGCGCGCAAAAGCAAGACTATGTAACCGCAGACACCCCACTTATTGAAGCGGTGTTCCGGACCCTTCTGGCAAATGAGAACCGGCCTACGGCCTTCCAGCACCTTGTGGAGCAAATCAACCAGCGGTACGCCGTGGGCGAAATGCCAAAGGACGTAGCCCCGTCCACACTGGAGCGCGTGCTGGCGAGACAGCGAACGTATGGCATTAAGCAAGTAGAGTCTTCTGAATAGGAACCTGGAAAAGCACAGTGCCTTACAGAAGGGAGCCGTTCCGCGGAACGGCTCCCTTCTGGTTTAGTGCCCCTTAGAAATCCGCTTGTTTCTTAGAAGACTTCCCCTTGGAAATCACCTGCGGCTCTGACGGTGTCCCGAAGCTCAATGGGCTTTGTTGCTTTACTTTGTCTTTCTTTGGCTTCTTTGTTTCTTTGGACTGGTACTCGCCTCTGCCGGCCATGACGCACCTCCATGTCTATAAAAAGGAGTTGTGCCCCAGTATACCAAACCGTATTACGCTACGTTATACCATTGCGTATTTCGGAAACGTAGTGTCTGGACTTGCATCGGTATGCATTCGTCGCTATACTGCCTGCAAACGCAGCGAAGTTTCTCCGTAGCTATCAGGGAGAACGGTTTCCAAGTAAGCAAGGCTCGCGTTCGAGGAGGATGGCTCGTGGCATTCCAGGACAAGACGCTAACCTGCAGGGATTGCGGCAATTCATTTGCCTTTACAGCCGGGGAGCAAGAGTTCTATCAGACACGGGGGCTGTTGCATGAGCCAACACGCTGCCCGAACTGCCGGGCAACACGCCGCACGCAGCGTGGCGACGGCGCGGGGAGCGCGCCTCGGACCATGCATTCGGCAATCTGCGCCAACTGCGGCAAAGAAACGCAGGTCCCGTTTGAGCCTCGCCTGGGGCGGCCGGTGTACTGTAACGATTGCTTCGCCACCATAGGCGGTTCCACCGGCGGTGGTGCCGGCGGTCGGCGCTAAGCTCGGTCGGTTTGCAATAGGCCATCACGGTAACCCAGCGTCAGAGACATACAACGGTGCTCACGGTAGAGCGCCTAGTCAGGTCAAGGGCTTACTGAGAGTCATGCCCCCTGAACGCCATCCAGTCTCGCGCCTCTTCACATGCGCCATGCCAAGAAGGGCATCGGCCCTCCGGGGAGCGATGCCCTTCTTGCTTTTCCGCTGCTAGACCCTATCGGCCCTATCGGTTGGAAGCGCCGCCGATAATCTCGCCGTCTTCCCAAACCGGATCTGCCGTGAGCAGGTCGCGCATCCGCCGGTACCATTTGTCCTGCTCTGGGTCTTTCGCATTGGCCGCATAGCTGTTCTTGTCTTGAAAAACAGCCCCCCATGATCATCTCGTTGGAATTCTTGTCGAGCTTATAAAGATAGCCCGCCACAGCGCCCTTAACTTTCGACCCTCGCGATTTGCTCCACTCGTCCATCATGGCCGCAAGTGCTTTTTCCTGCCCAGGCTTTGCCTTCATGTGTGCTACTGTTCCGTACATATGCTCCTCCTTACAGGCAATAGATGTCTTACTTCTGGCGGCCAGCCTCAGTAGGCCGGCCCTCGACCGCCCACTCCGGCCACCCGCCTTCCAGCCGCATAGCCTTGAATCCATGCTTCCGCAGCAGCGCCGTTGACTCGTCTGCGGAGAGGCAGAACTCGCCACGGCAATACGTGATAATCTCGCGGTCCTTCGGAAGCTCGTCCGGCCGATTTTCCAACTCATAAGAGGGTATTGAGACTGCCCCCGGCAGATGCCCGCTCTGGTACTCAATCGGCGGGCGCACGTCCAGGAGCAGGACCTTGCCGCGTTTCATCAGCTTCGGCAGCTCCTCGCGCAGCAAAAGATGCTCTTCCGCTTGGAATTCCTTTTTGATTTGCCCCAGCTCTGCCAGCCGGGTTTCCCCAGCAGTCCGCAGCGCCAGCCAGAGCCGCAGCACACTTTCGTCCGCCAACCGGTAAATGACTTGCGTGCCTGCGCGTTCCCATGCACACCGAGCTCGTGCGCGTCTAGGCCACTTTACTTTGTCATTCTGAGTCGCAACGAAGAATCCGTGCCAACGCTTCGTCCATACTCGGAATGTTGCCGCTCCATAGATACCGTCAACGCGCGGCGCTGACGAGAGCAAGCACACTACGCGAAGAGGAGAGTAGCTATGGCAGATGGAAACTAGTTCGCAAGGTCTTAGACCAGCCGGAGGAGACGCGCTCCTTCGCCGAGGGGAAGGGAAAGGCACAAGTCGTGAAGGTTGGTGGCGTGACCCTCGGGCGCGGCATCTTCGAGCCGGGTTGGCCGTGGTCCAAGCACGTTAAGCCGATTGCCAAGACGGACTCTTGCCAGGCCGTGCACACCGGCGTGGTGCTTGAGAGCCGGGACGGAGTTTGGTCCTAGGGATGCCTTTTACATGCCCGCAGGCCACGACGCTTGGATCGTGGGCACCCAGCGCTGCGTGATCATTGACGTCCCCGGCTTTGGCAACTACGCCAAACCAAGCTGACGGGAAGTAGTTTTCGTTAGCCGCACTTTGCACATACCAAGCAGGGACTTGCTGAAAAACCAAGTCCCTGCTTTCCTTTGGATCGCAACCTCGCTTGGGCCATGTATAAGGTACGATGAAGCCATGCACGTTGCTATCTGCCGCGTCACCCTCCGCCTCGCGGAAAACCACTCGCTCAAGGGCAAGCGTCATGTAGTGCGCTCCGCCATCGAGCGGGTGCGCGCCCGCTTCAACGTCTCCATCGCGGAGGTCGGTGAGCAGGATCTGTGGCAGACCGCGGTGCTCGGCATCACAACGGTGAACAGTGACCGCACCCACGCGGAAGAAACAATTGCACGGGTGGTCTCATTGATTGAAAACACAGCGCGCGCAGACGCTGAGCTGCTGGACGTCGAGACTGAGGTGACCGCCTTCTGAACTGTTACCGCACAACCAACGCGTATCGTGTCAGCGCCACGTTCCCCTCAGGCGTGTTCACCCACAGCAACAGCGTATACACGCCCTTGCCTTGCTGCACAATTGGCTTGATGTCTGCAATGACTATGAACGAGCCATCTGGAGAAGATGGAGTGCTCCGTAACCTACCCGTCCGGCAGCACGCTCCTGCAAAGACAAACGCGGCAGAGCAGTACGCAGCCGTATAGGAGCGATAATCCATGCTCCTCAATGCAGACGACAATGGGGCTCCGCCTTCCCAGCATTTCAATAGTGGGGTTTCAAGAAAAGGTGGCACGCACTCCTTGCCACCCTTTCTTATCTCTTTCTCCTTCGCTTCTTTCGTCCACCCCGCATTCTGTGACTCCACCGGCACATGGGCCATCGCGGGCCAGTTGCGACACAATACGCATATTCTCGTCATGTCTAAGAGGGTTGTATCGGAACTCGTCACTGCAAACGCAGCGAACGAAGCCACGCCAATTCACCCCTTCCTGTATCCTTTTCATAGTATTCTTCGCGGAGACACGTCCTTGGCACAGCTCACCGGCGCAGAAAAGACGGCCTATGTCCGGGCCATGTTCGGCCGCATCACGCACCGGTATGACCTGCTCAACACAGTTATCTCCGGCGGCATGCACCATCGCTGGCGCGTCAAGGCTGCGCGCACTGCGCTGGAGGTTGCACCAACGCCCAACGCAAAAGCGCTGGATGTCGCCACCGGCACGGGTGACTTTGCCATTTCGCTCCTCCAGCAAGGAGCGCCGCACGTAGTTGGCTTGGACTTCGTGCCTGGCATGCTCACGCTCGCCGGCATCAAAGCAAGACGGCGCAAACTTCGCGGCAAGCTGACGCTGCTTGCGGGGGACGCTCAAGGACTACCGCTGCCTTCGGATACGTTTCAATGGGTAACGTCAGGGTTCAACATGCGGAACGTTGCAGACCTTCCACTCGCGCTCTCAGAGATGGTGCGTGTCACACAGCCGGGTGGCCGGGTAGTCATTCTAGAAATCACCCCGATTGAGAAAAAGGGCCTTTTCCCGGCGCTGTTTCGGTGGTACTTTAGGCGCGTCACGCCGCTCCTTGGCCGCGTGCTGACAGGTGACCACGAGGCATACACATATCTCCCTGAATCAGTCGCACAATTCCAAAACGCCCCGGCACTGGCGCGTATGCTGGAAGCCGCCGGACTGGATCATGTGCGGTATCAGCTTGTGGGTTTCGGCGCCGCTGCCATTCACGTCGGCGACAAACCTCGCCAATAGCTAGGAGGTTCCATGAGCACAAACAAGCAGCCATTCACATTTGAGGAGTTGCAAGTCCGCGCAAAGGCGGCAGGGTTGCAGCTCACGCCGGAGCAACTGCAGCACCTCTATGACGAGGCGTCGGAACTAATCCCCCGCCTCATGCGCCTGGAGCAAGCTGGCCTTGGTGATGCGGAGCCGGACTCGCTGCACACGCCGCCGGTGCCACCACGAAAACGTACACGACGGAGTTAAAGCTTCCGCCAATCGCGCATAGTTTTCTGCCGCCGAAACAGTTCTGGGTGCAGGATCTCCGCCATGATTTCCAGTCCGTCCACGGTGCGCGGGCCAGGGCGGTTAAAGTAGGACGAGCCGTCTGTCACGTACACCTGTCCTGAGCGTGCGGCGCGGAGAGTGTGCCCCTGCTCTGGTATGATGGTTCTCCTGAACTCGGTGGCGGCTTCCTCCAAATGGTACCCGCAAGGCATCAGCACTATCACATCAGGGTCGTAGTTTGTGACCTCATCCCATTTCACAATGAACGAAGGCATGGCTTCCTGCCCTAGGCCATCCATGCCACCAGCTATCTTTATCATCTCAGGCACCCAATGCCCACCGACAAACAGCGGATCGTACCATTCTAGCGCCAACACCTTCGGTTTGCGAACTGCGTTCTTCGCGATAGCGGCAACGCGTTCAATGCGCGCCTGAAGTCGGCGGGTCACCCGCGCCGCGCGCTCCGGCACACTGGCAAGTGCGCCAACTTGGCGGATGTTGTCCAAAATGCCGCCCAGGCTGCTGGGTTCCAGCGAGACCACATTGCGCTCACCGTACAACAGACGCACTGCTTTCTGCACGTCTTTGTAGGAGACAGCGCATACCTCGCAGAGCTCTTGCGTCAAGATGACATCCGGGTTGAGTCGCTCCAAGAGCGCCTGGTCCAGTGCATAAATGCTGCTGCCGCTGTGGACGGAGCTTGCCACGTGGTTGTGGATTTCGCGGCTGGAACTATTGGAATGGTCAATGATGCTACGGGTAATAACGGGTGTCCTTGATGCCTCTGGCGGATAATCACACTCGTGCGTGACAGCGACGAGTTGATCACCAAGGCCAAGTGCAAAGATAATTTCAGTGGCGCTGGGAAGCAGCGAACAAATACGCATATATCCTGCCTGGAACCTATATTCGGTTCATCCTACCAACTACCTCCCGAGATATGAAGCTGAACTTTAGAGAATTCGAAAAGCAGCGGCTGCTTATGACATCTGAACCAGCGTGGAAGACAGGTTCCAATCGAGGGCAGCAGTGAGCATGCCCGCCTAGGCGCTCTGAGTCCAGGGGAGAAACGGCCGCCATTCCTCCAGCACCGTGCGGTGCTGGAATAAACCGTATGGGTTGGCGCGCGGTGCTCGAGGCTCTCGCAGCAGGCGCATCCCTGCCTCAGCCGGGGTGTGCGCAGCCTTGCGGTGGTTGCAAGGAATGCACGCGCTGACCACGTTTTCCCATGTGTGCGGGCCGCCGCGCTGGCGCGGGATGACGTGGTCAATGGTGAGGTCCTTGGACTGCTTCCCACAATACATGCACATGAAGTGGTCGCGAATGAACACCTCGCGGCGGGCCATTCGGCGTTTCATGAACGGACGCTTCACCATATAGGCAAGACGGATAACTGAGGGGATAGGAACGGTAGCCCTGGGCGTGCGAAGGAATCCACGACCGTCCAAGATGAGTTCAGCCTTGCCCCGGTCCAACAGCACCACGGCACGCTTTACGTCGCAAATGTTGAGAGGCTCGTAATTCTGATTGACCACAAGTACTGGAGCGCTCAGTACCGCCATGCCGCTCCTCCAACGCTGGACGCTGGCACCCTATGGGCGGTCCCCTTTACCGGTGCCTGGCCGCGTTCACCTACCTGGGGATCGCTACGCCTATCATAGCAAAGTCGTCCTAGGCCTGCTATCGGCCTATTTGCAGCGTCGTCTCATCCTGGAAGCTTACCTGCACTTGCTTTGACGGGAACGCAATATCCATTGTGCCCTTAAAGCGTACCGGCACCGTTTGCGACGCGTTCAGTGCGGTCGCCAGCCCTGCCAAGTCCGCACCTTCCTGCTTGCGAACCACTACGGTCAGGTTCACTGTCTGCGTTGCGTTCCCATCCAATGAGGATGTTGTATGGGCAATACTTCCTGCGGGGCGCCACGTTTGGCCGTCTCGCCACTCAAGCTGATAGGCGACATCGCTGATCTTGCCACTAAACTGATTAGGGTTCTTGACTGCTAGCGCGCCAATCACCGTCACGTCGCCCGCGGCAACGCTTGCTACCCGTGCGGATGCTACGGTCACTATAGGCTGCTTTACGCCACTGACGAATGACAGAGCGTCCCAGTACTTGCTGGGCAGCAGGCCCATGACGAACCCACCCTTGCTTGCAAAGAAACTGCCCATCTTCGATTCCTGGATTGCTGACGTGGCCCACGGAAGTGATGAGGATCCCATGGCGACTACGATGGCCGTGCAGAAAATAGCGGCTGAGATCAGGCCTACCAGCAATCCTCCAAGGCTGTCCAGCCATCCCAGCAACAGGAGATGCAGCGCCTTACGAATGACAATCCCAAGGATCCACGCGCCAACAAAACAAATGCCGAACACCAGCACAAAGCCAAGCAGCCGTCCGCTGCCGTCGTTGCCCAGCAGCCCTAAGCCTTCGCCGAGCTGCCCGCCAACGCGCCCCGCCAGGATTACCCCAATGACGAGGCCCGCGAAGAGTACCGCTCCTCTGATGATGCCAGTCTTGTATCCACTAAATCCTGCTATAACCAAAATGATGAGGAGACCAACGTCAAGCCAGTTCAATGTCACCTCTGTACAGAGCAGCAGTCCAGCCCATTGACGGCGTAAGATCGTCGTAATGGCTAGATATGCATTTTGCACAAGTTTTAGAAAACGGTCAAGAAATTCCTTGCCTGCTTGTTCTCTTTACGTGGATATGACGCCGCCGCATATTGACGCGTGGCTTTTACGGCTGCACACTGGCAAGGTGGTAGCACATCGCATGGTGAGCCTGAATAAGTGCGTCCAGCTCAGTCAGGTACTTAGTATTGGGTCAACGCATGGCCATAGGCTACTTCGTTCATTCCGGGACAAGGCGATAGGACAGGAGAAGGGAAGCATGAAGGCAAGCATCAACAAGATCCGAATGGGATACACGGACACTGGGCGCGGCACGCCCGTCGTACTCGTGCACGGCTACCCGCTCAACCGAAGTATGTGGGATGCTCAGGTAAGCGACCTCTCTAAAGACTTCCGCATTATTGCGCCGGATCTGCGCGGCCATGGCGAATCGGACGCGCCGTCAGGCGTCAACACCATGGACATCATTGCGGACGACCTGCGCGCACTGCTGGACCACCTCAATATCCAAAAAGTAGTGCTCGTAGGATTTTCCATGGGCGGCTATGCCGCTTTTGCATTCCAGCGCAAGCATGCTAACCGCCTGCAAGCTCTGGTGCTCGCGGACACGCGCCCACAATCGGACACGCCCGAGGGCAAACAAGGCCGTGAGAATACCGCCCAAACCGTCATCAAAGATGGCGTAACTGGCGTAGCGACGGCAACAGCCCCTCGCATGCTGGCGCCCACTACCGTCCAAGGCAAGCCCGACGTCGTTGAGCAAGTTAAAAACATCATGGCCTCCACACCGGTCAATGGCTACGTGGGTGACCTGCGCGGCCTGGCCGAGCGCCCAGACTCTACCACCACACTTTCACAAATCACGGTCCCTACGCTCATCATCGTCGGCGAGCAGGACGCCGTGACGCCGCCCGCGGACTCCGAGATGATGGCAAAGACCATCAAGAACGCGAAGCTGGTCAAGATACCGAATGCCGGTCACCTGTCGCCTATTGAACAGCCGCAGGCGTTCAATGCCGCATTGCGAGAGTTCCTGAAGGGCTTGCCTAAATAGCACCTCTCCTGCCAGAGCACTCTATCCGGTACCCGCTACAGAAGATTACCGAACGGACACTGCAGGAGATCGACCAGGCGTACAGCGCGGAACAGGAATCGTACAGGTGGTGGAGAGAGTCTCTTCAGGCATGGCAACTCACCAAGGCCCGCTTTAGCACGGCAAATAGCGCTTAGGTCGGACCGGTTTCCGTGCCGTCTGTCATTTGAGCTAAGCCGTGTGATACCTCGCTCCTTGAAAGGTATCGTTGCTCTCTCCGAAGCGACGTGTACGTTTGGTGCGCCGTACATACCGGAGCATTAAGGCGATTATGCTTCCGGTGACGTCCCTTCTGGGCATCATCACCTTGGAGCAGCAACTCCGGTAGGAAAAAGAAAAGCCCTGGCTGAAAATTTCAGCCAGGGCTTTTCTTTTTGGTCTTGGTAGCGGGGGTAGGATTCGAACCTACGACCTTTGGGTTATGAGCCCAACGAGCTGCCACTGCTCCACCCCGCGGCAGGTGCGCAAGAATGCGCTACATACCTATGATATCACCCTTCCAGGCAAACTACCTGAAAAGGGAAGCGTCCCCGACCCCGGATCGGGATTAAAAACAAACCCCCGGGCAACGACTTATTTTCCCAGCCCCTTTCGAGACCAGTATCGTCGGCGCTAAAGCGTTTCACGACCGTGTTCGGTATGGGAACGGGTGGGTCCGCCTTGCTCGTATCACCCAGGGATTTGTGTGCCATTGACGATGTTAAGAAGACACTTTCTCCGCCCGGGCCAGTTGCCTGACCGAGCGAAGGAGAAATAGAGAGAGCATCCCCAGGTCCAATAGTGGAGAAGGCCTCGGCCGATGAGGAGCGATCAGCTGAAACGATTGCTCGTCTTACACCTTCGCCCTCTGAACCGGTAGTCTACCGGTGGCCTTACCAGCTTATGCTGTGGGAGATCTAGTGTTGGGGTGGGCTTCACGCTTATATGCTTTCAGCGTTTCTCCCTTCCGTCCTTGGCTACCCGGCGACGCATCTGGCGACACGACCGGCACACCAGCGGGACGTTCTTCCCGGTCCTCTCGTACTAAGGAAGACTCCCCTCAAATCTCCTGCCCCCGTAGCAGATAGAGACCGAACTGTCTCACGACGTTCTGAACCCAACTCACGTACCCCTTTAACTGGCGAACAGCCAGACCCTTGGGACCTCCTGCAGCCCCAGGATGGGACGAGTCGACATCGAGGTGCCAAACGTCGCCGTCGATGGGAACTCTTGGGCGACATCAGCCTGTTATCCCCGGAGTAGCTTTTATCCGTTAAGCCACGGCCCTTCCACGCGGAACCGTAGGATCACTTGGCCCGACTTTCGTCTCTGCTCGGAGCGTTGTCCTTACAGTCAAGCTCTCTTCTGCCCATGCACGCACCGGACGATTTCCATCCGTCCTGAGAGAACCTTTGGGCGCCTCCGTTACCTTTTGGGAGGCAACCGCCCCAGTAAAACTGCCCGCCTGGCACGGTCTCCGCTTGCGCAGATTAGGGCCAGAGTCAAAGAAGGGTGGTATTTCAACGTCGGCTCCACCGAGCCTAGCGGCCCGGTATCAATGCCTCCCACCTATCCTACACATCCCAGACCCCAGACCAACGCCAGGGTACAGTAAAGCTTCACGGGGTCTTTTTGTCCCGCTACGGGTTGCCCGCATCTTCACAGGCCATGCAGTTTCACCGAGTCCTCTGCTGAGACAGTCCCCCAGTCGTTCCACCTTTCATGCGGGTCGGAACTGACCCGACAAGGGATTTCGCTACCTTAGGACCGTTAGAGTTACGGCCGCCGTTCACCGGGGCTTCAG
>SHYT01000026.1 GCA_009692665.1 Dehalococcoidia bacterium | reverse complement strand
GGAAGTATAGTGGCGTTGGTGCGAAGGGCGAGGAAGGCGGTACCCGGGATTGCTTTGATCATACCGCCTCGTGGAACGCGCTGCGCTTCTGGGAACATGCAGATCGCTCCGCCAGCGGCGAGGGTGCGACGACACCAGTTGAAGCCGTCCAGGTCTTGCCCGTCTCGGTCTACCGGGTAGGCTCCGTAGGCTCTTAGGAACTGGGCGACGCCGGGTTTGAAGATGCCCCGCTTGGAGAGGAAGTAAAGGCGACGGGGGATGCTGCAAGACATGAGCACCGGATCCATGTTGCTCAGGTGATTGGCGATGATGAGGAAGGGGCCTTCCTTAGGAACGTTCTCCAGCCCCTCTATTCGCCACTTGGACATGGTGCGAAGCGCCCAGCTGATATAGCCATTGGATATGCGGTAAACCTTATTGGGCATGGCCGTGCTTCTTATAGTACTCATGCATGATGCGGCCTACGACCTGGTCTATGGAGAGGGTGGACGTATCCAGGAGGATAGCATCGTGCGCGGGCTTGAGCGGCGAGAGCTCACGCTTACTGTCCATGGTGTCACGAAGCTTGGTTTCCTCCAGAACTGTCTCGTAGTTGGTGTCTGTACCGTGTTGACGTAATTCCTCATGCCGCCTGCGGGAACGCTCCTCCGATGATGCGGTGAGGAAGATTTTCAAAGCCGCTTTCGGAAGGACCACGGTACCAATATCCCGTCCTACGACGACGATGTTGAACTGTTGGGCCAGAGCGCGCTGGCGATCCACCAGAGCCTCCCGAACTTCCGGCACCTGAGAGATGCGGGAGACGTTGCGGTCAACCTCAGGCAGGCGGAGGGAGTCAGTGACATCTTCGGCGCCGATGAGAAAACGGAGGGAATTGCCGGGAGCCTCCTTAATGGTGCTCTGGCGCGCGAGTGAGCCAATGGCTGCGTGCTCCGCAGCGATGCCCTTCTTGAGCGCGACCCACGTGACCGCACGGTACATCATGCCGGTGTCCAGGAAGCGGAACGACAGGCGGTCAGCAAGCTGTTGTCCAACGACTGTCTTGCCGGAAGCTGCCGGTCCGTCTATAGCTATTGCGACCGTAGGAGTCTCCTCACCAAATGTTCCCCTGCATTATACGAGCTTAGATTGATGAGGTTTGCCCAGGACGGAAGAAGGGACCGAGGGCCGAGTTGGATGGGAGATGAGGGAAGGCATGCGTGAAAACGGAAGAGCGTTCACGGGACGACCGGTAGACATATTTATTACTCAAAAAAACTACCGCAGGAATTCCAGTCATATCGCCCGGGACAGAAACGCAGAGGAGCAGAAATTCATGATGTGCTCAGAAATGGCGTATTTACGGTATTCATGGGAAATAGCGCAGCGCGTTTCAATTGAGTCTAGCAGCGTTTGACGGTATCGACACACGTCATTAGAATTGCGTTATGGCATTGCGGGCGTAACTCAGCGGTAGAGTGTTTGCTTCCCAAGCAAAAAGTCGTGGGTTCGAATCCCATCGCCCGCTCCAACCCCTTTCTTCTCCCTTCCTAACCTCTTTAGAATCCCGCCAGTTTTTCTTTGTCGTCAGGGATACCGTATTTACCCTGTTGCCAGGAAATGAAAAACCTGGAGCAGGAATTTTGACGGGCGAGGGATTTTTTGAGGATCGCTTTTCGGTTAGCTGAGAGTCATACGCCGTCCATGATTTTTCAAACGAATTTTCTTTGGATGCTCTTAAAAGTATTGACAAACCTTTTCTGTACTGTTACGGTTTTCATGAACTTGGCTTCACAGGATTTACAAAGGCCCAAGAGCCAAGACGCGGGACTATCACTCATCCTATTAGGAAGGGAGGTGACACCAACATGCCGACAGCAAAGAAGGCCCCCGCCAAGAAGGCCGCTCCTAAGAAGAAGTAATCTCTTCTTCGATAAAGCAGGAAAAGCCCTTCTCATTAATGAGAAGGGCTTTTCTCTTTGCTCATTGTTTCTCGCGAACGCGGTGGTTGCCGCGGAAATAAGCATCTGTGCATTTTGAGCCTCCTCTTAGAAAACCTTTCCATTCCTTAAAGTTGCAGCGATGCAGCCCATTTGCTATTCTTTATAGAGTGAACGCGGCGCCTTTAAAGACAGCCCAGAGAGGCTGGAAAGGCAAAACACAATGCCCGGCTATCTATACAGCACCTCTATGTCTATGACGACCTCTTGCCCGTTTGGGGTAAGAGGTTTTTTTGTGTCTGACGGCATGCAATGACAACCTCCTCTTCCAAGATCATCATGACTCCTGACGACGTACGCCGCGCGCTAACTCGCGTGGCACATGAGGTGCTGGAGCGGAACCGCGGCGCGGAAGGACTCATACTCGCGGGGATACAGACTCGCGGGTTGCCGTTGGCGCATCGGCTGGCGAAACGCATCCAGGACTTTGAGCAGTCACTGGTCCCGGTTTTCGGCATCGACATCTCCCTATACCGGGACGACGTGCGCTATCGGACGCCCGCACCGTCAGCCGGGATGGGCGTACCTGCAAACGTGGAACGCAAGCGCGTGGTGTTGGTGGACGACGTCATCTTCACTGGCAGATCCATTCGCGCGGCCATGGACGCGGTGCTGGACTTAGGCCGGCCGCAGAACATCCAACTGGCCGTCCTGGTAGACCGGGGGCATCGCGAGGTGCCGATACGGGCGGACTACGTAGGCAAGAACGTTCCCACCTCTCTTAAAGAAGAGGTGCAGGTGCATTTGGAAGAGACGGACGGCAAGGATGAAGTCACCATCTTCAAGAAGGGAGGAGTCTGATGCAACAGCGCACTCCTAAAGTCCCAACGCCAACCGTCGCTCCTGTTGAGCAGACGCCACGCACCACTGCTGACAGCAAGGCGTGGCGGCAGCGTCACCTCCTGGACTTGGACACACTCTCCGCGGACGAAATGGAGCACCTGTTCAAAACCGCGGACGTGATGCAGGGCGTTCTCCAGCGTGAAGTGAAAAAAGTGCCGACCCTTCGAGGTCGGACAATTCTTACGCTCTTCTATGAAGCGAGCACGCGCACGCGGATTGCGTTTGAGACGGCGGGCAAGTTGCTCAGCGCAGACGTGACGAACATTACCGTGAGCTCTAGCAGTGTGGTGAAAGGTGAGACGCTTTTGGACACCGTGCTCACATTGCAAGCATCGGCGGCGGACGTGATGGTGATACGACATGCGGATGCCGGTGCACCGTACATGGCGGCGAAACATCTAACTCGGACGGCGGTTGTGAATGCCGGTGACGGAGCGCACGCGCACCCGACTCAGGCACTGCTGGACCTCTTCACCGCACGCAAACATCTTGGTTCCCTGCAGGGGAAAAAGGTGACAATTGTAGGCGATATCAACTACAGCCGGGTAGCGCGCTCAAATCTGTGGGGTTTTGTCCGTGCAGGCGCTCATGTCGTGCTATCTGGGCCTCCAACTCTTATCCCATGGGATCTCTTAAAAGGAAAGGACGATTCAGAACACCCGTTCAAGTCCGTAGAGGTAGAAACGGATGTTCGGAAAGCGGTCAAGGAAGCAGACCTGGTGATTCCTCTGCGGATACAACTGGAGCGGCAGCAAACGGGACTCATTCCGAGCCTTCGAGAGTACGCGATGTACTGGCAAGTCAATGATGAGGTGCTCACACACGCGCACCCGCACGTACTGGTCATGCACCCGGGGCCGATGAATGAGGGTGTTGAGATCAGCTCATCGGTGGCGCACGGTGTGAAGTCGCTGGTGAAGCAGCAAGTGACAAACGGGATTTCGGTGCGCATGGCGGTGCTCTATCTCATTGGCGCACCGAAAGAGCTGTGAGAGGACGATGACGACTTCAAACAAGACAGTCATACGCGGCGGCAGAGTCGTTGACCCTTCGCAGGGGATGGACGCAATCGCGGACGTGTACATCGAAGACGGGAAGGTTGCGTGGGTTGCAGCCGCGTCGGAAAAGCGGGCGGCCGCTGGGGCGCAGGTCATCGACGCAATTGGATTGATAGTGAGTCCAGGATTTGTGGACTTGCACACGCACTTGCGCGAGCCGGGATTTGAGCACAAGGAAACGATTGCGACGGGCACTCTGGCGGCGGCACGCGGCGGGTTTACCACCATATGTGCCATGCCCAACACGAACCCAGCCATGGACACGCTGCAGACTGTGCGGTGGGTCATCCACAAGGCAGAGACTGAAGGGCACGTGCGAGTACTCCCAATTGGCTGCGTGACCAAGGGCCGCGCGGGCAAGGAGCTTGCCGAAATGGGCGAGCTAGCGAGCGCGGGCGTGATTGGCTTTAGCGACGATGGCAGCCCGGTTGCGGACACGAACCTGATGCGTACGGCGCTGCAGTACAGCTCGTTCACCGGGTTGCCGATCATCCAGCACTGTGAGGACCCCGGTCTGGCGCACGGCGGCGTGATGCATGATGGCTGGGTTGCCAGCAGGCTGGGGCTCAAGGGGATGCCGGGCCAAGCGGAAGAGGTGATGGCCGGGCGGGACATTCATCTCACCGAGCTGACGCGGGGCAAGCTGCACCTGGCGCATGTGAGCATTGCGGGCACGGTGGAGCAGGTCAGGCGAGCGAAGGCCAAGGGCATGGCGGTTACCGCTGAGGTAACGCCGCACCATCTGGCGCTGACGGATGAGTGGGTGTTGGGTACGCAGGACAAGGGGCACGCGTACGCGCCACTGACACTGAAGGCGTACGACACGAATGCCAAGGTCAATCCGCCGCTGCGTACCAACAAGGATATTGAAGTGCTGGTGGCTGGATTGAAGGACGGCACCCTGGACGCCATTGCCACCGACCATGCGCCACACGCGGTGACCGACAAGGACTGCACATTCCCCGAGGCCGCGTTCGGCATTAGCGGGTTGGAGACGGCATTTGGACTGCTCATGCGGTTGGTCAACTCGAGGCAGATTTCCTTGAGCCTACTCATAGAAAAGCTGACGATTGGCCCAGCCAAGGTTCTTGGGGCCAAGGGGTCTGGGTTGGGGACACTCAAAGTTGGGGCTGCAGGAGATGTGGTGCTGCTGGACCCGAAGAGTGAGTGGACGGTGGATGTGAAGACGTGGGCATCGCGTGGGAAGAATACGCCGCTGAACGGAGTGAAGCTCACAGGTGCTGTCATGACAACGCTGGTGGGCGGCAGAGTTGCGTTTACGGCGCCGACGCTTAAGGCAGGCTCAGCGGGACGCGCACGGTAAGTTCTGAAAACTGAGGGGCGATATGGCTATAGCACATTTGGTGCTCAAAGACGGCACGATTTACGAGGGGCAAGCCCTGGGCGCGGCAACATCCGCGTACGGTGAGGTGGTATTCAACACCTCCATGACCGGTTACCAGGAAATTCTGACTGACCCGTCCTACGCCGGGCAGATTGTGATGCCCACATATCCGCTGATTGGGAACTACGGGATCAATACCGAGGACACGGAGTCTAACAAAATCCAGGTGTCCGGCTTTGTGGTGCGCCAGTGGTGCGACTTGCCGAGTCACACCATGAGCGAGAAAACCCTGCACGAGTTCCTGCTGTCCCAGAACGTGTCAGGCATCAGCGGCGTGGACACGCGCGCGATTACGCGGAAGATTCGCACGCACGGCGTGATGATGGGCATGATTGCAAATGGCATCACGCCTAAGGAAGCGCTGGCGAGGCTGCAGAGCATTCCTTCCTACGACAACGTGGACTTTGTGAAGCAGGTCAGCACCAAAGACCGGTACGACTGGCAGAAGCCGACCACCGACGGGCAGCGGTTCCGCGTGGTGGTAGACGACTGCGGGCTCAAACGGAACATCGCTCGCTTGCTAACGGCGCGCGGGTGCGAGGTGCTGGTAATGCCATCGCAGGCGAGCGCGGAGGAACTGCTGGCGCTCAAGCCCAACGGCATCTTGATGTCTCCTGGGCCGGGCGACCCCATGTGGTTAGACTATGCGGTCAAAACTGCCAAGGGCGTGTTGGGCAAGGTGCCCGTGCTGGGCATTTGCCTGGGGCAGCAGGTGCTGGCTCGCGCGGTAGGCGGCAAGACGTACAAGCTCAAGTTTGGACACCGGGGCGGGAACCATCCGGTGAAGGACCTGCGTACAGGCAAGGTGCACATTACCGCGCAGAACCACGGCTACTCCGTGGACAGCAATTCCCTGCCCAGCGACGTGGAGGTCATCCAGGTCAACCTCAACGACGGCACGGTGGAGGGCTTGCGGCACAAGTCTCTGCCGATGCTCAGCATCCAGTACCATTCAGAAGCAGCCCCCGGGCCACGGGACAACGAGTACATCTTCGACGAGTTTGTGAAGATGATGAAAGAGTTTAAGTGAACACCATTTTAGAACGAGATATTGACCTTGGTCGAGAGCTCTATCTCGAAATATTGACAAACAGTGGAACTTGGAGCCACTGGGGTAAAGAGTTCCCATCCTGGAAGCACAAGGTCATTGAGCTAATAAGGCGAGTTTATGGTGATGGCTCAGCGCAGGAAATTGAATTTCATGTGGTAGGGGACTTTGATGTTATGGGTCCAATTAGCAAATTTGATAGAACTCAGGAGCCGGCATTTTCTGATATGTTGCCCCAGTCAGCAGGTTTTACTGAAGCCTTGTTAGAGGACATTCAAGTCAGGGACTCGGCGCACGCCCTTTCCAAGGTTACAAAACCTTGGGTATTTGTCGCTCATGGCGGTGAAACTCCTGAACGCGACAGATTAGAGTTGCTCTTGTGCAGGGAAGGATATCATCCGGTAATAGTTGAATTGATGCCAAGTCTTCAAATGAGCCCAAATGCCAAAATAGATCATTATTGGAAGCAATGCTCCTTTGGGATTATCTTTGCGCAGGCAGACCGTGCTAGCACTCAGGATGGTAAGCTGCATCCTCGGCTGAATGTCGTGAATGAGATTCCTCGTGTCAGGAAAACACTTGGTAATAAGTTCATCGTATTACTTGAAAAGGGGCTAAATATGCCTAGCAATGAGGCAGATGCGGTAAGAGAGTCGTTCACCTCCGAGAACCTTGAAAAAGCTTTCTTGGCCGTGCAAAAAGAGATGCGCGGACATGGTATTCGCGGTACCTCCGAATAGGAATCTTATTTCGTTCCCTGGAGATCATACGTGCCTAACACGAAATTTCCAAAGCCACAAAAAGTTCTTGTCATAGGCTCAGGGCCGATTGTCATTGGCCAGGCGGCGGAATTTGACTATGCCGGCACGCAGGCGTGCAAATCCCTGAAAGAGGAAGGGGTCATCACCATCCTGGTGAACTCCAACCCGGCCACCATCATGACCGACCAGGGGATTGCAGACAGGATTTATATTGAACCCCTCATCCCTGAAGTGATTGAGCGCATCATTGCCCGGGAACGGCCGGACGGCATCCTGCCCACGCTGGGCGGGCAGACAGGCCTAAACCTGGCCGTGCAGCTTGCCGAGCTGGGAATCCTGGAAAAGTACAACGTCAGACTGCTGGGCACGAACCTGGCCGCTATCAAGAAGGCGGAGGACCGGGAACTGTTCAGGCAGATGCTGCACGACATTGGCGAGCCCGAGCCGCCAAATATCTCAGTCACGAGCCTAGACGAAGCCAAGCGCGCTGCGGTGGAGCTTGGGATACCGCTGGTGGTGCGGCCCGCGTTCACGCTGGGCGGCACGGGCGGCGGCATTGTGCGTAACCTGCAAGACCTGGAACCAATGGTCAAGGCGGGCCTGGCGGCGAGCCCCATTCACCAGGTGCTGCTTGAGAAGTGCCTGGAGGGTTGGAAGGAAATCGAATACGAGGTTATCCGCGACGGCGCGGATAACTGCATCATCGTGTGCAACATGGAAAACCTGGACCCCATGGGCGTCCACACAGGTGATAGCATTGTGGTGGCGCCGTCTCAAACCCTACGCGACAAGGAGTATCAGCTCCTGCGCTCAGCCAGCATCAAGATCATCCGTGCGCTGGGCATTGAGGGTGGGTGCAACGTGCAGCTGTGCCTTGCTCCCAGCGAAGCCGTAGCCCAACACCTGCCGGAGAACGTGCGGCCCAAGAGCACGCTGGAGTACTATGTCATTGAAGTGAACCCTCGCGTGAGCCGGTCTTCCGCGCTGGCTTCCAAGGCAACGGGGTATCCCATTGCGCGCGTGGCCGCCAAGATTGCGGTGGGCAAGACGCTGGACGAAATCTCCAACGAGGTAACCAAGAAGACACTAGCCGCGTTTGAGCCAGCGCTGGATTACTGCGTGGTCAAAATCCCGCGCT
>SHYT01000025.1 GCA_009692665.1 Dehalococcoidia bacterium | reverse complement strand
GGACGGCGATGATACTGAGCTTGACTGGACGCCTCGGGAGCGGCGCTACGCGGAAAAGCTAGCCACGCCGGACGTGTCCATGGCGGACATGATTGGTGAAGTTGATCCCATCAAGGTGGCGGAAGGCCGCTACCTAGCAGACGAGTTGACCATCCACTACGGTCTTATCCCGCGCGTCAACCGCGGCATCTTCTGCATCAACGAGCTGCCTGACCTTGCAGAGCGCATTCAGGTGGGCCTGTTCAACTTACTGGAAGAGCGGGACGTGCAAATCCGCGGCTACCTCATTCGCTTGCCCGTGGACGTCTACGTCGTCGCCACCGCCAACCCTGAGGACTATACCAACCGTGGCCGCATCATCACGCCGCTCAAAGACCGATACGGCGCGCAAATTCGCACCCACTACCCCAAGACCAGCGAGCAAGAAATAGAAATCATGGAGCACGAGAGGGCGCACTTTGAAGAGACGGACAAGATTGTTCAGGTGCCGCAGTACATGAAGGAAATCGTCGCTGAGTTCACCGCCCTGGCCCGCAAGAGCGCGGATATCAACCAGCGCTCCGGTGTCTCACTCCGTGTCACCATCGCCAACATGGAAACCCTGATGGGAGCCGCCATGCGTCGCTCCGTGAGGTACAAGGAGAAGTCAGCGGCTCCCCGCGTCAGCGATTTACCGTTCATTCTCGCCTCCTCCTCCGGCAAGCTGGAGTTGGAGACGGCGGAAGAAGGTCGTGAGGGTCGCATCATTGAAGAGCTAACCAAGAAGGCGGTGCTGAACGTGTTTGGGCGCTACTTCACGGTGCGCGAGTTTGACGCCCTCATCCAAAAGTTTGAAGAGGGTCTGGTCGTGGAAGTGGGTACTGAAGTACCGTCCTTTGTCTACACGGAAAAGTTTGGCAAGCTGGAAGCACTCTCGATCATGGCTGAAAAGCTCCAGATAACGCCCAAGCAGGAAGCGCTGTACGCCGCAGGAGTGGACTTCGTGTTGGAAGGTCTGCATCTGAACCGCCGCCTCAATCGGGATAAAGTGGAAGGCAAGTTCCGCTATCGCGGCTAAGTAAGGAAATCGGTTACGCCATTTGACACATCTGTAAGGACAAAAACGGGCTCTCACAGATGTGTTGTTTTGGAGTACGCTTGAGATGGTGATCCGTAGAGGAAACGAGGTCTGGATGACCCTCTACAAGTACTCCCGTTGGGACGACTCCCAAGAGGTCTTTCCTAGAGCAGATGACTCGAATCAACAAGGGCCGCGTCTTCTACACCAACTCGGACCGCCTGGGCCAGTACGTGCTCGTGGACTACCTCTCTAGCCGCAGGCGGCTTCTTCCCGCATAACCACCACGAGCAAGTCCTCTTTTAGGGCTGTTTTCCCCTGTCAAACATCGTACAATAGTTTTCGTCTCAAGCGGGCCAATGCGGCGAACAAGAGGGAATCTATGTCTGCCTCCAAAGAAGTCCTTGAAGAGCTAGCCATCAGCCCCGGCGAGTACGAAAAAATCGTTGAGCTGATGGGCCGTGAACCCAACCATGTAGAGCTTGGCCTGTTCGGCTCCCTCTGGAGCGAGCACTGCGGCTACAAGCACTCCCGCCTGCTCTTGAAAATGTTCCCCAACGACTCTCCTCGTGTGCTTGTGAAGCCGGGCGAAGAGAACGCGGGCATGGTGGACATTGGCAACGGCCTGGCCGTTGTCATGAAGGTCGAGTCTCACAACCACCCGTCCGCGATAGAGCCGCTGCAAGGCGCAGCCACAGGTGTGGGCGGCATCGTCCGGGACATCATGACCATGGGTGCGCGTCCTATCGCTCTCATGAATTCCCTGCGCTTTGGCCCTCTAACGGAGCCACACAACCGCTACCTGTTTGGCGGCGTCGTCGGCGGCATCGGCTGGTACGGCAACTGCATCGGCGTGCCGGACGTTGGGGGCGAGATTTATTTCGCAAACTGCTACTCCGGAAACCCGCTCGTCAACGCCTTCTGCCTCGGCCTGCTCAAGAAGGACAAGCTGGTGCGCGCCCGCGCCATCGGCAAAGGCAACACCATCCTCCTCGTCGGTGCTGACACCGGCCGAGACGGCATCCACGGCGCATCCGGTCTCGCATCCCGCTCCTTTGACGCGAATGAGCGCGAGTTGCGCCCCACCGTGCAAGTCGGCAACCCCTTCCTAGAAAAAGTTCTGATTGAAGCCTGTCTGGAAGCCATTGTCGTCTGCTGGGACAGCATTGTCGGCATGCAAGACCTCGGCGCGGCGGGCCTGACGAGCTCCACCGTGGAATGCGCGGATAAGGGTGGCGTCGGCATCCGCATCGATGTCTCCTGCGTCCCCCGTCGTGAGTCCGGAATGACCCCCTATGAAGTCATGCTCTCAGAATCCCAGGAGCGCATGCTCGTCATCGTCAAGCGCGGCGATGAAGAAAAGGTCAAACAAGTCTTCTACAAGTGGGACCTGACCGCCGTGGAAATCGGTGAGGTCACCGACACCAAGCTCGTTGAGATTTATGACGGCAAGACGCTTGCCGCCTCCATCAAAGTCGCGCACCTGATCGACGCGCCGCAATACCTGCTCAAGGGTGTAAAGCCCGCGGAGCTGGAGGCCCTGCAGGACTTCAATTTTGAAAAGCTGGAGCTGCCCACTATCTCGGCAACGGACGTGCTGCTCAAGCTGCTCGCATCTCCCAACATCGCCAGCAAGCGCAGCGTCTACCGCCAGTTCGATCACCAAGTGCAGACCTCCACCGTCATCGGCCCTGGCGCGGGCGATGCCAGCCTCCTGCGCGTGCGTGAGTCCACTGCTGGCCTCGCGCTCACATTGGACGGCAACGGCCGCCTCTGCTACCTGGATCCGTACCAGGGTGGCGCTATCGCGGTGGCGGAAGCCTGCCGCAACGTCTCCTGCACCGGCGCCGAGCCCATCGCACTCACGGACTGCCTGAACTTCGGTAACCCGCAGCGCCCGGACGTGTACTATCAGCTTGAAGAGGCCATCAAGGGCATGTCTGAAATGTGCAAGGTGCTCGGCGTGCCCATCATCAGCGGCAACGTCAGCTTGTACAACGAGACGGACAAGAAGCCTATTTATCCCACGCCCGTCGTCGGCGCGCTCGGCCTACTGCAAAACGTGGAAAAGCGCTGCGGTGCAGGTTTCTCCCGTGATGGCGATATCGTGATCCTCCTCGGTGCTGCCTATGTGACGAGCAACCCGACAACCCTGGGCGGCAGTGAATACCTGGACACCATCCACAAGACTGTCGCTGGTCACCCCACTATCGATATGCAGCTGGAAGCAAAGGTGCAGCGCACGTGCCGCACCGCCATTGCAGAAGGCCTGCTCTCTTCTGCACATGACTGCTCAGATGGCGGCCTTGCCGTCACCCTCGCCGAGTCCTCAATCCTCAGCGGCCACGGCTTCCGCGCCACGTTCGCGCACCAGGGCCGCTGGGACGCCGCTCTGTTTGGGGAAGCGCAGTCCCGCATCGTCGTCTCCGTCCGCCCAGAGGCGCTCTCCTCCCTGGAACGCATCGCCACCGGCGAAGGCGTGAAGCTGATGCGACTCGGCACGGTTGGTGGCGCGCAGTTCATCATTCCCGACCTCGTAGACACCACTGTGCACATGCTCAAAGAGACATGGGAGAATGGCCTGGAGCAAGCCATGCAGGGTACACCAACTCATGTGGTCACGTGGCCCAACTAATCCTAACCGGGAGGCATCGTGGCAGGCGTACCAAAAACCTTCGCAGACGTCGAGCTCATCGGGAAGAAGGTGCGGTTGCGCCCAATGCGCCTGGACGATGCGAAACTCCTGCTCCCGCTCTTCAGTAACCCTCGCGTGCTGGAGAACATTAGCTTCAGCGGCACGCCAACGCTCGAAGGCGAAATCGAATGGGCGCTCGCCGCGAGTACGTTGCCCTGTATTGACCATCAAGGCAAAATGTCCTACATCCTCGCCATTGAGCAGATAGGGAAATCAGCTGGGATAGGCACGCTGGGACTGCACTACCGCATTGATTCTCGACTCCTGGAGATTGGCTACTGGTTAGCTGTTCCGTATTGGGGACAAGGCCTGGTCACGGACGCCGCTCGTATCATGACGACGTCGTTAGCATTTCAGCATTTAGACGCCGTGCGCGTTTCCGCCGCTATCTTTGCGGGGAACACGCGAAGTAAAGGCGTGGTCGAAAAGCTGGGTTTTCATCTGAACGGTACTCGGCGTTCCCAAATGCTTGTGAACGGACAATGGAAGGACGATTAGTTCTTCACCTTCCTCCGCGCAGAGTGGGAGTCCCGAAAAGCCTGGTACGCACCGCAACACGAGCACATCGTGATGCTCACATAGCTCCTGGGAAAAAGAAAACAGGCCGCTCATTGAGCGGCCTGTTTTCTAACAGTCTACTGGGAGAAGCTTAGTGGACGTGGCCTTCGTGGCCGTGACCCGCAGCCTCGGCTTCGTGCTCCGCGCCGCAGTTGCAGGCGGAAGCCTGAGCACCATGACCGCCACACGCGCACGCGCCGGCCTGGGCCTGAGCTGCTCCGCCGCCACACGCGCACGCGCCGGCCTGGGCCTGAGCTGCTCCGCCGCCACATGCGCACGCGCCGGCCTGGGCCTGAGCTGCTCCGCCGCCACACGCGCAAGTCCCACCATTGCCGCAGCCACCACCGCAGCCACCGCCAGCAAAGAGCTTGGCGTTGGGGTTAGAGATCACAAAGCCAACGCGAGTGAACTCTTCCACATAATCAATTTCAGCGCCATCCAGCAAAGGCGCGCTATCGGTGTCGACAATGACCTTCAGGCCACTCATCTCTTCAATGATGTCGTCATCGGTGGCCTCAGAGTCCTTCTCTGCGGTTAACATGTACTGAAGGCCATGGCCGCCAGGCATAACCAAAACGCGAAGGGAATTACCATCGCCCTCTTCGGCCAGGACGGTCTTCAGCTTCTCAATTGCACTTGGCGTGATGTTCAGCATCCGTATTTCTCCTTCAAGCGCCCAGTGGGTATGCCACTATCGGACTGCTTCTACCCCTCTATTGTACCACCTAGCCCGGTTTTGGCCTGGCTACGGTGTCCAGAGTTGGAAACCAGGGTCTTCTTTAGTCAGAAGACGGCAACTGCTTTGGTGTCTGAATCTTCATTTCCTTGCTGCAGCAGTGCACCGTGCCCGCTGCTGGGGTCGCCTTTGCGCACAGGACAATCGTTCCGCACGTTTCGCACTCGTATCGCTTGCCCAGCGAGTTTGCCATCTACCTCGTCCCTCTATTCGCTTATTTCTTGACTACGGGCTGGCCGCAGCAGGCCATGTCGCCCTTGCCGGCCTTCGTGACAACAAACTCAGATGCGCACTTGCTGCAGATGTACCGCTTTCCAATTTCATTCGCCATGACAGGTTTTTCCTCATAATGTACTAGGATTCTGCCTCGGATTATAAGCAACCGCGCTGGGAGCGTCAAACTGCCGCAACGGGCATTTTCTGCTTCGTAGTCCTACGCAGTTTACCCCCGTGGACCGGAACTTCGGGCTTTCTGCCCGCACAAGCGGGGCACCCGGACGCTATACTTGGGACACCTGAGCCAACCGGAGGGCACCGTGCAACTGCCAAAGACTTATGTGGATGAAATGATTGCCCACGCGCTGCAAGATGACCCGAACGAGTGCTGCGGCATCATCGCAAGCCGCAATGGCAGGGCCACCAAGTTCTTCCGCATGGCCAATCCGGAGCACAGCCCCTACCGCTACAGCATGGACTCTAAAGAGCTCTTCAAGGTCACGCGGGAGCTTGATGACGCTGGCTGGGAAGTTATGGGCATCTATCACTCCCACACGCACACAGAGGCATACCCTTCGCCAACAGATGTGCGCCTCGCCGCCTATCCTGAGGCGTTCTACCTCCTCGTATCGCTGATGGACAAGCAGAAGCCAGTGGTAAACGCCTATCGTATTGTGGAAGGCCAGATCACCAAGGAACCGCTGAACATAGCCAAAGGCTAACTCCCTACCGCATCACGGCCTCAGTGTCGCATGCGCTGGGGAACTCTTTTTCCACGCGGCGCTTTTGCGCTTCCAGCATAGTGAAAATCCGGTCCATCTCGTCCACCACAATCGCATTGAGCACATGCGGCTTGTGTGTTGAGTATTTGCGTCATGTTCATACGCCGTTTCAACGGCTTTTGAGGTTGCCCCGTGGCTCTGAACATCAAGACCGCAGGAGCTTGCTTGGATGGAAACACCCTTCTGGGCGACTATATGCTTGAAAAACGCGGCTGCCATGCGGCTGCGGCAGATATTGCCGGTGCAGACAAAAAACACTCGTTCCAGGGGCCCCTCCTGTTTTGGCTACACTTTTTCGACTCCTTGCCGCAGAAGCCACCACTCAAGACCGTCCTGCAATGCCAGCCAGCTTGCCTCAATGATGTTCGTGGATGCGCCTACCGTGTGCCAGCGCGTGCTGCCGTCTGTCGATTCTATGAGCACGCGCACCACCGCGCCTGTGCCGTTGCCGTTGTCCACCACTCGAACCTTATAGTCCGTCAATGTGACCCGCTGAATCGATGGGTAAAACTGGAGAAGAGCTTTCCTGAGCGCGGCATCCAGCGCGTTGACTGGCCCATTCCCCTCTGCTACGGTGTGAAAGATCTTGCCCCCAACGGTGACCTTCACGGTGGCTTCCGCCAGCAGGGACCCGTCTGCTGTCTGTGCGCGCGCGGCCTTGCTCTGCGCCACCGTAACACGGAAGTCTTCAAGAATGAATGGTGCTATGTAGTTCGGCATCCGGTGTTTCACCAGGAGTTCAAAGGAAGCCTCTGCCCCCTCATATTGATACCCTTCGCTCTCCTGCTGCTTCACCAATTCGACGAGTTCTCGTACCTGTTCTGACGACAACTTAAGTCCCATTTCGTTCAGCTTGTACTGCACGTTTGCTCTACCCGCTAATTCAGAAACGAGTACGCGGCTTGCATTACCTACCAACTCAGGCTTGATGTGCTGATAGCTGTCTTCCATCTTCGCAACCGCGGCAGCATGCAGCCCGCCCTTATGCACAAACGCGCTCTCGCCCACATACGGCGCCTGCTTGTTGAGCGGCATGTTGACCAGCTCCGCCACGTACCGCGCCACCTGCGTCAACTGACGCAGCTGCTCGTCCGGTACGCACTGGTATCCAGCCTTGAGCTGGAGGTTGGAAATGATGGATAGCATATTAGCGTTGCCTGTTCGCTCGCCGTATCCGTTGACGCACCCCTGTACCTGCGTTACCCCAGCCAGTATCGCCGCCAACGAGCTTGCCACCGCAGTATCAGCATCGTTATGCATGTGTATGCCGAGAGGTATGCCCGTGGCCTTCCGGACTGCGGTTACAATCTCCACCACCTCATTCGGCAAAGTGCCGCCATTCGTATCGCAAAGCACGGCGCAAGAAGCGCCCGCCTGCGCAGCTGCCTGCAAGCATTGAACAGCGTAGGTCGGATTCGCGCGGTATCCATCAAAGAAGTGTTCCGCGTCGTAAAACACCTTGCGGCCTTTCCCTTTCAGATAGGCCACGGTGTCCTTAATCATCGCCAGGTTTTCTTCCAGGGTCGTTTCCAGAATGCGCGTCACCTGCAGTTCAGACGACTTGCCCACCAGCGTAATCACCGGTGTTCTGGCATCTAGTAGCGCCTGCACCTGCGCGTCCGCTTCCACCTTTACGCCCGCGCGGCGCGTGCTGCCAAACGCCGCCAGTTGCGCGTTCTTGAGCTTGAGGGACTGTGCGCGTCGAAAGAATTCCGCGTCCTTGGGGTTGGAGCCGGGCCAGCCGCCCTCAATGTACTGCACCCCCAGCAGGTCCAAGCGCTGAGTAATCTTCAGCTTGTCGTCCACGGAGACGGAGATGCCCTCCATCTGTGTCCCATCTCGCAGGGTGGTGTCGTACAAATCAACGTGCTGTGCCATGGTGTTCTCCTATCCTGCCTTAAAACAAAAACTCGTCCTCAGAAGGGACGAGTTTTTGTTCTCGTGGTACCACCCTTGTTCTCTCGCTCGTATCTCAGGGCAAGACTCTTGGCGGAGCGCAAACACGCTCCTGCCCGATAACGGTGGCGTTCCGGTGCAGGCTAGTACCCGATGTCGGGGTTCACTGCGCGGCTCAGGAGGGATGTTCACCGTTGCGCTACCTATCCGCTCTCACCCCGCGGCAATCCCCACTGACGCGGGGTCTCACCACAACCGGACTCGCTGGAGGTGCTCGCAGCGGTGACGGGTCTCCGTCACTGCCTTATTTCGAGGGTAGCAGGGCACGGAAAACGTGTCAAGGAAAGGGGTAGCCGTGCCATGAGGTGGTTCTAGCATGG
>SHYT01000024.1 GCA_009692665.1 Dehalococcoidia bacterium | reverse complement strand
GCACTCTGGCGCAAGCAGCAAGCGGCCAAACGCACACCGGTTTCCTAACCTCGCGCGTAAAAACAAAAATGCCACCCGTGAAGGGGTGGCATTTTTGTTTGAGTCGCTGGGTCTATGCTTTTGCTAATGACCTGCTTCAACAGGTTCTCACTGTAGCAGCTCCCGGAGAACTCGCGGCCCGTTTGCGCGGGTGGTGGCCTCGTGCCGGGCAACCACATATGTCAGCAGGTTCACGCCCGCAAAGGCAGCAAAGACCACGGAGTAGAACGCCGCGGCTTCAACGCCCGTGGCGTCAAGCTGTCGATAAGAGACAAGCTCGCCCACGAAGAAAAGCACCACTGTTCCTAGAAGCACTCCGTTTGCCAGCGACGTTGCTTTGGTAAACGATTGCCAGAATGACCGGTGCAGCCGGCGGACGCCTACCGCGCTTAAAATACTCAGCAACATGAATGAAACTAGATACCAGTGATATACAGTCAACGACTGTGGCCACGGGACGTTGAGGGAAAGGCTGGCAGTCTGCAGATGCGTGGGAATGCGCATGAAAGTTATGCTAGGGCCGTTTGGGGTGTGCATTACGGCGATGGTGAGAGCGGTTGCGAGGAACGTCGCGGTGTGCGCATGCTTGGCAATGGAAAGGAAGTGAGCCCATCGGTTTTGCGAGTCCATAGTGGAGACTTGCACCTCTTTTTGAGCGCCAGTTAATGCGCGCTTTTTCGACCAGTTGTTTCTGATACTTTTGTTACGGCACTGATACTAGTGTGTTATTTTCTGGCAAATTTCCTGGGGATGCAAGCCATAATTTATGAATTCACCTTTCTTGTTACTTTTCTGGTGGGAGCACACTACTTTGTGAACCGAAGAGTCACAGAAGTCCGAGCCGTCAAGCGGCACAACGATGGACTTGGCGAGCTCTCCTGAACACGTCTTGAATGTGACACGCGTGGGGGGGCATTCATGCGCTCGGCGGCGTGCTTCAGATATTCTCCCGCAGCGACGCTAACGCCTCTCGCTTTGCCGCCGTTCTGGTCGGCGCCCGGAACCATGCGATCGCCGCCTTCAACGACGGTCATGATCTCGACAGTGCTCTGGAGCCCTTTGGCTATGGTCCCAACCAGGGGCAGAATTTTGTTCCGCGAGTTCTGAGCCATCAAGCGGCACAAGGATGTGCTTCATCTTCTAACCTCCTACCCAACCGCTTCTATGGTAGGCGCGCTGACTGATGAGAAGAATGACGATTTGGATTAACCCATTCGCAGCAAAGACCCAGCGATTGCATTGGGAGAACTGGGTTATTTGTGGGATGTTTTGCTGATGACGCAGGCAGGAGGGAACAACAAGAAAGGCACCGCCAAGCGGTGCCTTTCAGGATGCTTTGAGCAAGAATCAGTTGGCAGTGGGCAAGATGGCTACGTCTTCCAGGTCGATATCGAGACTGCTGTGCGGATAAGTTCGGTGCTCTTGCAGGATGGCTTGCTTACGGCCCTCGACCTCACGGATCTCCCGGCGATTCGCCTTGCACGCGTCGCACCAGACAGGCGCCTTGGGCGCCGCAAGCATCATGTTCTCCTTCTTAAAAGTGAGCTTTCCTAGTGGCGAGTGACAGACCGAACACAGTCGTAGAACACTTACCTCATCACCGGCCATACCTAACCTCCAACAAGATCAGCACTTGCATTGAGTATAGCGCGCGTCCCCCCCCCCACTGTGGAGGATGCGCAGGACAGGCGTAATAGAGTACAGTCGGAAGGGATGGGAGGACGTGGTGGGGATTCGACCGGTCACGGATTTTGCGATAGCCGTGTATGAAGATTTCACCAAAAGCTCCAGCACGTACGTGGCCGCGGGTATTGCGTACTGGACGCTGTGCTCCTTATTTCCGCTTATGCTCGCCGGCGCGGTACTCATCGGCTACCTGTATCCGACCCCTGACCACCGAGTAGCGATTGTCGAAAGCATCGTTCGCCTTGTGCCGGTGTCGTGGACATTTTTGCTGTCTACTCTGGACGGCATCATCGAGTCACGCGGAGCCCTGAGCTGGATTGCCATCGTGATTCCCATATGGTCCGGCATCTCGATGTTTTCGGCGGTCCGCAGCGGCATTAACCATACCTGGCACATTGAAAATACCGGCCCATTCTGGCGTATGCTCCTGATTGACTTGGCGATGCTCGTAGGTGCAGCAGTTGTCGTGTTGCTCATTGTCATATTTACGGCGGGTACATTCAGCCTGTTCGATTCGGTGCCGCTCCCGCAATGGTTGGCGCATAGTGCCATCTTGAGTAAGACTGCGGCCTTCGGCATCACCGTGGGCGTGGTGGCGCTGCTTTACCGTTGCGTGCCGAACATCTACGTTGCATGGCGCGACGTTTGACTTGGCGCGGTTATTGGGGGAGTGCTCATCCAGGCGGCATGGCTGGGACTGGGCTGGTATCTGACGCACCTGAGCACTTTGAACCTGATGTACGGCTCACTAGGCGCACTTATGGCGGTGCTTTTTTGGGTGTACGTTTCGGCCCTGAGACTCATGTGGGGTGCGCAGATGTCCGCCACCTTCAGCCGCACGTATGGCAGTAACGCACGTGGGCCGGGTGCGGCAAAAGAGATGGACACCAAGCCTGAACCGGAGAAGCGGTTGCGGCTGGTCAAGTTCTTGAGGCGGGTCGCAGGTCGGCGGGCTGCTTAGTGCGATTGTATAGTTTGGCGGCTAGCTTAACGTGGTACCTGCTCCGATGATGTTGGAGCTACGTCGTGCTCTCTCAATAGGGTAGCGTGTAAAGTGCAGTCCGACATCGGAGGCGTATGTGAACAATTTAGGCTTGCTCCAGGTGATTATCACCATCATCACTGGCGTTCTTATTCTGGTGTTCCCTCGGATTCTCAACTACACAGTGGCCATCTACCTCATCATTGTGGGTGTCATAGGCCTGCTCATGTTCATGCGATAGGTATGTCGGAACCTTTCTGAGGGGCTATTGCTTGCTGCCTTCAGTCCAGATAACATTTTGGAAAGTGGAACAACGGGCTTAAGCCATCTAGCTGGGGTAGTAGTGCGAAGCAAGAAAGACCTTCAGCGGCTCCGACAACGGCTGATAGACGCACAGAATCAAGTATCAGCCACGTGGACCGGCGCGCCAGGCAAAGCTGACGAGATGCAGGTAACTATCAACGCGCTTAATTGGGCGCTTGGTGAAAGCTCTGAAGACCGCGTGCTGTCCCAAGTTGTTCCGATTGTTCCGCCGCTTCCCGCAGCGAACCGCATCGAACACTCAACACAGAGCGGTTCATCGTTTGCCGCTGCCACCGTCGTCGCCAAGCCGCAAGCTGCTACGGCGGTCCACCTGCACTCTTTCCATCGCTTTGTTGAGCGCGCCGAGAACATGGACTGGCGGTTCAAGCTCGCGCTCACCGCGCTGTTCGCGCTGGGCGTCACACTCACGTTCTTCCTGCTGCGGGACTGGGTGCGCAGCTTGCGAGACTGGGGATACGTGGGTGCCTTTGTCGTGAATATGGTCAGCAACGCCACCATCATTCTGCCGGCTCCGGGCGCGGCGATCGTAGCGCTGATGGCGCAGGACTTCAACCCGTTGCTCATCGGCATTGTGGCGGGCATTGGCGGCGCCATAGGCGGGTGCGCAGCGTACGGGCTCGGCGCGATCAATAGCCATAGCATAGAGACGGCGAAGCGGTTCGGGTGGCTGCGGGGGCTGATGCGGAAAGCGGGCGCCGTGATTATCTTTGTCTTTGCGCTAGTGCCGATGCTGCCTGGCGACGTGGCGAGCGTAATGGCGGGCGGCTCTAAATATCCGTTCGCACGATACCTGCTGATCAGCGGTGCGGCGAACGTGGTGAAGATGACGGTCATCGCTTACCTGGGGGCACGGTACCTGACGTTAGCAGAGCAAATCGCACGCAACTGGGTGATTGACCTCATCAATACGCTCTGGCAGTGGTCGTCGCTAACGGGCGGTTGAGCGCGCGGAGCACGACCTGCGGCCGCCGCTTGTCTCCGATTGGGAAACGGCATAACTCCTCTTATCTCTGCAAGATTCTTGGGTATTGAACGACGAGAAGCTATGCCTCTTCTTTCCCCTCCGCGATGTACTGCTGCTTGATGTTTTCCACGATGCCGGGGTCTGTGAGCGTAGTGGTGTCGCCGAGGACGCGGCCCTCTGCGAGGTCACGCAGGAGGCGGCGCATGATTTTGGCGGAGCGGGTCTTGGGCAGGTCAGCGGTGAAGAAGACATCGTCAGGGCGGGCGATGGAGCCAATCTTCTCGCCGACCCACTGGCGCAGCGTTTGCTTCAGCTCAGGCGTGGCCTTCTGACCTTGCTTGAGCACCACGAACACAGCCACGGCCTCGCCCTTCACGGCGTCGCTGCGACCGACGGCGGCGGCCTCAGCAACGGACGGGTGGGAGACGAGGGCGCTTTCGATCTCGATGTTGGAGAGGCGGTGGCCGGAGACCTTCACCACGTCGTCCACGCGGCCGGTGATCCAGAAGTAGCCGTCCTCATCGCGGCGGGCGCCGTCGCCGGTGACGTAAATGTCCTTGCCGAAGCGGTTCCAGTAGGTATCCACATAACGCTGCTGGTCGCCCCAGATGGTGCGGAGCATGGACGGCCACGGGCGGGTCAGCACCAGGTAGCCGCCGGTGTTGGGTGGGACTTCCTTGCCCTTCTCGTCAACGATTTTGGCGGCAATGCCGGGTAGGCCGGTGGTGCCGGTGCCGGGCTTAGTGGCGGTGACGCCGGGCAGCGGGCTGATGAGGATGCTGCCCGTCTCCGTCTGCCACCAGGTGTCCACGATGGGGCAGCGGCCCTTGCCAATGTTCTCGTGGTACCACATCCAGGCTTCTGGGTTGATGGGCTCGCCCACGGTGCCCAAGAGGCGCAGGCTGCTCAGGTCGCGGCGGGCAGGGAATTCGGTGCCCCACTTCATCATCGTGCGGATGGCTGTTGGCGACGTGTACAAGATGTTGATGCGGTACTTCTCCACAATGGCCCAAAAGCGGTCGCGGTCAGGCCAATCGGGGCCGCCCTCGTACATGACGGAGGTGGCGCCGTTGGAGAGCGGGCCGTAGACGATGTAGCTGTGGCCGGTCACCCAGCCGATGTCGGCGGTGCACCAGTAGTAGTCGTCGTCCTTGATGTCGAAGACCCACTTGGTGCTCATGGTGACGCCCAGCAGGTACCCGCCGGTGGTGTGGAGAATCCCCTTGGGCTTGCCCGTGGTGCCGGAGGTGTAGAGGATGAAGAGCGGGTCCTCAGCGTCCATCTGCTCGGCGGGACAGACGGGGCTAGCCTTGGCCATGAGGTCATGCCACCAGAGGTCGCGGCCTTCCTGCATCTTCACGGGGGTCTTATCGCCAACGCGGCGCAGGACGACGACTTTGTCGACATACTTGTTGTCTTTGACGGCGTCATCCACGGCGACCTTGAGGGGCACCACGTTGCCGCGGCGCCAGGCGCCGTCCTGCGTGATGACCAGCTTGGCCTGGGCGTCGTTCACACGGTCTCGAACGGAGTCCGCGCTGAAGCCGCCGAACACGATGCTATGGATGGCGCCGATGCGGGCGCAGGCGAGCATTGAGATGGCAAGCTCAGGCACCATGCCCATGTACATGGTGACGCGGTCGCCTTTCTTCACGCCGAGCGATTTGAGAACGTTGGCGAACTTCTGCACCTCACGCGCGAGGTCCTGGTAGGTGAGGGTGACGGAGTCGCCGGGCTCGCCCTCCCAGACGATGGCGGCCTTGGTGCGGCGCCACGAGGCCAGGTGGCGGTCGATGCAGTTGTAGCTGACGTTGGTCTTGCCGCCTACAAACCACTTGGCGAAGGGGGGCTGCCAGTCCAGCACCTTGTCCCACTTCTTGAACCAGTGGAGATTCTGCTCGGCCTGCTTGGCCCAGAAGGCCTGGTAGTCGCGCTCCGCTTCGTCGTAGAGGGAGCGGTCTTTGACGATGGCCTTGGCTTTGAAGTCAGCCGGGGGCGGGAACTTTCGGTTCTCCTTTAAAAGGCTTTCCAGCAGGTTGTCGGTTCCGGGGCGGGGTTGTCCGCGTGGGGTTGTCATGTGTCACCCTCCGTTGCGTGTTGGCGCTGTACCTTTGTCTAAGGGACTATACCGCTGTGCGGGGCGAATATTCAACGCCGGGGGGGGTGCACTCCTTTGGGGGATGAGCGTGATGTCTTGGATGTTTCGGGCTATGTCCATTGGAAAGTCAAGACTCAGCGGAGAAACGGAAATCCTATTTGCGTCGCGGCGACGATGTGTACTTGGCGGGGCGCTCGCCCACGCGCCTTTGTTGGCCCTGAGCCATCAGTTGACCCAGCATGTCGCGGACTTCTTCCAGTGTTTCATTCATCTGACTGCCAGCACCTTCGGCACGCGCGCGCAGAGCTTCGCGAATAAGCTCGCGCATCATGGTGGTGGTCCCTACATGGCGCTCGCGAGCAAGAGCAGCGATGGCGCGGACGTCGTCTGACTCCAAACGGAGAGAGAAAATATGCGCGAGTGGGTGCTTGAACTTTAGCTCCGTTTCAGGTTTGTCAGCAACGTACGGTGTGGTGTCATGCGTATCCCAGAACTTGGCCTCTTCCTCTAGTGTCTTAAAGGGCGGTGGCTTTAGTCCTGGCATCTTTTCTTCCTTCTGGTATTTAGATTTTGTGCTCACGCCGCAGGAAATCACGCTCTTTGGGGCTTATGTCCCGTGCAGTAACAACCAGCAATCCGCCATCCGACAAGAGTTCCAAAATTACACAAATAAGCCGTCCACTCTTGGCAACTCGGCCCAGAAACCGATAGCGTGGAGAGTATACCTCTCTAAAGTCAAGGTATTGTTCTGCAACATTCAGCACATCGTCTTCAAAGATGTCGCGGTGGGCAAAATGCTCAGCGCGGTTTTCGCCATGGCGTCCCGTCCATACCAACCGGTCTACTAGGTTCATTCGTCTGATCCTTCAGGACGCTCGAAAAAATGTAACACAATGTATTACAAATCTCAAGGGTGTTGCCGACCTACCTATAGAACGCTGTATTGTTACCGCACGGTGAAGAACGCGACAAGGGCTTAGGCTCAGGCTGAGTCTTAGAGGAGGCAGGTATGCCGGACAAGCTTCGGGTTGGGGTTATTGGCGTTGGGTTTGGCGCGACGGTGCATATACCGGCGTTCCAGTCGGAAGGGCTAGAGGTGGTGGCGGTGTGCACTCGGCGGGAAGAGCGCGCGAAAGAGGCGGCCGCCAAGTTCAAGATACCGCACGTGTACACGGACTACCGCAAGATGCTGGAGCAAAAAGACATTGACGTGGTGAGCGTGGTCACGCCGCACGCGCTGCACCGCGAGCACGCGGAAGCGACCCTGGCGGCGGGGAAGCACGTCATCTGCGAGAAGGCGTTTGCGCTGAACGTGGACGAGGCGCGCTCGATGTGGCACACGGCTCAGAAGAGCAAGAAGACCGCGATGATTGCGCATGAGTTCCGCTGGTCGCCGCAACGGCAGTTCGTAAAGGAGCTGCTGGGGCAGGGGTACATCGGCAAGCTGCGGCTGGTGCAGGCGAACCTGCTGAACGGGCAGCGCCGGGCAACACCGCCTCGCGCGATGCCGGAGACGGACCTTGGGCTGCGCGGCGGGATGCTGTGGGGACTCGGGTCTCATTACATCGATGGCATGCGACACTGGTTTGGCGACATCACGCGGGTGCAGGCGACGATGCGGGCGATGGCCCCCGACCGCGCATCGCCGGACGGCTCGACGAAGCAGGTGAAGGCGGACGACACGTTCTTGCTGGTGCTGGAGTTTGCGAACGGCGGAATTGGCGTGCTGACGGCCAGCCAGGCGGCGCCGTTTGGGCCTGGGGCGAGCATCGAAGTGTTTGGCGACCAGGGGAGCCTGTACACGCCGCAGGGGGTTCCGGGCATGAACCCGCCGTCCAACGGCAAGGTGTTTGGCGCGCGCATTGGGGACGCGGAGCGAAGGGAGCTGCCGATGCCGCAGAAGTTTGTGCCGTTTGAGGACCCGCGCGATGACCGGCTGCTGCCGTTCCGGCTGCAGGTGCGCGAGTTTGTGAAGGGCGTGCGCGAGGGCACATCGCCGGCGCCGAACTTTGAGGACGGGTACCGCTGCCAGCAGGTGCTGGACGCCGCGGTGAAATCGGCGACGACGGGGCACGCGGTGAGCATTGGGCGCGAGTGATTGCGAGGTAGACGCCGTTGAGATTCAGTGAACTGGTACGGATGCGCGAAGAAGGCGGGTTTCGCGTCATCCGCGAGAAGGGTTCCGTGCGGTATTACTTCAAATATAATCGGCGCGAGACAGTTTGTGAGAGGGTTTGGGATGATCAACCGTGAGCGATTGGTGCAAACGTTTTGCGATTTGGTGCGCATTGACAGCCCCTCCGGCGAAGAGGAGGCGATGGCGCAGGAGCTGACCAAACGCCTGACGGTGCTTGGGTTTAACGTGGCGCGGGATGCGCACGGGAACCTGATTGCGTCGGAAAAGGGCGAGCGGCCGCTGATGCTATCGGCGCACATGGACACGGTGGAGCCGGGACGGGGCATTAAACCGCGCGTTGGGCCGGAGCGGATTGAATCGGACGGGACGACGATATTGGGGGGCGATTGCAAGGCGGGCATCGCAGCGATACTCGA
>SHYT01000023.1 GCA_009692665.1 Dehalococcoidia bacterium | reverse complement strand
AACACTGCCTGCCTACTCTGCCCTCATCCTGACACCGCATGCCGGTAGGACTGGAATATCAGTTCCTCGCCTGGGTGCAGTCCATTTATTCCTCTATGGGACTCCTCGGCGTGATCCTGCTTATGGTCATTGAATGCGTGTTCGTCCCGCTCCCTAGCGAGGTCATCATGCCGCTGGGCGGCTGGATGCTGGTGGAAGCGCAAGGCGGCAACATCTGGGGAGTGCTGGCGCTGGCGCTGTTTGGCGCGCTGGGCAGCCTGATAGGCTCGCTGTTTATTTATCTGCTGGGTCTCAAGGGTGGCCGTCCGCTACTGGAGCGGTACGGGCACTATCTCTTTATCTCCGCAAAGGACCTAGAATCCACGGACCGGTGGTTTGCCAAGCACGGGGAGCTTGCCATCTGCGCAGGCCGCATGCTCCCGGTTTTCCGCTCTCTGATCAGCTTCCCAGCGGGCGTGGCGCGCATGAACCTGGTCAAGTTCACGCTCTACTCCTACCTGGGCGCGTTTATCTACTGCTTTGCCCTGGCGTACTGCGGTTACCTGCTGGGGGAGAACTGGGAGACGCTTCGCAACGGCATGCGCCCGTTTGACATCCCCATCGCCGTGGGCATCATCGCGCTGCTGAGCTGGTACGTTTGGCGGCGCGTGCGGGCCTACCGCCGGGCCACGCGTTCCACCCAGTAGTCCTCCCCCTATCAAGGGCATGACATTTTCCACTGAATATGTCCCTTTTCCGCAGTACGGCGCGCGCCTGAGCGCTGCTATAATGGCAGACACGTGATGTGCATGGGGAGCGTGCTTGTGGGTAAACTGGCATCGCTGCTGCAATCCAACCAATTCCTCGTAACCGCTGAACTGAGCCCGCCCAAGGGCGTCAGCCTCACAGACGTGCTCGCCAAGGCGGAGCGCCTAAAGGCGCTCGTAAACGCCTTCAACATCACGGACTCCCCCGGCGCCAACATGTCACAAAGCGGCCTGCCTATGGCCCGATTCATGCTGGACAAGGGCATTGAGCCCATCCTCCAGTTCACAGGACGCGACCGCAACCGCATAGCTCTCCAGGGAGATATGCTGGCCGCTGCTGCAATGGGCGTCACCAACGTCATGTGCCTCACGGGCGATGATCCCAAGGCCGGAGACCACCCGGAAGCCAAGGCCGTGTTTGACCTGGATGGTATTACGTTAATTCGCGCCGCCCATGCGCTCTCACAGGGCAAGGACCTGAAAGGGAATGCCATCAAGGACGCGCCCCAGCTCTTCATTGGCGCGGCGGTGAACCCCGGCGCAGGCGACCTGGGCAAGGAGATTGCCCGCATGGAGGAGAAGGTCGCGGCCGGCTGCGCGTTCTTCCAAACCCAGATTGTGGCGGACATGGGTGTCTTTGACACCTTCCTCAAGAAGGCTGAACACGTCAAAACGCCCGTTCTGGCAGGCGTCATTATTCTGAAGTCGGCCAACATGGCCCGACGGATGAACGCCTCCGTCTCCGGCGTCTCCATCCCCGAGGCTATGATTGCGGAGATTGAGACAGCGGCGGACCCTGGCGCCAAGGGCGTGGAGATTGCAGGTCGCATTGCCAAGGAGGTACGCTCCCGCTGTCGTGGCGTTCACCTGATGGCGCTTGGCTGGGAGAATCGCATTCCATTAGTGCTGGGGCAAGCGGGCATTACGCACGCTGGTTGAGATGTTCTCAACGCACGTCACGTCGCATTGTGGCCTATGTCTCAGTCAAACGTCAGGGGTTATACGCATGCTCACAACTGGCATAGACATTATTGAGTTGTCACGGATTGAAGACGCCTACAAGCGATGGGGCGAACGCTTCCTCCATCACATCTACACCCCGGGCGAGATTGCGTATGCCAGAGGCCGTGCTCCCCAGTTGGCTGGCAGGTTTGCCGCTAAGGAAGCAGGGATGAAAGCGCTGGGCACTGGCGTGATGGGCGTTGGCTGGAAAGAGATAGAGGTAGTCCGCAAACGCGGGGGTGCCCCTACCCTGGTGCTCCACGGCCGGGCATCCGAGCGCGCTAAGCGCCTGGGCCTCCATAATTTTGCTCTCTCTATCACTCACTCGCGAGACTACGCTGTGGCATTTGTGGTCGCTGAGGTTGCCCCTCCAGAACCTTCCAAGCCCTCTTAAGAGGAACGCCGCCGGTGTTGCCCCTCCTCTTTATAAGAAGACGTCCGTAATCCGAGGTGCCAAAATAAAGATTGTGACGACAGAGCAGATGCGCAAGGTGGAAGAGACCGCCCAGCAGCGGCGCGTTCCGCTTGACATGCTTATGGAAAGCGCCGGCATCAGTGTTGCCCTGCACGCGTGGAAGGTGCTAGTCACGGCGAAAACGTGTAAGGTACTCGTCCTCGTTGGCCCAGGAAAAAACGGCGGCGATGGCCTGGTGACCGCGCGTGAGCTTCAGCGCATGGGCGCAACCGTCCAAGCGGGAAGAGTTGGAACGAAAAGTGGCTCAGACTGAGCGCATGATCAACGACGCCGTGTATGACTTGTACGGGCTAAATAAGGCTGAGACTCAACTAGTGGAGCAAACCGTCGGGATCCAGCGTCCTGGTCGTCGTCAGGAGCCGCCGGGGTAGGGTGGGATTGTTCGTCAGTTGTTGGGCCGTCGACACTTTCGACGCGTTTCGCTGTGGCTTCGCTCCATAAAGAAATCCTTCTGGATGCGCTACTCGTCGTTCGCCGGATGTCGTGGTGAAGCCATTCCCAGTCTTTGTGGTGCGCTAGCCTTTTGGACCTGCCTCAACAATGCGCGCTTGGCTCAACCCTTCCAAGGCGGCCTCATACCTTGCCGCGCGTCATCCCATACCGGAGCTTGCCGTATAGCAAGGCGAGTACCAAGAGTAGGGTGATCAAGTTCCACCAAATGAGCGGCCCCAGCCGCAGCACTAGACCGTAGACCAGCCAGGTGCAGACGCCCGCCAAGAACATCAGGTTGAACGTGAGGCTGATCTCTGTTGCGCTCTTCGCGCGGTACACCCGGACAATCTGGGGTACAAAGCCAAACGTGGTGAGCGCCCCTGCGGTCAGCCCCACCACTTCGATTTCCGTCATGCCCATACTCCTTACCCACGCTGCGGTGCATTGTAGCGTACTCCATACGCCAGTATGGGCGTCCACAGCATCCACGGGGGTATCATGGCCGGACTGGTGAGAGTGAACAGGTCAGCGGCTTGCCCTCGCCCCCCCTGCCCCGCGGATTCGTGGACAGTTTAGTCATCCTGATGGAAATCGACTTCTAGTTCATACTCCAGAAGGTGCCTGTCAAAACGAACAATTCCACGTCTGTCTAAGAGACGATATACTACGAATAGGTGTTTGGTAACTAGCTTGCATGGTTACCTCTGCGGACGTGTTGGAGATGGTGCTGCCTAGGGTGTCAGACGGCCTGGACTTACCCCGATTTAGTAGACAGTTTGGTAGTCGGTGTCTAGTGCAGACTTGCCGCCCGGTCAATCCAAACGGGCAACTCAACGTGTCACGACCCTGGCGAGCCTCAGCAATCTATGTGGATGGAGGATCATGACTAGCAAGGGATCACACGGTACGCCCGAGCAATTTCGAGCCGCAGAAGAGGATTGGCGCGCGGAAACGGCCGGCTCCCCGGAAGAGGCGCGACTCTATGAAAACCATTCGTCGATTCCGATAGAGCGCGTCTATACCCCTACCCATACAGCCCAAACCGATCCTCTTTACGACATTGGCCTCCCGGGCAAATATCCATTTACTCGTGGGATCTACCCCACGGGATATCGGGGCAAGCTGTGGACGATGCGCATGTTTGCTGGATTCGGCACCGCGGAAGAGACAAACAAGCGTTTCAAGTACCTCTTGGCTCACGGTGAGACGGGACTTTCAACAGCCTTCGATATGCCTACTTTGTATGGTTACGATACAGATGACGCTCGAGCCTTTGGAGAATTTGGCGTGTGCGGTGTGGCCGTTTCCTCCCTACGTGATTTGGAAATTTTGTTCGATGGAATACCCGTTGACACGGTAACTACCTCTATGACCATTAACTCTCCTGCCTCAATTATATGGGCTATGTATCTTGTGAACGCTGAAAAGCGGGGCATTCAGATCAACAAGTTGGGTGGAACCCTTCAGAATGACATTCTCAAGGAATTCATCGCTCAGAATGAATACATGTTCCCGCCGAAGGCGTCGCTTCAACTGGTGGTGGACACGATCCAGTTTGCCGCTCAATACATGCCAAAGTGGAATCCCATTAGCGTGAGTGGCTACCACATCCGTGAGGCTGGTTCCAACGCGGTTCAGGAGCTGGCGTTTACCCTGGCTGACGGGTTCCAGTATGTGGACAGCACGCTAGAGCGCGGGTTGGATATTGACGATTTTGCTCCGCGGATCAGCTTCTTTTTTAACGTTCACAACGACTTCTTTGAAGAAATCGCGAAATTTCGCGCTGCACGCCGCGTTTGGGCACGGGCGATGAAAGAGAAGTACCACGCCAAGAACCCGCGCTCTTGGTGGATGCGATGCCATGCGCAAACCGCAGGGGCATCCTTGACCGCTCAACAACCAAATCTTAACCTGGTTCGCGTTGGCATTCAGGCGCTCGCGGCGGTCTTGGGGGGCACCAATTCTCTGCACACCAACTCGCTCGATGAGGCGTGGGCACTCCCGAGTGAGAAGGCAGCTCTCCTGGCACTCCGCACGCAGCAGATTATTGCCGAAGAGACCGGCGTTACCAACACGGTTGACCCACTGGGCGGGAGCTACTTTTTGGAGCACCTCACGAACGTCATGGAGGCTAATGCCAACACGTACTTCAAGAAGATCGAAGATCTCGGGGGTGTGTTGGCTTGCATTGACAATAACTACTTCGTACGGGAAATAGCGGACGCTTCCTACCGATACCAGCGCGAGGTGGAGGCGAGGCAGCGCAAGGTCATTGGTGTGAACGAGTTCGCCTCATCAACTGAAGAAAAGCTTGAGATCCCCGTGCTCCGGGTTGACAAAGAAGGCGAACGCCGGCAGATTGAGCGACTCAAGGAAGTGCGCCGCGTCCGGTCCAGCGCTGAGGTGAGCCGGTCGCTCAAGGAACTGCGCCGAGTGGCCAAGAGCGGTGAAAACACTATGCCAGCTCTTATTGAGGCCGTGAAGGCATACGCCACCATGAGTGAGATGATGGACGTGCTGCGCGAGGTGTATGGCCTTCATCAGGCTCAGGCCACATAAGGCGATCTTGGCAGCGCGGATGTGGATGGGTCTGGGGTTCGGGTACAACGCGATATTCGGCTGGATAGCCAACTGCCGAACCACATCGTCACGCGGTGCGACATCGCGGCGCAAATTGGCATGATCGTCCAAATCGACCCTGCCCTAAAGGCCAAGTAACGCGTGCGCGGGGCCGTCGTATCTAGTGGAACGGCCAGTGGAGGAGCGAGACGAGTGGCGACTGTTCATACGGTTCTCGGTGAGATACCACCCTCACAGATGGGAGTCACGCTGGCCCACGAGCATCTGTTCTTGAGCTATGGTACAGCCCGCTACGACCTGGCGGACTCCTACAAAAAGGACGTCTTTGTTAAAGAGATCTCTGACGATCTTGGAGCTGCGGCTCGGGACCACGGGGTCAAGACCGTGGTGGATGTGACCACCGCAGATTTTGGACGGGACATGGAAATCATGGTTGAGGTATCCCGCCGCCTCAACGTCAACATCATCGCGGCCACAGGTCAGTACCGCCAGCTAGCAGGGTTGCCCCTCTATTTCGCCATGCATCCAGTGGAAGTCATGGAAGAGACTATGGTCAGGGAAATCCAGGATGGAGTTGGTCCGAACCACGTGAAATGTGGGGTCATCAAGCTGGCCATGAGTGAGGCCAAGCTGATGCCGGCAGAGGAGAAGGCCTTCCGGGCTGCGGGCAGGGTGCAAAAGAGACTTGGCGTCCCTATCGTCATTCACACATCTGGATGGCAGGCGACTGATCCGGCTCTGGGCCCTCGTGGTGCGGTTGACTTATTGGTCTCGGAAGGCGGCGAGCCATCGCGCATCCAGGTCAGTCACAGCCAGGGGGCAGCGGGAAACCTGGCGCCACTCATGGAGCTGGCGAAGAAAGGCTTTTACATCGCGTTCGACGGGACGGGGGGCGCCATCGCCGGAGACGAGATGATGGCTGCGATGGTTGGCGGCTTGGTTGCCGCTGGCTACGGCAATAAGATCAACCTGTCCATGGACCACCAGTCGGTATGGTTCCCTGCACGTCCCGGACCTTCGATCATCATGAAGAAGTCATTTAGTAATCTGCACAAGCAATTCATCCCACTGTTACAGAAGGGTGGGATTACAGAGCGGCAAATCCATCAGATGATGGTGGAAAATCCGGCCACGTTATTTCCTTTTTGAAGTGAAGAACTTGGCCAGACGCATAAGCGTACAATACGCTTAGCAGAGCGCCGAAGCAGCAGAGACTACCAGGTTCCAGGACGTTGTTTTCTGCCATGAATTAGGAAATGACTGCGTCTAGCAAGAGCCTTGACAGCGTATATATCGCGTGGTACGTTTTGCGTCATTGAAGGGGTGCTTGGGTCGTATATCAATGCTATTCGAGCGAGGGGGGGATCCGATGTGGCATGTGAGACGGCGTCCGGTGACCATCCTGCTTGTTGGTGTGCTCTTCCTCCTGGTTCTTGCTCTGGCTTGCTCTAAGGCAGCGGCCCCAGCGGCAGCGCCGTCTGCGGCTCCGGCAACGTCGTCGGTCGCGACGCCTGCACCAGCCGCGCCAACTACCGGCACGGCGCCAACGCCAGCCCCAGCCGTGACGGCGGCGGCATCTGCGGAAGACTCGCGGTATGTGGTGCAGTTCTTCAACAAATACCACCCGGACAAGCTGAGGCTATGGACCAAGGCCTTCTACGGCGGCGAGCTCACGGGAACAGGTGGGGCCTCGCCGGTACTTTTTGATTCTTTAAACCAAGCCAGCCTGCAGCGTCCCGTCGCGTTTGGATCGTTGTTGGGCTACGACATCGGTCGTTGCACTATGCTGAAGGCGGATGGATCGCTTAAGGACGACTTCTCCACGTGCGACGGCAGGCGCGCCAACAACATGGCGCCAGTATTGTTTGGCGGCATCGCCCAGAAGTGGGCGCAGCCGGACCCAGTGACCTATGTGTTCACCATCCGCAAGGGAGTCATGTGGCCAGCCATTGCGCCGATGACGCGGGCCAACCGCGAGCTGACCGCACAGGATGTTGCTTTCTGGCTGCAGACGATCAAGCGGCAGGGGGCCTGGACGACCCTGATGGCGCCGGTCGCGAACATCGAAATGGTGGACCAATCCACCGTCAAGGTGACGCTGTCTGAGCCGAACGCCGCCTTCCTCTTTCAGATGGGAAACCCTTCTCTGGGGATCTTCTCGAAGGAGTGCTTTGACGAGAAGGACTGCATCCAGACCAAGATCATCAGTCCTGGCCCGTTCCTTCTCAAAGAGAACGAGACACGGGTGAGAAGCGTTTGGGTAAAAAATCCGGAATACTACCTAAAGGGACTGCCCTACTTAGACGGAATCCGCCAGATCTACATCACGGATCCGGCAGCACAGTTCTCAGGTTTCGTCACGGGCCAGTTGGACTTTTGGTCGGCGCCGGTGCCGTCCGCCTTTGAGGCCATGCTGAAGCGCGTGCCTGGTGCTCAAGGCCAGGCGGAGCTGGCGGTGACTGGCCAAACCAGCTTCAGCATGCGGGTAGATAAGGCGCCGTTCAATGACGCGCGTGTCCGGCAGGCGTTCTCCATGGCGATCGACCGTGAAGCCGCATACCAGGCCTGCTGTGAGGGTTATGCGAACACGCCCATGAGTATTCCTTGGTTCGACGTAGGCCTAGAACATCCCGCTCCACTGTCCCAACTGCCGGACACGTATCGGTACAATCCTGAGAAGGCCAAAGAGTTGTGGAAGGCGGCCGGTATGCCGAATAGCGGTGAGTTCCGCGTGGTGATGAACACGAGCAGTGGTTTCACGAATGACGCCCTGCTCGCTATAAGTGCCTCCGTGAAGAAGACGCTGGGCGTGGACCTCATGCGGGTGGTGGTGGACCCGGTGAGTTTCTCTGCCATGGTGGTGTCGAAGGACTGGGGCGACGGCTTTTATTACAGCATCTATGGGGTGCTTGGTGGAGCCGCGTTCGACTCGAATACTTTCCTGTCCCAGTACTATACCAATAGTCCGTTGAACATTGAGAATGTGGCTGACCCCAAGTTTGACGCTCTCTACTTGGCCCAGCGCAAGGAATTAGACCCAATCAAGCGGCGGACGGCGCTTTGGAACGCGAATAACTATGAGATGTCTCAGGTGTATCGCCTATGGATCGGGTCGTACTACACTACGGTCGTCATGCAGCCGTGGGTGGAAAACGGAGCGGGGAACGTCATCGCATGGGCGTCCGCGTTCAATGTGCCTAGCTACGTTACCATGCTGGACATCTCTAAGGTGCCGAAGAGGTAGGAACTGGCGCAAGGGGCGTTGTAGTGCCGGCAGGCACGCCGGTGCACGCATTAGACATGAAGAGATAGATGACCACCGCGATTGTGGCCCGCCGAGCCAGCAGCACTTGCTCACCTCACTCCGGGGATGCTTACTATCGGGGCGCGTCGGCCATGTGTTCCAGAATCGCGGCCAGAAGTGGCCAATCAGAGCCGTCGGGATCGCTAATGGGAGCACCCACCTCATCCGATACAACGCTCGTCAGACTTACCGTTTTAGAAAGTCCCAGGGTATCAAGTTCCAGGTGGACAGCGAATAATAACACCCGACCGGCACCATAATTGGCTTCCACGATGGCGGCCTCGTTGTTGCTGTGAAATCGCGCGATAACTTTCACATCCTGACCGG
>SHYT01000011.1 GCA_009692665.1 Dehalococcoidia bacterium | reverse complement strand
AGCCCCCAGACTTTACCGGCTTTTGTTCCGGGTTTCTCCTGCGGATTCTTGGTGGCTATCGTCACCATTTCTCACCTCACTTGGGCTGTGTCACATGGTACATCGCTCACCAAGGATACCGCTGGGATAACCTTGCACCAGATGCTACTAATGAGCACGCGGTCAATAATGACAGAGCCAGAACGGCGTAGAGCGTCTTTCCGTGCCTCATTTCTTCCTACCCACAAATGCCTGAGGATTCAAACAATGCAGCATCGTCTGTCCGCTTAACCCCGCCAGCAAGTTCTGCGCGGCCATGACCGCCATCCGCGTACGCGTCGCCACGCTGGCGCTGGCGATGTGCGGCGTCACAATCACGTTAGGCAGGGTGAGCAGCGGCTCGCTCAGCGGCATTGGCTCCTGCTCCGCCACGTCCAGCGCCGCGCCCGCGATGACGCCCTCTCTCAGGGCACCATAGAGCGCCTTTTGGTCTACCACTGAACCGCGGGCGGTGTTCACCAGGATGGCGGTGCGCTTCATGTGGTGCAATTGCTTCAAGCCGATCAAATGGCGTGTTTGCTCCGTGAGTGCTACGTGCAGACTGACAAAATCGCTTGCCTGAAGCAAGTCTGAGAGATCGTGTATCCAGGTCAACCCATACCGCTGCTCTTCCTCCGGTTTTCTCGTGCGCGAGGTGTACGCCACATGCATCTCAAACACACGCGCTCGTTTCGCTACCTCCAGCCCAATGGCCCCAAGGCCGACGATGCCAAGTGTGGCACCAGCAAGGTCACGGCCCAGGAGCATGCCGGGATGCCACGTCTGCCATTTGCCCGCGCGTAAGAACTGGTCACCCTCCACTACGCGCCGGGCAGCAGCTAGCAAGAGTGCAAACGCAAACTCCGCCGACGTCTTCGTTAGCACGCCGGGCGTGGTGCCAATAAGCACGCCGCGTTTCGTTGCTTCAGGCACCTGGATGTTGTCGTAGCCCACGGCCATATTGCTTATCACCCGCACGCGCGGCGCGGCGTCCAGCAGCCCGGCGTCCACGCGGTCGGTCAGCATGGTCAGCAGACCATCGCACGTGTGGGCACGCTCACGAAGCTCGTTGGCGGAAGGTGGGCTTTCGTGCGGCCAGACGTCCACATCGGCCTGCGCGCGCAGCAGAGCCAGCGCTTCCGGTGCAATCATGCGGGTGACAAATACGTGTGGCGTGGACATGGCTCTCATTGTAGCGCGAGAGGCGGCCGCGTCCGTAAGGCAGCACTTGACGTATATACTGAAGATCGGAGGATGTATGCGCCAACTCTTTCTGGGTGCCTGCATTGCTGTGCTTGCTATCGTCGCAACCGCGTGTGCTAGCCCTGCGCCTGCGAACCAGGCGGCGCCCGTCGCCACCCCAAGCGCAGCTCCCGCGCCGTCGCAGCCGGTGGCCTCTACTGCCCCAGCAGCCAGCGGCGATGGCGGCGCCAGCGTTGGCGCCCCACTACCACTCAAGCGCTCTGAGCCTATTACTATCCCGCAGTACTCCGGCAAGGCTGCGCCCAACTTAAAGATGACCATGTTTGACGGCTCCGCGTTCAACCTGGACTCGCTGCGAGGCAAGCCCGCAGTCCTCAACTTCTGGGCCTCCTGGTGCGGCCCTTGTCGCGAGGAGATGCCTGCGCTGGAACGCTCCTATCAAAAGTACAAAGACCCGATTGCGTTTGTGGGCGTGGCCGTACAGGATACGGAGAAAGACGCTCGCGATGTGGCCTCGAAACGCGGTATTACCTACCCCGTGGGACTGGATGCGGACAACCAAATCGGCTTCACCTACCAGATTGCCGCCATGCCGACGACCATTATCATTGACGCAAACGGCATTATCCTCAAACGCTTCGCCGGCGCAACCACCGAAGGCGCACTCAACTTCTTTATCGACACGTTAGTCAAGAGGAATCCATGACATCGAAAGCCAAGAAGCCGATGGCCAAGCACGTGGTGCTCTCCGCAGAGGGCATCTCTATCACCTGGGACGATGGCCACAGCAGTATTTACCCGCACCGCTACTTGCGGCTGCGCTGCCAGTGCGCTGAATGTGTAGGCGAGTGGCCGCGCTACAGCACCATCGACGAGAGCCGCATCGGGGTTGACGTGCAGGCGCTCGACCACATGCAAGTGGGCAACTACGCCATCCAGTTCCTCTGGAGTGACTTTCACTCGACGGGACTCTACCCGTTTGAGGTGCTGCGCAAGCAATGCCCCTGCCCGGAGTGCAGGGGTGAAACGTTCGGGGTGCGGAAATCTTCTTGACAGAGTACCCCGCGAAATTTACGCTTGCCGCAGATAGAGTGGGGTGTCTGCACGATGAAAGTTGAGTACGTAGTCACCGGCCTGACCATGGCCCGCTACTCGTTCTACTTCAGCGAGGAACATCCGCACTCGAACGACCAGATCATTCGAGCGTACCTAGAGGACAACCAGCTTGTCCCAAAGCGCATCATCCGCCTGCTGCGGGACGGCGAGCGAATCCAAGTCCTCCAGTACGGCCAGTGCTACTTGGGCTATCACCTCCTCGCGCTCTGCGATATGGCGGAGGAAGAACCAGTAGCGATTGAGTAGCGCATTCGGCCGTTAGGCTTCAGCACCGCGCCGCCTGACACTGGCAATAAGAAACATAGGGCCTCCTTCCCGTGGAAGGAGGCCCTTATCAATACCCTACCGGCGTGGGTAAAAGGCACCTTTACCCACCAGCGGGGCCGCCGCCGAGGCCAGGCTGGACCATCTTGGACGGGTCGAGGATTTCGTTCAATTCCTTGTCCGTGAGCTTCGTGTCAGTCTTGGCGACCTCGCGGATGGTCTTGCCAGTAGCGTGCGCCTTCTTCGCAATGGCCGCCGCCGCGTCGTAGCCGATGGCAGGCACCAGCGCGGTGGTCAGCATTAGGCCCGCTTCCAGCATCTTCGGCCCCTGGTCTGTCGCCTTTAGGCCTACCACGCACTGGCGGGTGAAGTTCCGCGTCACGCTTGCCAGCAGCGTGATACTGCCCAACAGGTTGTGCGCCGCCACCGGCATCATCATATTCAACTCAAACACGCCACCGTGGCCCGCCTGCAACACCGCCAAGTCGTTCCCCTGCACTTGCGCCACCGCTTGTAGCACCGACTCCGGGATGACTGGGTTCACTTTGCCCGGCATAATAGAACTGCCTGGCTGCACCTCTGGAATCACGATTTCGCCGATGCCCGCGCGCGGCCCGGTACCAAGCCAGCGGATGTCGTTGGCAATCTTGTAGAGGCTCACCGAGATTGTCCGCAGCACGCCGCTTGCCTCAACCAGCGCATCAAGCGAGTTCTGCGCCTGGAAGTGGTTGTCTGTCTCGCGCACGCTGATGCCGGTGACCTCTGATAGCCGCGCGCAAACCTTTTGCGGGAATTGCGGGTGCGTGTTGATGCCAGTGCCAACGGCTGTGCCGCCCAATGGCACCTCGGACAATTCTTCCTGCGCGTGCTTCAGTCGGCGCACTGCACGCTCTGCCTGCCCGGCGTAGCCCAGGAACTCCTGTCCCAGCCGAATGGGCGTCGCGTCCTGCAAGTGCGTGCGGCCCGTCTTGATGATGGGCCAGAATTCCTGCGACTTCGCTTGCAGCGCCTTGCGCAGCTCGTCCATGGCGGGCGACAGGTCTTCCTTAATGGCCATGGCTGCGGCCAGCTGAATGGCCGTGGGAATCACATCATTGGAGGACTGGCCCATGTTGACGTGGTCATTGGGGTGCACCGCGCGTGAGCCGCGTTGCCCGCCCAAATGCTCGGCGGCGCGGTTCGCGATGACCTCATTTGCGTTCATGTTCGTGGACGTGCCGGAGCCGGTCTGGTAAATGTCGACCACGAACTCCTTGTCGAACTTGCCGTCAGCCATTTCCTGCGACGCGCGGATGATAGCGTCCGCAATCTTCTTGTCGAGCAGCCCCATATCGGAGTTCACCTGCGCCGCCGTCAGCTTGATGAGCGCCAGCGCGCGAATGAACCGCCGCGAGAAGCGCTCTGTGCTAATGGGAAAGTTCAGCGCGGCCCGCTGGGTAGATGCGCCGTAGTACGCCTCCGCAGGCACATCCATTGGGCCCATGGAGTCTTTTTCGACACGCGTGTTCGGCTTGTTCGTGGTCATCTGGTCCCTCCCTCAATGCATTCATGCACCGCATAGCAGCGGTATCAAACAACCCACCTATTGTAGCGCGGTTGGGCGGCGTGGAAACCGCGCGGTCGATGTTTGCGTCCCTTGTTGCGATGCATATACTGGTACATACCATCGGCTAAGCAATCAAGTGGAGAACGGCCTATGCCAATCGACCCCGCCATTTTGGCTGATAACGCTGCACAACTGCGGCGGCTACAGGCGCTCGCCACCCAGTTGACTGATGGCCGACGTGACATGGGTGGTGGCTGGACGGTCACCGTCGCCTTGGCGCACATGGCCTTTTGGGACCGCAGAGCAACCCTTCTTCTCCAACGCTGGAACAAACAGGGCACTCTGCCCGACAAGATGGAAGATGACCTACTCAACTCCTCCCTCCTGGAGGAATGGCAGGCTCTAAACCTGCTGCAAGCCGCAAACCTTGCGCTATCGGCGGCGCACACGGTCAACGTAGCCGTCGAGGCCCTCAGCCCTGAGACTGCCGATTCAATCAAAGCCCGTGGCGATGACTGGCTCCTCCGCCGCTCCAACCACAGGCGCGAGCATCTTGACCAGATAGAGCGCACCCCGCGGGCATGACACCAGTCTTGTCCCGCTCAAACCTCGCGCGTTATACTGTTCCATCGCACAACATCGCGGCAGCGGCCTACAGCGTTATGCAGGAGTGCCTTCCATGGAATGGGAAACGGTTATTGGGCTTGAGGTGCACGCGCAGCTTTTGACGCAGTCCAAGATGTTCTGCGCCTGCCCTGCCGATTACCAAGACGCGCCGCCAAACACCCGCGTGTGCCCGGTCTGCCTGGGGATGCCCGGCACGCTGCCCGTCATCAACAGGCGCGCCGTCGAATACGTCATCATGACGGGCCTCGCCGTGAACTGCGAAATCAATGAACACACATTTTTTGACCGCAAGAACTATCCGTACCCGGACCTTATGAAGGGCTACCAGATATCGCAGTTCCCCATGCCCATCGCAAAGAACGGGTGGATGGACCTTGAGGTTGAAGGCCACACGAAGCGCGTGGGAATCACGCGCATCCACTTGGAAGAGGACGTTGCCAAGATGATGCACATCCATGAGCCCACGGGCGAGTCCTACTCGCTCATAGACGTCAATCGCTCGAGTGTCCCGCTGATGGAGACCGTGAGCGAGCCGGACATGCGGTCGCCGGAAGAGGCGCGCCAGTACCTGACGAAGCTCCAGTCCATTCTCCGCTTCATCGGCGTGTCCACCGCAGATATGGAGAAGGGCTCCTTCCGGTGCGACGCCAACGTGAGCATTCGCCCCAAAGGCTCCACTACGCTGGGGGCCAAAGTGGAAGTAAAGAACATGAACAGCACCCGGTCGGTAGCCCGCGCCATTCAGTTTGAGGTGGAGCGCCAGATCAAGGTGCTAGAGCAGGGCGGCCGCATCATACAAGAGACCCGCGGGTGGGTGGAGGAGCGCGGCCTCACCGTCTCGCAGCGCTCCAAAGAGGTCGCAAGTGATTACCGCTACTTCCCCGAACCCGACCTGCCGCCGCTGGTCATCTCTCGCGAGCAGGTGAACACCTTGCGTAAGGCGCTGCCGGAATTGCCTGACGCCCTTCGCGAGCGGTTCATGGCGCAGTACGCTTTGCCCGCCTACGACGCCCGCCAGCTTACTGCCACGCGCGCCATGGCGCAGTTCTTCGAGCGCACCGTGGGCGGCAACAAGGGCCGTGCCAAGGCAGTCAGCAACTGGATTATCAGCGAGCTATCTCGCCTGCTCGCTGCCGCGCAGAAAGAAGTTGACGATTATCCGGAGGCTACTCTGAAGACGTGGTCCACCGGCATCAACCAGATGATCGAGCTTGTGGACGCGGGCACTATCAGCTCCACGCAGGCCAAGGCGGTCTTTGACGAGGTGTTCACCACCGGCAAAGAGCCAACGGCCATCGTCCAGGAGAAGGGCCTGGCCCAAGTGAGCGATACCTCCACGCTCAAAACCATTATTGACGACGCCATCGCCGGGAACCCGCAGGCGGTCGCTGATTACAAGGCTGGCAAAGACACCGCGATGAAATTCCTGGTGGGCCAGGTCATGAAGCTCAGCAAGGGCAAAGCAAACCCTGGCCTAGTAAACGGGCTGCTCAAGGGAAAACTTGAGTCCTTGAAGGGGTAGTGTTACCCTAAATCGGTCTTCCCAAACAGTGTATCGAAACGAGGCATCGCGTATATGGTCACTTCCCTCCATATCAGCCAGATTATGATCGCCATCTTCCTCATAGGGATCATTCTCATGCAGGTGCGCGGCGAAGGCAGCGGCCTGTTCGGCGCGGCCGAGTCCAACATGCGCGTGCGCCGCGGCCTGGATCTGCTGCTCTTTCGAATTACTATCGGGCTTATCGTCCTATTCCTGGGCGTGGCGCTCCTCACTGCCCGCCTGTCGTAACCGCATAACTCCACCGCAACAAACTGGATGATAAGGGGAGGGCAAAGCCTCCTCTTATCACATCTGTAGGGGGTGAGTTTCTGCGGTAGAGAATTCCCCCACGTCTGCGACAATTGGTGAGAATCCGCTTTCGAGGCGATGGACGCGTGCCAACCAAGCGATCCGTATCACCCGCAAAGCCCAACGGCATCATCACCATCCTCACCGACTTTGGCCTGAGCGACACATACGTGGGCGCGGTCAAAGGCGCCATACTTGCCGTTGCTCCACATGCCACCATTGTTGACCTCACACACCAAGTTCCGCCGCAAGACATTCACACCGGCGCGTTCCTACTGAGCACCGCGTGGAACACCTACCCGCCAGGAACCGTTCATCTTGTCGTGGTGGACCCGGGTGTTGGCACCAAGCGGAAGCCGTTGCTGCTCACCGGCCAGGGCCACTACTTTGTCGGGCCTGACAACGGGCTCTTTACCCACATTTTGTATCCAAATCTAATGGCGGAGCAGCCGAGGACCAAACTATTCGCGCCGTTCGTCTCTGTACCGCCGGAAGGCTTCCGTGCTTTTGTGCTGGACGAGTCCCACTACTGGCGATCGGAGATAAGCACCACCTTCCACGCCCGCGATATCTTTGGTCCTATCGCCGCGCACCTGGCATCTGGGGTACGGCCTGAAGCGCTCGGCACGCCGATGCAACGGGTCACCACGTTGCACATTCCCAAGCCCAAGCCAGTGCCGCAAGGGCTGCAAGGATACGTGCTGCACGTGGACACTTATGGCAATCTGTTCACCAATATCCATGCGAAAGATCTGCGCGGCAAACAGGTACAGGCAATTTTGCTGGCGGGCAAAACCATCCAGGGAATGAGCGCGACCTACGGAGTGGCAAAGGGACTGGCCGCAGTGCTTGACAGCCAGGGGCTGCTGGAAATTGCGCTGCCCAACGGCAATGCCGCAAGGGCGCTCAAAGCGGGCAAGGGTACTCCAGTGACGGTGCGGTTCTAAACAGTCTAGAAGACCCAATCCACCAACATTTGTACCAGTCTGCCACCAATTTTTGAGGCTCAACTCACCAACATTTGTCCATGATTTTTGAATGATGGGTTTCCCCTGCTATTTTGGTGGTCTTTGACTTTAGATCTGCTGCTCTCTCCACATGCGCCACTGCCACTGCATTCCCGTTCACTCCTCTACGACTAGCATGCCGCCGTGTAAGACAGCACGCAAGCGTATGGTGTCCTGCTGAGGCATGGTTGATGCGGTCTGGAGAGCAGGTGGTATGGCGCAGGATTTTGGGCTGCTAGAGGCCCAGCTTGCCCGGGTTCATGATGCCTGCGGAGTCAATGGCTGCGCGAATGCCTTTGTACAGCCCCATAGTGCTGCCAAGCTCGCGGGACATGAGGCGGCCCAAGCGAAGCCCAACGCCGTGGCAGTACTCCATAGAGCCACCGAGGTCCTGCGCCCGCTCGAGTAGCTCGTCACTGGTAATCCGCAGCGTCTCCGACCGGACTCCCGTATCAGACTCTGGATCTTCGATGAGGAACGAGAATAGCTCCGGCCGCGCCCACAGCGACCATTCATGCACTGGCAGCTTGCGGCGCGATAGCAACTCCGCGCTCCACCGTTGGTACTCCAGCACCCGCGACGCCGGAATCGCAACGTGCAGGTATTCCATCCGCCACCCACGGCGCCGCCGCTCTGCAAACGGTTTCCCGAGCACTTCGCGCTTGTAGTTTTCGCCGGAGCGGTGGCGCGTCCGCCAGAAGTGGTCTGCTTGCTTCTGCGGCTGCAGACGGCCACCATGCACCTCGCAGAACTGGCGGCCCCTGCTTTCCAGCACGTCCACTTCCTCCTTCAACCCATCAAAGCCCAGGTAGAGTGTGGCCGCCAAGTCTCCGCTATCAGACTCGAATGGCTCCTCAGCAAAGTCCATCACCGTAGGTGTGAGCCCATGCTGGTACATGTCCAACACCGACTCAAACCCCGGCTCAAACGCTTTGAAGCCGAACGCGCGAATGACGCGCTTTTCAGGCACTGGAAATAGCTGCAATGCAGCCTTCGTGATCACGCCCATGGTGCCCTCGGCCCCCACGAAGAGCGGCGTGAAGCCAGGCCCTGCCGCCTTGGGGATACCCTTCGTCTGGATGACTGAGCCGTTGGGCAAGACGACCTCCAGCCCAAGCACCTGATCGCCCATCGGGCCGTACTTCGCCGCCATATACCCGACGCCGTTCGTCGAGATGGCGCCGCCCACGGTTGCAATGGGAAAGCTCCACGGGTCGTGCCCCACGATCAGGCGGCTGGGGGTGATCTGGCGCTGTAAGTCTTCCAGCACCATGCCCGCACCCGCCTGCACAGTCCTCGATCCGACGTCCACCTGCGCCGCGTTCAAGCCTTTCAGGTCAAGAACAATGCCGCCTTTAACCGCGGCGCCAGCGCCAGAAACTCCAGTGCCTCCACCGCGCGGCACTACGGGCATGCCCGCTCTCTGTGCGAGCTCCATGATGCGCTGGACGTCCTCTGTAGAACGCGGGCGGACAACCGCCAATGGCCTGCCTAAGCGATTGCTGTCCGCCATGTGGCGAAACCGGCCCTCAGCGTCCGCGCCCAGATACGCAAGCTCGTCCTGGTCAGTGGAGACCCGCGAAGGGCCTACCAATGCCTGGAGCGATTTTAGGAGGCTTGCGCCAGCCATGATCTATCCCTCTATCCTATCCCACTGGGGCAGTTTGAGGCTATCGTAGCACCCCCCAGACAGCGGCGCACACTCTATCTTGCCCTGTGTTGCAGCGCATGTTTGATGAGGAAATACGCTGAATGTACAATTGAAAAATTCTTTGGACGAAGAGAATGTCGGGTTCCGGCATTCGTTAAGGGGTTCCTCGTGGCGAACGAATCCGATTCATCAACTACTGACCGACGTGGCACCACAACAACCGATGCCCCTGGACCTTCCCGTATCGGTATAAGCACTTCCACAGATGCGAACCAGGGCAGTATTCCCCATCACAACGGCAGAATCGGCACATTTGAGTCTCTAAAGATCCGTGATTTTCGCTGGCTCTGGTTAGGCACAGTGTTCTCCAGCCTAGGGCAGTGGACGCAGCAGGTGACTCTTGGCTGGGTGGTCTACGACCTAACGGGCTCCGGCGCCGCACTTGGGGCCATCAACGGCATGCGTGCTGTTGCCATGCTGGGTCTGGGCCCGTTCACCGGCGTCATCATTGACCGCTTGGACCGCAAGAGCCTCATGATGGCAACAAGCGTGTTCCTGATGTTCGCCAGCCTTGCATTAGGGTTCATGCTGTACTTCCACATAGTAGAGCTGTGGCACCTTTTTGCGTTCATGTTCCTGTTTGGGGTCGCCCAGGCGTTTGACCAGCCACTGCGCTCCACCGTGCAGTTTGACCTTGTGCCTAAATCGCACGCGCCCAACGCGGTGGCGTTGACGACGGCCGGGTTCAGCGTGACCCGCGCGTTTGGCCCCGGCGCCGGCGGCTTTCTGATTGCGGCCATTGGCGTGTCCGGCAACTTTTTTGGGCAGAGTGTCACGTATTTGCTCTCCACAATCACCCGCTACTTCATCCACTTTCCGCCGCGCCGGCACGCACGGAATACCAGCTCAGTGGCGCAGAACTTTGCGGAGGGCTTCCGGTTTGTGACGCGGCAGAAGGTGACCAGGACATTCGTCCTTATGGGGTTCATTCCACCTCTGCTCCTCATCCCCATTTTCAACGCGTTGTCGCCTATTTACGCCAAGGACGTATTCCATGCAGGCCCCAGCGCGCTGGGGATCCTGGTGTCCGCCGTTGGTGTTGGCGGTGTGCTGGGTGCGTTGTTCTCCGCATCGCTGGGAAGGTTTGAGCGGCGTGGCGTCATACAGCTGGTGGCACTCATGGGGTTCAGCGCAGGCTTGTTCGCCTTCTCGTACAGCCCCAACTTGTGGATTGGCGCTCTGTTCATGTTCCTGGCGGGCTTTGCAGAAATGATTTACATGACGACGAACCAGACGCTGCTCCAGCTCTCTATCCCTGATGAGCTGCGGGGCCGCGTGACTAGCTTGCTTATGATGAATATGGGCCTTATGCCTCTGGGTGGCCTGGTGGCAGGCATCGGGTCAGACATTGTTGGCCCGCAGATGATCACGCGCATCATGGCGGGCATAGCGGCGGGCATAGGCGTCATCCTTGTCATCGCCGTGCCCAGTGTCCGCGATTTCAAGCTCAGTCAGGCCGTGACAGCGGGCACGTCGTACCGGGGCCGGAACAGCGGTGGCCCGAGACAGTCGTAACCGCACAAAGAAAAGGCCGCCACAATGATGATGCGGCGGCCTCTCATATTTGGGCCTGGGTATTGGGGGCGGAATTCCAGGCGGCTGATAGACTTACGTTTTATGCCTGGCTTCGTAGTCGTCCATCGCCTCGTCCAGCGTAGACCATGCCAGCAACGCGCATTTGATGCGTATGGGGAACTGGGCGACACCAGCCAGTGCCTCCACATCGCCAAATACGTGCCGCTCTTCGGCAGAGAGCCCCTTGCCGCGCATCAGCTCTCGAAACCGCTCAGCGAACCACCGGAGCTTATCCGTCCGTGTGCCTTTCAGCATTTCAGACATCAACGACGCTGAAGCCTGGCAAATAGCGCACCCCTGACTCTGCGCGCTGACCTGCTGCACGCGCCCGCCACGGACTGCAAACGCTAGCTTCACCTCATCGCCACAGAAGGGGTTGTAGCCGCGCGCCTGCGCATCCGGATGGGCCAGTGCTTCGCGGTTCCGGGGATTCTTGTAGTGGTCCAGAATTGTATGCCGGTAGAGCTCATCAAGCTCTTCCCAGGCCACTGCGGGCGTTTGCGGTTCCGTCATGGTCCCCTGCTCTGAGTGCGTTACTTGTATTGTACCGCGCTGTGCGCCGCGCCCACCACGGAATGGGAACAGCCCTTTGCTACAATAGATGCGATCAAAAGGGTGGGTGTACTCAGGAGGTTACTATGGACCTTGGCATTAAGGGGCGCGTCGCAATGGTCACCGGCGGCAGCCGGGGCCTGGGGCGCCAGATTGCGCTCACGTTGGCCCGCGAGGGCTGCAATGTAGCCATTTGCGCCCGCACCGCCGATGCCCTCCAGCCGGTCGTCGCCGAGATCCGCAAGCACGGTGGCAACGCGGTAGCCATACCTGCCAACGTGATGGTAGAGGCTGACCTGGAAAAGTTCTACGACGAGACCCGGAGAGCGCTTGGTCCTGTAGATATCCTCGTGAACAATGCCGGGGGCACCCGCGGCGGCCGCGAGTTCGACACCACTACAGACCAGGACTGGAATGATACGTTGAACATCAACCTGTCCTCCGCCATCCGCCTTACGCGCCTGGTGCTGCCCGGCATGCGGGAGCGTCGGTGGGGCCGGGTGGTAAGCATCGCTTCCATCTTTGGGCGCGAGTACGGCGGCGCGCTGTCTTACATGACTGCCAAGGCCGCGCTCATTGCGTTCTCGAAGCACATGGCACTCACCTACGCACAAGACAATGTGCTATTCAACACCGTCTCTCCTGGCTCCATCCAGTTCCCCGGTGGAAGTTGGGACAGGTTCGTAAACACAAGCTCACCGGAAATCGTACAGGAGTTCGTTGCCCGCAACCTGCCGATGGGAAAGTTTGGCTGGCCCGAGCCCATTGGCGAGATGGTGGCCTTCCTCTGCTCAGACCGCGCCGACCTCGTCGCCGGCGTGAGCATCAACGTGGACGGCGGACAGTCAAAGTCTCTCTTCTAGGAGGTGACTGTGAATAAGACGATTGTCGCAGTGCTGGGGACGGTCGCGCTTTTCGGCTTGGCCGCGTGTGATTCGAAAAGCACTACTTCCTTTACCGATCCCGGCAAGCCAATTGTTGTAGATGCGGGGCAGCAGTTCACAATCTCGCTGGACGCAAACCACACGACCGGCTATTCCTGGGAGCTGGCGCACCCGCCGGACGGAAAGGTGGCGGCCCTGGTCAGTACTATATATGTCTTCCCAGGCACCAAGCCACTTCCTCCAGGCGCAGGCGGGACAGAGGTATGGACATTTGCCCCAGCAGGGAAAGGCGAGACGAGGCTGACGCTGAACTACCGCAGGCCGTGGGAGACGAATGTGGCGCCGATACGGACATCTACATTTACTGTGGCCGTGCGGTAGTGGAGTACTTGGCACGGCCATCTGCGTAGGAAGGTAATGATGACGGTTGCTACTGTTGGACGCAGCAGGCGCAGCCGCGGCTCTCGGCGGCACAGGAGGCACCGGTTGCCTCGCACGCGGGACCTGAGAAGCTGTTGAGTGAGAGTGTGCTGAAGACAGACAATACACGCACAGCCTGCTGCTTGCACCCTGGGCAGGCGCTGTCCTGCGCGGACTGACTCATGGGCCGGAACTGGTCAAATTCGTGTTTGCAGGTTTTACACCTGTACTGGTACAGAGGCATCGCATTCTTCCTTACTGCTTTTTCTTTTGCTGCGTGTCCCGGGCTGCGGCCAGTGCTTCCGGCAGCTTGATGTCACCAGTATACAGAGCCCTGCCAATGATGCATCCGGCGACGCCAACCGCTTTCAAACGCCGCACATGCTCAACGCTGGTCACGCCACCTGCGGCAATGATGTCGCCACGGACGTGGGCGACGGCTTCGGCCAGCGCGTCGAAGTTTGGCTCTGTGCCAGCGCCGTCGCGGGAGATGTCTGTATAGTCAAAAACACGGACGCCGATTTTAGACATTGACTCCAGGAGCGTCAGCGCATCCACGGACGACTGCTCCTTCCAGCCTTTGACGGCCACTTTGCCGTTCCGTGCGTCAATGCCAACGCCAACGCGCTCCGCACCAAACGCATGCAGCATCTGAGCGACAATCTCCGGCTGCTCAACAGCGACGGTACCGAGGAAGACGCGCTGGATACCGAGGGAAAGGATACGGCGGGCGATCTCCACGGTGCGGATGCCACCGCCGACCTCCACGTGAAGGGAGGTCTCTTTAGCGATACGCTCGATGGCGCTGAGGTTTGCGGGATTGCCTGTGGCGGCGCCGTCCAGGTCAACAACGTGCAGGAGCGTTGCGCCTTCTTGCTGCCAGCGGTGGGCCATTGCCACGGGGTCATTGGAGAAGACCTGCTCTTTGGTGTAGTCACCTTGATAAAGCCGGACGCAGAGGCCCCCGTGCAGGTCAATTGCAGGGATGACGTCCATACCAGCGGGCTTCGCTTTCACTTCTGTGTGGGCTTCGCAACACCGGCTTTGCGGTTGCCGGACCAACACACAGGGCAACCACCGGGGCCACGATACTTATGCCCACGACTGCAGGTCTTCCAACCGCCCCTATTTGCTATTGGCATACCCGCCTCCGTTTGAACGGCTTACCGCTACCGCGCTGCTTTAGAGGCGACTCGCGCCGCAAACTGGACGAAATTCTCGTAGAGCTTGAGGCCAACCGGGCCGCTCTTCTCTGGATGGAACTGCGTGGCGACCAGGTTGCCTCTGGCGGCTGCGCAGCAAAAATCGATGCCGTAGGTTGCGGTGCCAGCCACCCACGATTGGTCTTTGGGGTCCGGGTAGTAGCTGTGCACAAAGTAGAAGTAGCTCCCCTGCGGCACGCCGGCAAACACTGGGTGGTCCACCCTAAACGTCACCTGGTTCCAGCCCATGTGCGGCACCTTAAGCCCCGGCACAAACCGGCGCACGCGGCCCGGAATGACGCCAAGGCACGCCGCGTTGCCTTCTTCTGAACTGTCGAAAAGGAGCTGAAGGCCGACGCAGACGCCAAAGAAGGGCTTGCCCTGCCGGATGACCTGGTGCACCGCAGCAGTCAGTTCCTTGGCCTGCAACGCCACCATGGCGGCGTCGCAGCGACCCTGACCAGGCAGCACAACGGCGTCAGCGGCGAGGATATCCTGAGGCTTACTTGTCACCAGCGGGCTGGCGCCCACGGTCTCCAGCGCCTTCTCCACACTGCGGAGGTTCCCCGCCTCATAGTCAATGACGGCAACGCGCAATCCGCTCACTGGCGGTCTCCAGTTAGCAACTCGGGCGGCAGGGCACGATCTTCATAGCGCGCCAGCATGAACACAAGGTCATTGAGACGGTTCACATAGCGCAGCACCTCTTCGTTCGCTAGCAGTCCGGCTTCATGCAGGGCGACGATGCGCCGTTCCGCCCGCCGCAATGTGCTCCGCGCGAGGTCCATAGCCGCTGATGCCGGTGACGCGCCTGGAATGACGAAGGAGCGTGGCAACTGCACTACTGCTTCCATTTCGTCCAGCCAGGTTTCCAGCTGCTCAGTCATCTTTGGAGTGACCGGTGCGAAGTGCTTGAGGAAATTCGCGCGCTGACTGGCGTCCGTAGCCAATTCAGCGCCCACGGTGAACAACTCGCGCTGCACCTGGAGTGTGATAGCTTTCACCTTTGGGTCTTTTGCCAGCGCACGCGCAAGACCCAGCGCCGAGCAGGCTTCATCCACTGTGCCATACGCTTCAACGCGCGGATCCGTCTTGGGGACCCGGCCGCCATAGAGAAGGCCTGTTTGCCCCTTATCACCTGTCTTGGTATAAATCTTGACCATGTTTGCGCTCCTGAATAGAACAGCTATCAGTGTATATCGAGCGTTTCCACTTTGTCGCCACAGTCTCAGCAGGCGCATTCTCAACACGCGCAGAAGCACTTCACGGCTTCGTCATACGTTTCTAGGCTTGCTACACATTTCACTCAATGATGACGACATTCATGGAGTGGATGCTCTCCTAGTCCTGAAGGACTGAGGGAAAGCACCCATGTTGCGTACGCTGCAGGACTGTATGACATGGATATGTTTGCGATTGTCAGCCTCCATGTGAGTTGTACGACATTTGGTGACAGTTTGAGCGGTTGCGGTTACGGAACATCCGTGGGGATCTGGCACTGAGGGGGTGTATATGCGACAAATCACCTTTGATGCATCCTGAACGGGGGGGGTATAGCCGAACGCCACAGGTAAGGTGGTTCTTCACCATGCCCTCGCAGATCCTCAGCGATGCCGCGACCTGCTTATTCGAGTTCCCCTCCGCCACCAGCGACAACACTTCCCGCTCCCGCTCCGTCAACGGTTCTGCATCTACCGGTACATTTCTTGCCAGCTTGGGACGAACGACTATTCCCCCGTTGATATGCAAGACACTGAGTAGTGACTCAATAGTCTGGGAACTAGCGGGCAATGTGCTCTGTTGAAGTGATACCATGTAACCCTCCAAAAATAAGTTGCCTTTAGCATGCCCCCAAAGTTGTTAAGAGAGCGAGCACAAAAAGGCACAAAGTGGTAACAATGCAACAAAAAACAGTGTAGGAAGGCTCCTGTTCCCAAACAGTCTGATAGTTAGCCGTGCGCAATGAAGAAAATCATTGACAATCTCTTTTCTCGGTGCACAGTATTGGGATACTCCAGTGCTTCTGCTACAGCGGCAGACCATTTTAAGCAGCCTTCCTTTGGGTGGAGATGAGGTCATGAGGGAACGGTACCGGGAAGAGATCGAAGAGATTCTGGCCGGACACGTCGGGAAGTTTGGAAGCAAAGGCGTGCGACGGCGTCATGGTCTGTGGCAGCGCGTTTCCTCTCTCCGCTTTTGGAATATCTTTTCCCCTGGCAGAATCCTTGTTACAAGCCTGATCTTGATTCTTGGAGCACTCCTGGTCCGTGGGGCCGCGCCGGACGTGATGACCGTTGTGTTCTGGCTTGGCCTCATCGGGTTCATCGCCGCCTATGCTATGTTCCTTGTCCACTGGGGCAACAAAGCCGACAAGCGGTGGCGTGGCCGCCCCGTGAGAGACTCCAACAAAACCGCCTGGTTTGACCGTTGGAAGAAGAACTTCCGATTCCGTAACTAATCAGCCTGCTCAAACAGAAGGGCCGCAGCATTGCTGCGGCCCTTCTGTTTGGTTCCATCGGCTCCTTGATTATGCCAGTGGTTGATGCGCTTTAGAAAAGACCTTCGCTGCCTTTGGCGTCAGCCACACCTCTTCGCCAACCTCAATGTCCAGGGACCCGAAGTGCTCCCGATCCAACTGCACCTCGACCCGTTCGCCGCCAAACAGCACCAGGCTCAGCTTGACGCTTCCCCCAATCAGCGCAACCCGTTGCACCTTCGCCTCCACGCCCCGGCCGTCGTGTCCTTCCGTGGACATGAAAAAGTCAAACGGCCGGATGAACACGTCCACTGCCCCCGTCGCCTGCTCCATGCTCCGTGGCAAGGGCACCGACATGTGCCCGAACGTAGCCTTTCCCTCGGCCGCTTCCCCCTTGAATACATTAATGGGCCCGATGAAACTGGCGACGAACGGCGTGGCGGGCCGGTCGTAGAGATCCGAGGGCGAACCGATCTGCTCCACGTTCCCTTCATTGATGACCACAATCTTGTCAGAGATCTCCAGCGCCTCTTCCTGGTCGTGCGTCACGAAGATGCTGGTCACGTGCACATCGTCATGCAGCCGCCGGATCCACTCCCGCAGCTCCACGCGCACACGGGCGTCCAACGCTCCAAACGGCTCATCCAGCAGCATCACGCGCGGCCTTGGCGCCAGCGCCCGTGCGAGCGCCACCCGCTGCCGCTGCCCGCCGGAGAGCTGCGACGGATAGTGGTTGCCATAGCCGTCCAACTTCACCAGGTTCAGTAGCTCTCGCACGCGCTCACGGACCTCGTTTTTCGCCACGTGCCGCACTTCTAGCCCAAACGCGATGTTCTGGGTTATCGTCATGTGCTTGAAGAGGGCGTAGCTCTGGAAGACAAATCCCGCGCCACGCTGCTGCGGGCTCATGCGCGACACGTCAACGCCGTCAAGCTCAATCGTGCCAGTATCCGGCTGCTCCAGCCCGCCAATCATCCGGAGTATCGTGCTTTTGCCCGCGCCGCTGGGTCCCAGCAGCGCAGCCAGCTCGCCCTCCTGCACCTCAAACGACACGTTGTTGACGGCGCCAAAGCTGCCGAATTTCTTGTCCAGGTTCTTCACCACCACCGACATCAGTCCTTTACCTCCCGCCGCTTGCTCAGCTCTAGCAAGATCAAAGTCGCGAAGGAAATCACTGCTAACAGTAATGCTGCTGAGTACCCTGCAACGTACATGCGCTCTTCAAGCGCCCGGAAGATGTACAGCGTTGACGTCTCCGTTTTGCCGATGAGCGCGCCGCCGACGACCATGATGGCGCCGAACTCGCCCATGGCCCGCGCGAACGTGAGCGTGACGCCGTACAGCAGCGCGCGGCGCACGCCTGGCAGCGTCACTCGCCAGAACGTCTGCCACCTGGACGCGCCGAGCGTATACGCCGCCTGCTCGTGCTCAATGCCTTGCTCTTGCAGCACGGGCATCACCTCGCGGCACACGAACGGCAGCGACACGAAGATGGTCGCCAGCATCATGCCGGGCCAACTGAACACCACCCTGAAGCCCAGCGAGTTCACAACCGGCTCAAACCAGCCGTTCTTGCCGAAGAGCACCAAAAACATGAACCCGACAATGACGGGCGATACCACGAAGGGCAGGTTGATGATGGCGTTGACCACGCTCTTGCCCCAAAAGTTCTGCCTGACCAGCACCATAGCCAGGACCAGGCCGAAGACTGCGTTAATGACTACGGCGATCAACGCTAGCAGCACGGTCAGACGAAGCGCCACCAGCGCGTCTTTCTGCACCAGCGACTGCACGACGGCAACTAGTCCATGAGAAAATGCTTTGGGGAAAAGCGCCAGAACCGGCACAGCCACGAGAAGCGTCACGTAAAGCACGACGATGCCAATGAGCACCTTCTGGCTCGTCGCCATGCGCTTCCCTGGGGACGCAGCTGTGGCCATCAGTCCCGCCTCGCCATGCGCCGCCGCTGCAGCCAGTCCAGCAGGATGATCATGACAAACGAGATGGTCAGAAGCACCAGCGACATCGCGCTCGCGCTTCTGGGCGACCCGCTTTCGATTTCGCCCAGGATGTAGACGGGCGCGGTGAGCGTTTTGCCTGGCAGGTTGCCAGCCACCAGCACAATCGACCCGAACTCGCCGAGCGCCCGCGCGAACGTCAGCAGTCCGCCGGAAATGACGGCAGGCCGCAGTGCCGGCAGCATCACGTGCCGAAACGTCTGCCACTGCGTAGCTCCCAGCGAGTACGCGGCTTCCTCCTGGTCAATCTCCAATTCTTCCAGCACCGGCTGCACAGCGCGCACCACGAGCGGAAATGTCGTGAATAGGAGCGCGATGACAATGGCGGGCCAGTTGAAGATGATATGAATACCCACAGCGTCCAGCCACTTGCCGATGACCTCTTGCGGCCCCAGCAAGATGACCAGCATGAGGCCGGAAACCAGTGTGGGAATCGCCACGGGCATGTCGATAATGGCGTTCAGCAGGGCTTTGCCCGGAAACTGGTAGCGCACGAGTACGTACGCCGTCAGCGTGCCCATGACCACGTTAATGACGGTCATGATGGCTCCCGTCCACAGCGTCAGAAACAGCGCGCCCTGCGCGCTAAACTTGTTCAGGTCGTGCCACAGGCCGCCGAGCCCGCCGCTCAGCCCTTCGGCCACCACGGCTGACAGCGGCACCACGATCATCAGCGCCAGGTATACCAACGCGATGGTCCGCAGTCCCCACGCGCCCCACGGCCGCTCGCCGCGCGCCTTGGGGATCGGGACCTGTTGTGGGGCGACAACGACTGCCATTCTTTGCTACTTCGCCCCCAACGCCTTCTGATACACGCCGTTCTCACTAAAGAGCTCAGCCATGACCTTGGGCCACCCGCCGAGATAGGTGATGTCCCACTGGTCGGTCACCGGCGGGTACTTGCCGGCGAACTCTTTGAGCAGCGCTGCGTCCCCCGGACGGAACGTGTCAGCAGCAAACAGCCGCTGGCCATCCGGCGATTGCAGGTAGTCCACAAACGCCTGCGCCGCCGCCCGCGTGCCGTGCTTGTCCACGTATGTGTCGACCAGGGCCGCCGGGTTCTCGATCAAAATCGTCGATGGCGGAATAACGTAATCCACCTGCTCGCCCACCTTTTGCGCGGTGAGCACCTCGTTCTCGTAGGTGATGGCCACGTCTCCAATGCCTTTCTCAAAGTTCGTGATGGACGTGCGGGCGTCCCGGTCAAACGCGACCACGTTTTTCAGCACGTCTGTGAGCAGCTTCTGAGCAGCAGCGGGGTCGTTGGCCGCCACACCCGGCACCTTTCCGCGCAGCGCCGCGCCGTACAGCGCCGAGATGTTCCACTGCGCTCCGCCACTGGTCTTGGGGTCCGGCGTCAGCACCTTCACGCCCGCCTTTGCTAGGTCGCTCCAGTCCTTGATGCCCTTCGGGTTCCCCTTGCGCACGGCAAACACCACCACAGACCGGCTTACAATCCCGTTTTGCTTCGCCTGCCAGTTGCTCTTAATGAGACCCACTTTCTGAATCGTCGATACGTCCGGCTCCAGCGACAGGAACACCACATCCGCCTCAAATCCGGCAATCACTGCGCGAGACTGCGTCCCGCTTCCCTGATACGAGGAGTTAAACTTCACGTCCTGCCCGCCCTTGGCCTGCCAGTATTTCCGAAACGCCGGGAGAACGGTCTGCTCCATTGCTTCTCTGGGCGTCGAATACACCGCCAACGAAAGCTCTACTGCCTTCCCGCTTGCCGCAGGGGCAGCAGTCGACATGGGAGATGGTGTAGTCGCACCGCTCGATGTGCATGCGCCCATCAGCAGCGCCATAGCGCCCGCTATCGCCAACTCCACGAATCGTCTGAATGCCGTCCTATTCACCGAAATGCCCCTTTCGAATTCGAGACATAGAAAGGGCCCTCTCACACGTTGATGCGGAGAGGGCCCTGAAGTCTTGATGCACGGGCCGCGAACTACCGGGTACACCTCTCTGGCAAACAGGACGTGGTACAGCAACAGAAGCAGGCTTCACGAGCCATAAGAGCCGCCAGAGAATCGGTAGTTAAGCCAATCATCACTTACCCGCGTACGCCTTCGTCAGGATCGCAGCCACTTCCGGCCGACTCATTTCAACGGGGAGCCCCTTGCCTTCGCTCAGGTTCTTCCGCACTTGCGTGCCGCTGAGAGCGATGCGCGCCGCCGGCGGATGCGGGCAGGTCTTTTCGGTTGCCATGCCCCCGCACGTCATGCACCAGAACGAGTTGTCATAGAATAGCGGTGTAATCCCAAGCTCCTGTACTGAGAACTGCCTGAGCAGGTCCTGCGCCTCGTACGTGCCGTAGTAGTTGCCCACACCCGCGTGGTCGCGTCCCACGATAAAGTGTGTGCAGCCGAAGTTCTTCCGAGCCATAGCGTGGAAGATCGCCTCGCGAGGCCCGGCGTACCGCATGAACGCGGGGTAGACGCCAAGGATTACACGGTCCTTGGGGTAGTAGTTGTCCAGCAGCACCTTATAGCATTCCATGCGCACATTCGCCGGGATATCATCGCCCTTCGTGTCGCCCACTAGTGGGTGCAGGAAGAGGCCGTCCACGATTTCCATGGCGCACTTCTGGATGTACTCGTGCGCGCGGTGCACCGGGTTGCGCGTCTGGAAGCCGACTACGGTTTTCCAGCCCTTGGCTTTGAAAGCCTCGCGGGACTGCGCGGGAGCTAGGAAATATGCTTCATGCCCAACCGGCGCGGGCACAGGGCCTAGCATCGTAATCTTGCCGCCGACCAGAAGTTCCCCCTGCGCGTACACGTTCGCGACACCTGGGTGCGCCTCTTCTTCGGTCTTGTAGATCAGCCGCGCTTCTTCCTTCTTGTCGTAGGGGTAGATGTCGGTGATTTCCATGACCCCGGCCAGCTTCCCGTCCGGGCCGTTCAGCGCGACCTTCTGCCCTTCCTTGATGTTGCCCAGCTTGTCTTTCGTGATAGAAAGCGTGACCGGTACGGACCAGATAAGTCCGTTGCTCAGGTGCATGTTCTTCAAAACGCCCCGGTAGTCCGCGGCGTTCATGAACCCTTCCAGCGGGCTGAACGCGCCCATCGCAATAAGCTGCGCGTCCGATAGCTCGCGTGCGTTCAGGGTGATCTGCGGGAGACGTGACACTTCAGACCGCAGCGCAACCGATGCCGCACCTTCCACAAAGCGCTGCACCAGCTTGCCCCCGTGCGGTGTGGACAGTACGGTCTGCGTCGGTGCTGCCGTCGTCATGACCGGCTCCGCTGTGCCGAAGCCACGGGAGCCAAGTAGCCAAGATCTTCCAGCCTCGCAACGATTTTCTTGACGCTCTCGTCTACCGTCTCGCGGTCGGTGCGGCAGTGCACCTCGGGATGCAGGGGCGCTTCGTACGGGTCAGAGACGCCGGTAAAGTTCTTGACCTCACCCGCAATCGCCTTCTTGTAAAGGCCTTTCACGTCGCGCTCCACGAGCGTGTCCAGCGGAGCGTCAACAAACACTTCCACAAAGTTGCCGATGTCCTTGCGCACCTCATCCCGCACGTCGCGGTAGGGAGAGATGGCAGCTGAGATAACGGTCACACCGTGCCTGGTCAGCAGCTTGCATACAAAGCCGATGCGGCGGATATTTGTGTCGCGGTCCTCTTTGCTGAAGCCAAGTCCCTTACTTAAGTTGGTCCGGACTACGTCGCCATCGAGTATTTCTACCGCGCGGCCGCGAGCCTCAAGTTCCTTGATAAGCTTCTCGGAAATTGTGCTCTTGCCCGCGCCGGATAGCCCTGTCATCCAGATGGTGACGCCTTGCTTTGACCCGCTTCCGTTATTGACCATGCGCTGCTTACTCTCCGTTTCGGTTTGCTTTGTGTCACTGTTCACAGGTTGCCCCTCGCCGTCCACGGCGAGGGGCAACCTTGAGCGTGGTTGCTTAGTTGTTGGCTACTTGGCTACTTTCGCGGCCGCAAGCGCCTCAGCTAAAAGTGCTTCAGGTGAGTCGGGCATGTGAATCCCGCACTCCTCTTTGTCTTGCCCCGACCACCGGCCCGCGCGTTCGTCCTCGCCTTCTTTTACCGGCCGTGTGCAGTTGGTGCAGCCGATGCTGGGATAGCTCTTGGCGTGCAGCGCGTTCACGGGTACGTTGTGCTCCTTGTTGTACTCATTGCACATCTTGCTGGTCCAGCCCATCATCGGGTTAATCTTGACCAGTTCGTACTTCGAGTCCCACTCGGTCACGTGCGCGGCCTCGCTGCGGTTCTTCGTCTGGTCGCTGCGAATGCCTGTGATCCATGCGTCGTACCCTTCCAGCGCGCGCCCGGTGGGTTCCACCTTGCGAAGCTGGCAGCACATGTCGGGGTTCGTCTTCCACAGCTCGGCACCAAACTCCTTCGCCTGCTGTTCCGGCGTCCACCGGGACTTCACGACAATGGGGGTGATGCCGGAACGCTTCTTGAAAATCTCCACGAGCTCATGCGTCTCCGGAAATAGGTAGTCCGTATCCCCGTAGAACACGTGTACGTTCGGGTTAATTTTGACGGCCATGTCCAGCATCGCCATGCCGGTGATGCCGCCAAAGCTGCACGCCATAATCACCTTGTCCCCAAACTGTTTAAACGCCCAAGCAAGCACTTCCTGCGGGGTCTTCCCGTCCAGAAGCTTTTGCCATTCTGCGATTTTGAGTTCGTTATCGATTGCTGAAACCATTGTCTGCTTTCCTCCGAATGAGCGAGTCTAGATCGCGCACTCGCCCTCGCCCCGCTGCACTTTGTACAGCACGGAGCGGCCATAATCCATGTAGAAGTCAATCGTTTGCCGGCTCAGCTTCGGAACCTCCGCCAGCGGTGCGAATAGCGTCTCAAAGTAGTCCTTGCCTACGCGGTCCACCCAGTCGTTGAACACCTCGTCTTGCTTCCGCTCGGCCATATAGTGCTCCATGGTCGTCTTGATAGCTTCCGGCACCCGCTTGGAAGGCACTTTCTGTTTTAGGCGGTGCCCTACACGGATTTGATTCGTGGCGGTATTCACCTGGCTGCCACCCACGTACACTTCATACGACGGGATCTGCCCGCTTTCGTTCTTCATGGCGGCGCCCTGGAACCCCAGGTTCCCCAGGTGGTGCTGGCCGCACCCGTCCGGGCAGCCGGAGATGTTGATGCGCACCTGCCGCACCAGCGGGTCAGTCAGGCGCAGGTTCTTGAGGTAATCAGTCAGGTACGCGCCCATCATCGTGGACGCCGTGATGCCCAGCGAGCAGCTTTCTGTACCTGGGCAGGACGTCACGTCGTTGATCTCGTTAGCACCGGACTCCACCAGCTCCAGCGGCTTCAGCGCCTGGTACAGGTTGTACAACTGCTCCTCGCGCACCCAGCGGATGACCAGGTTCTGCCGGAACGTGGTGCGCACAATCGCGCCGGTCCCCACGTAGTCCCGCACCACCTTCGCCAGTGCGTGGAACTGCTCGCTGGTCAGGTTGCCAACCTTCAGCTTGATGGTGGCCAGCACGTACCCCTTCTGCTTCTGGGGCATCACATTCGTCATCTTCCACTCATTGAACGCCGGGTCATTCTTAGGCGCGGGCTTCGCCGCTGCCACCGGAACACCCGGCTCAATGAACTCTTCCTCGTTGTCCAGCTCGCCCAACTCTTCCAGGTCAAACTGCTTCAGCTTGCCGTCCGGGCCCTTCGCCCAGTCGCCCTCAAGCTCCTTCTCAATCATCCGGCGGAATTCGTCAATGCCCACGCGTTCCACCAGCACCTTAATGCGGGCCTTCATCCGGTTCTTCCGCAGCTCGTCCGACACGTTGTACACCCGCACAATCGCCTCGCTCACGCGGATGAAGTCCTCAACCGGGCAAAACTCGTACAGTGTGGACGCCATCCGGGGGAACACGGATAGCCCGCCGCCCACCACTAGCTTGAAACCTTTCTTGCCGTCCCGCATCCGCGCAACGAACCCAATGTCGTGCATCGGGGTCATCGCGCAGTCACTTTCGCAGCCAGAGAACGCCGACTTGAACTTGCGCGGCATGTTCTGCGTCACCGGGTGGCGCACCATGAACCGCACAAACGCCGCCGCGTATGGTGAAACGTCAAAGGCTTCAGTTGGGCACACACCCTCAAGCGCACAGCCCGTCGCGTTGCGCACGGTGTTCCCGCAGGCCTCGCGGCTGCCAATCCCCACCTCACCCAGCATGCGCATCGCTTCCGCCGCATGCTCCAGCTTCATAAAGTGCAACTGGACGCACTCGCGTGTGGTGACGTGGCCGCGGGCCGTCTCCGTAAACCGCTCCGCAATGGTCCCAATCGTGTCCAGCATGTCAGGAGACAGGCGGCCAAGCGGGATCTTGATGCGCATCATCTGGAATCCCGGCTGCCGCTGCCCATATACGCCTTGCCTCAAACGAAAACCGCGAAAGGCTGTGGCATCTGCCTGCCCGTCCAGAAACCGCTGAGTTTCCTTCTCGAAGTGGTCCACCTCTTCGGGCAGGTGAGGAATCATTGGGATGACCCGTTTGATCTTTTGATTGTCTACTGGTGTGTTGACCATAGTTTCGCCTCCTCTACATGAGGTCGCGACGTCCGCCCAATTCTACAGGGAACAGCCGCTGAATGACAGTCGCAACGGCAAGTATCGCACGGACCAAGGAGTTTTGCGATGAGGCGGGCCTAGCGCGGGCGTTTTGCCCTGCCTGGTTAGTGGCGGCCCTTTGTGGTGAATGCACCGTGGTGTTCGACATCTGATCCCTCCCGTACCTGTACCGTCGTGTCGGCGTACTCCTGCGCGACCCTGCTGCAAATGCAGCAGCCCAGCTCGCAGGCGCAGGTACAGAAGCAGGCCCCCGCCGCAATGCGGGTCTGTCCAATCGACTTGCCTGAAACTACCATGAGTATCATGTGGAAACCTTGTACTGAAATTCTATTTGGGGGATAAAAACCGTTCTCATCAAATGCAGGGCGGGGATGTGGCGCTTTAGAGCGCTAAGCCTCTATGTGCCGCAACAAACGCAGGTACGAGAAATCATTTCCGCCCCATTCATCGTATAGGGGCTCCCTACTCCTGTCAAGGAAAAGTAACAGGCCGCTCCGTGCCCCTCAATCTCGAGCAATCGTCACAGTAGCCTCTTTTGACACACGAAGCCGCCTATGCTAGTTTTAGGCATAACGGTTGAACGTTAAACAAACTTATACGATCGTGACACTGTTCCGGATTGGCTAGCGGCTAGCCAAGATGTACTCGCCCTGAGACCGGGCATCTCCAGTAATTCACTTGTAAGGATTGAGCAGCGAGACTGTTAAGCTGTGCATACAGTAAAAACACATCAACCTACCCCAGCACACAGCACGAGGTCTGAGAGGGTCATGAAAGGGCGCGATCCGGATAGGTCAGGAACATCTACATTTCTTCTAACGTGTAGTGGTCTCCTGGCAGGGCTGGTCGCCGGGGTTCTCCTCTACCCGCCGCTCTCTGCCATTCCCGGCAGGAATTCCTGGGTTATCCCTATATTTGTCAGCCTCGGCCTTGGCGCGCTGGGCGCTGGACTGGCACTCTGGAAGCGCCGTGGCCTCCAGGAGACCCTTCCTTTCCTACGTGGGATCGCCGGCCATGACTCGCACGCCATCGTCGTGGACACCAGCGCCATCATCGATGGCCGCATCGCCGACCTAGCCACCAGTGGATTCATTTCAGGCACCTTCTTCATCCCTAGTTTCATCCTGGACGAGCTCCGCCACATCGCCGATTCCACCGACCCGCTACGCCGCAACCGGGGCCGCCGTGGCCTTGATGTCCTGGGACGGCTCAACAACAAGGAGTCTCGCGTGCCCATTGAAATCATCGATGTTCCCTACGAGAACGGCGTAGATGTGGACGCTCGTCTCGTCCTGTTCGCCAAGCAGATGAGCGCGCCGCTCCTCACTACTGACTTCAACCTCAACCGCGCCGCTGAGCTGCATGGAGTCAAAGTTCTGAACGTCAACGAACTCGCCAATGCCCTTCGCCAGGTAGTCATGCCCGGTGAAGACCTCACACTGCGAGTCGTGCAGGAAGGCCGTGAACTGGGCCAGGGCATAGGCTTCCTGGACGACGGCACGATGGTCGTCATCGAAGGCGGCCGCCGCTTCTTGAACACCCAGTTGGATGTTACCGTCAGCCGCGTTCTCCAGACCGCTACCGGCCGCATCATCTTCGCCCAGCCTCGCGGCGCGACCTAGCCGCCTTCGGCCCGCCATCCCAAGCGCCTGCTAGAATGTTGCGCATGACCACCCAAGTCGCTCTTCGCCAAAAACTCTCGGGCCCCGTCGGCGCTATCATCGTCGCCGCAGGCCAGCGCACCCGCATGTCAGGCACGGACAAAATTTTCGCCCCCGTTCTGGGCAAGCCCCTCATCGCCTACAGCCTGGAAGCCTTCAGCGCGCATCCGCTTATAGATGAAATCGTCCTTGTCCTCAGCACCCCCGTGCTCGACCTGGGCCGCGAGCTCGTGCGCCGCAACGCGTACGTCAAAGTGCGCGCCGTCTGCGCCGGTGGCGCTCGACGCCAGGACTCCGTCCGCAACGGCCTCGCCGCGCTCTCACCCGCCGTCCGCTGGGTCGTCGTCCACGACGGCGCGCGCCCATGCGTCACCGCCGACATGCTCAGCCGCGGCCTGGAAGCCACGCTGGAAACCGGCGCCTCCGTCGCCTCCGTCGCCGTCGCCGACACCATCAAAGTCGTAGACAAGTCGGGCCGCGTCATCCGCACGCCGGACCGCTCGGAACTGTGGGCCGCGCAAACGCCGCAGATCTTCTCACGTGACGTCCTCACCCGCGCCCACGTCGCATCGCAAGCCGACGCCACGGACGACGCTGGGATGGTGGAGGCGCTTGGCATCACCGTCCGCGTGTTCGAAGGCTCGCGCGCCAACATCAAGGTCACCACGCCGGAAGACCTGCTCATTGTGGAAGCCCTCTTGCGTGCGTCCCAGGCGCGTCCCGCCAAGGCAAACGCATGACCGACCGCGTTGGCATTGGCTACGACGTGCACCCGCTTGTGGCAGGCCGCCCGCTGATCCTCGGCGGCGTCACCGTGCCGTTCGACAAAGGCCTGCAAGGCCACAGCGACGGCGACGTCCTCCTCCACGCTCTCATCGACGCCCTCCTAGGCGCCGCCGCCCTTGGCGACATCGGCACGCACTTCCCGTCCAGCGACGAGCGCTACCGCGGCATCAGCAGCCTCCTGCTCCTGGAGCAAGCCGCCGCCCTCTTGCGACGCCACGGCTGGCGGGTGCACAATACCGACGTCACCATTGTGGCGCAGGCCCCCGTGTTCAAGCCCTTCATCGAGCCCATGCGCCAGGCGGTCGCGGCTCGACTTGGCGTGGGCTTGGACAGCGTCAGCATCAAAGCCAAGACCACCGATGGCCTAGGATTTGAGGGCCGCGGGGAAGGCATAGCGGCACACGCGGTGGCAATGATCACAAAAGTGTAAGTGGTGAAAGTTCTATGAAGCTCTATGACACCCGAACAGCCCAAAAGCAAGAATTCGCACCGCTCGACGGCGCCGCTGTCCGCATGTACGTCTGCGGCATCACGCCGTACTCGGAGTCCCACATTGGCCACGCCATGAGCTACATCTACTTCGACGTGCTCCGCCGCTACCTCCAGCACCTGGGCTACCGCGTCCGCCACATCCAGAACTTCACGGACATTGACGATAAGATCATCGCCCGTGCCAAACAGCAAGGCATCGGCACGGTGCAGCTCGCCCAGAAGTACATCGCTGACTACTACGAGGTCATGGACCGCCTCGGCATCCTCCGCGCCGACGTGTACCCGCTCGCCACCGTCGAAATTCCCTACATCATTGACGTCATTGAAGATCTCGTTGAGAAGAACTTCGCCTATGCTTCAGAAGGCGACGTCTACTACCGCGTGGAGCACTTCCGCCCCTACGGCGCGCTCAGCCACCGCAAGTTGGACGAAATGCTCGCCGGCGCGCGTGTGGACCCCGGCGAAAAGAAGGAAAGCCCCGGCGACTTCGCCCTCTGGAAAGCCAGCAAAGCCGGCGAGCCGTTCTGGCCCAGCCCGTGGGGGCCCGGTCGCCCCGGCTGGCACATCGAATGCTCCGCCATGTCGCTCCGCTACCTGGGCACGCAAATCGACATCCACGGTGGCGGGCAAGACCTCATCTTCCCGCACCATGAGAACGAAATCGCCCAGACGGAAGCGTTCACCGGCGTCGCCCCATTCGCCCGCTTCTGGGCGCACAATGGCCTGCTGACCCTTGGCGAGCAGAAGATGAGCAAGTCGCTGGGCAACCTCATCACCTGCCGCGACGCCCTCGACCGCTATACTCCGGAAGCGCTCCGCCTCTTCTTCCTGTCCTCGCACTACCGCAGCCCGCTGGCCTACAGCGAAGAGAACGTCACCGCCCAGAACCGCGCGCTCGACCGCCTGCGCGGCGCGCTGGAGCCAACCCAGGACACGGGGGCGGAAGTGGACGCCGCACCGTTCCGCAGGCGCTTCACCGACGCCATGGACAACGACCTGAACACGCCGCAAGCCCTCGCCGCCATGTTTGACCTCACCAGCGAAATCTACCGCGCCCGCTTGGCAGGCCAGGCCGTGGCCGCCGGGCAAGCCGGACTCATTGAAATGGCGGACATCCTCGGCCTCCACCTCAGGCCTGCCAAGCGTGACGCCTCCGCTGACCCGTTCATCGAAATACTGGTGGAGCTGCGCAAAGAGCTCCGCACCTCCCAACAGTTCACCCTCGCCGATGGCGTCCGCCAAAAGCTCCAAGCGTTGGGCGTGGTGCTAGAGGACTCGGCGCAGGGGACGAAGTGGAAATTCGGCGGCTAGACATCGACGAGGGCGCATGGCCTTTGTTATCCACGTCCCACTGTCATGCCGAGGGATGAGGAGTCTCCGCAGCTAACGAACTCGGCCACCTGCGTCTATCTGTTGACACCCTGTCGTTTTGTCCTGCTGGACATCAAAGTCTGCACCGTTGTCACTACGATAGCTATACAGAGTACGATGCCAATCGAAAGACCGAGCAAAAATTTTGGCCGTGCGTATTCGCTCTCAAACAATAGTGCGACGAGAAAGCCTAATGCCGCCACAAAGGGCAGCAACTTGTTGGCTGTCGAGATATGAAAGTATCCGCCTATGGCAAACAACCCTAATCCAATTGCAACAAAGGCGATATCAGCGGGAATGATGCCTAAGAGTCCCAGAGGGTCTTCCTGCTTACCTGTATAAACATCCAAGTGCATAAGTGTTATTGCTAACGATATGAAGAAGAATAGTGCATTAAGCACAACAAAGAGGGTTGGCTTCCACACCGTTTTCATGTGATTGCTCCCGCTTAGAAATAAGTGGGTATTCGCGGGCAAGTATCTCGTGGGCTAGACTTCAAGCTTGTGGACACAGTTTAATCTAGTAAGCCGCCCCAGTAGTGTGTCGCTAGCACCTTCCGCGCCGCATCTCAGCTTCGCGCGCGCATTAGTCCTAAGTGAGCGTCACCAGCGTGACACCGTCGCTCTGCCGGCCGTCGCCGGGCACCCACTTGCGCACCAGCGGGTGCTGGCTCAGCCGGTCACGGAGCGCCTGCCGGAGCGCCCCCGTCCCCGTACCGTGAATAATCCGCACCTGCCCCAGCCCCTGCAGCATCGACTGGTCTAGGAACGTTTCCATTTCACGCAGCGCATCGTCCACCCGCTTACCGCGAATGTCCATCTCCTGCTCCACCTCAGCGCGGCGCAGCCGTGCGAGGTCGGAGTTCTCTGGAATCACGTGAGCAATCCTGGTCGAAACACCAGGCGGCGGCTCTAGCTGGTTCGTCTGCACCCGCATTCGCAACCCGCCAAGCTGCACCTGCGCCGACCCGCGTGAGTCCGACGTCGAAATAATCCGACCATCAACGTGGAACCCTTTAATCCGCACGGCGTCCCCGGCCTTCAGTGTGGCCAGCCACGCCTCACGGTCCGGCTCCGGCGGCTTCCACTCCGGCGATGTCACCTTCTCTTGCAACTGCGCTGCCGTCTGTCGCGCCTGCTGAATCGCCCCCGGCACGTTTGGCAACCACGCGCTCGCACGGGCGGCCTTCAGCGCTTCCTCTGTCTCGGTAATCTGGTGCGCCAGCTCCGCAATGCGCCGTTCCATGTCGCGTTGCGCGTTCTCAAGCAGCTTCGCCCGTTCCGACTCTACGTCTGCGAGCCGCGCTTCCAGTTCCGCCTTCGTCGCCTCGGCTTGCTCTGAGGCCTCCTGCGCCTGCCGCCGGGCCTCGGCCGCTGCTTGCCGCTCCGCCTGCACTTCTAGGAGCAGCGTTTCCAGCCGCCGCGTCCCTTCCGGCAGCATCGCCCGCGCCCGCTCCAGCACCGACGGCTGGAACCCCACGCGCGAGGCAATTGCCAGCGCGTAGCTCCGTCCGGGCAGTCCTATGCTCATCCGGTACGTCGGTGAGAGTGTCGCGGGGTCAAGCTCCACGCTCGCGTTCATCATGCCTGGGTGTTCTTGCGCAAATGCGGCAACGTCACGGTAATGCGTGGTCGCAATCACCGTCACGCCGCGGTCGCACAGTTCTTCTAATACGGCTTTAGCCAGCGCCGAGCCCTCCTCCGGGTCCGTGCTCGCCCCAAGCTCGTCCAGCAGCACCAGCGATTGCCCCGTCGCATCACGGAGAATCGCCTGCACGGACGTGACGTGTGATGTGAAGCTGGAGAGCGATTGCTGAATGCTCTGCTGGTCGCCGATGTCCGCCAGCACGGTGTCGAATACCGGCAGCGTCGTCCCGGCGTTCACCGGCAATTGCAACCCTGCCTGGTTCATCAGTGCCAGCAAGCCTACAGTCTTCAGTGACACCGTCTTGCCGCCCGCGTTCGGCCCGGTAATCAGAAGCACGTTCCACCCCGGCACGGGCTTCTGCAGCACCGCCTCGTTCGGCCCCAGCGCTATCGACAGGGGAACTACGTATTGGCCTAGCAGTGGATGTCGCGCGTCTACCAGATGCGCAGTCTTATCCTCGCTCACCGGCACCGGGCTGGGCAGCGCGTGCAGCGCCGCCCCGTACTTGGCTTTCGCCATTACCAGGTCCAGGTACGCCACGACGCCCATAGCCTGCAACGTCTCCAACGCGTACTCCGCCACCTCTTCGGAAAGCTCTCGCAGAATCCGCTGCACCTCGCGCTGCTCCGCCGCCCGCGCCTCGTGCCACCGGTTCCCCAACGGGATCGCTGACATCGGTTCAATAAACGCCGTCGCGCCGCTTTCCGATGTGTCGTGCACCAGCCCCGGCAACCGGTGCCGCATGCCCGACTTCACCATCAGCACCAGTCTGCCGTTCCGCTCCGTGACCAGCTGCTCCTGGAGCGCGTCTTCCGCCAGCGATGACCGCATCATCCGCGTCAGGTGCTCTTCTAGCCGGTGGTACGCAACGCGCACCTCAACCCGCAGGTCCCGCAGCTCCGGCGACGCGTGGTCCATCACCTCGCCGTTCGGCCCAATCGCCTTCGTAATCGATTGCGCCCGCTTGTCCATCTCCGGGATTTCCGCCGCCATCTCTGACAGTAGCGGGCACACCGCCCGCCGCCGCACCAGCGCCTGGCGCGACTGGTGGATGCAAAGCAGCGTCACGGCAACTTCCCATAGCTCCTGCCCGGACAGCATCCCCGCCTTTTCAGCCCGCTCCAGGTGCGGCCGGATGTCCACCGCCTCGCGCAAGTCCAAGTCCGTGCCAGCCGACAGCAGCGTTCTAGCCTCCGCCGCCTCCGCCCCCAACCGCTGCACGTCTGCAATCGAGTACGCCGGTTCCAGCACCGCCACCAGTTCCTGCCCCAGCACCCACGCGGCATGCCGGGCTAGGCGCTGGCGCACCTCCGTGAACTCCAGCAGCACCAGCGATTTGTGCCGCTGTTCCTCTGGCGTGGGCAATCGATGGACCGGCGCGCGTTGTGTCATACCCATTTCTAAGAAAACCTTCCCCTTATTCTATCGGCTTTCCCCGCCAACCTGTATCCACCCCCCCGCCGAAGCCAATGGGCCACCCGTCACTGGTAGTGAGTCCTGGGTGAGCCCTGCGCGAGCCAGTTTCGGCGGCACCTCACCAGCCCGTCACACACGTGCCATTTGACACGCGGCTGGGTGCATCACCGAGCGTACAATATGAGAGCAACGTCCCCCTCAACGGATCAGGAGGCAATTATGGAAGCAGTCCGCGTGGAGAGCCTGGGCAGCAAGCTAGCCCTCCGTATCACGGCCCGAGACCACACCCTCACCGCCGACGAACCCACGGACGAAGGCGGCGACAACCAGGGCCCGCAGCCCTTTGAGCTGCTGCTGGCTTCCCTTGGCGGTTGCACCGCCATGACCATCCTCTTGTACGCCCGTAGGCATCAGTGGCCGCTGGACGCCGTGGACGTTGAGCTGAGCCACGAACGTCTGCCCCGTACGCAGGAGACACTAGCCCCAAATCAAGCCGGGGACGCCCCCAACGACCTTATCCACATCTACGTCGTCCTCAAGGGCGCCCTCACCGCAGAACAGAAGGAGCGCCTGGCGCAAATCGCAGACCACTGCCCCGTGCATCGCACGCTGGTCCATCCGCCCAAGATCGTCATGGAAGTCGACAGCGTCGCATGACACCGCCCCGGGAGCCCTCACGGAATCCAAGGTTGGGTTTACCAAAAGGAAGGCCTAGGGTATCATAAAAGAGTAAAAACCGCAGGCGGCAAGGCCCGGACCGAGGAACTCATTGAGCCGAATGCCACAAAAGAATCCTAAGCTCGGCCGCAATATCGGTATCTACCTCCTTATTTTCCTAGCACTTGGCGCTATCCTATTCGTTCTCTATCGGTCTAGTCCTAGCCAAGCTGAAACTTCTATCAGCGCCGTACTTGACCTTGCACGGAACCACAAGGTCAAGCAAATTGAGGTCAATGGCGATGACCTGGTTGTGCGGACTACAGACGGTCGCACGTTGCGCTCACGCAAAGAGACCGGCTCCAGTATGGTGGAAATCCTGGAGCGCGCCGGCATTTCCTCTGCCAGCAGTTCAGGGCCTGAGGTGATAGTCAAGGGAAGCAGCGGCCTTGGCAGCTTCCTCAACATTCTCGTTGGTTTCTTGCCCCTCATCTTCTTCGGTGGCTTGCTCTTATTCATGATGCGGCAAGCACAAGGTGCTGGCTCGCAGACCATGAATTTCGCGCGCAGTCGTGCCCGGCTATTCATGGCCAACAAGCCCACCGTGACCTTCGCAGACGTTGCCGGCGTTGATGAAGCCAAGGTTGAGCTGCAAGAGGTAGTGGAGTTCCTGAAATTCCCTGAGCGCTTTGCCGCGCTGGGCGCACGAGTACCGCGCGGCGTGCTGCTGGTAGGCCCTCCGGGCACTGGCAAGACGCTCATGGCCAAGGCCGTCGCCGGCGAGGCTGGCGTGCCATTTTTCTCCATCAGCGGCTCTGAGTTCGTAGAGATGTTTGTGGGTGTAGGCGCATCGCGCGTCCGTGACCTATTCGACCAGGCCAAGCGCAATGCGCCCTGCATCGTCTTCGTAGACGAAATCGACGCTGTAGGCCGGCACCGTGGCGCAGGCCTTGGCGGCGGGCATGACGAGCGCGAGCAGACGCTGAACCAGATCCTCGTAGAAATGGACGGGTTTGACACTGGCACCAACATTATCGTGCTGGCTGCCACGAACCGTCCGGATATCCTTGACCCGGCACTGCTGCGCCCCGGCCGCTTTGACCGCCGCGTCGTGCTTGACCTGCCGGACATCAACGGCCGCATCGGAATCTTGAAGGTCCACATGAAGGGCAAGCCTATCGCGCCTGAGGTGAGCGTTGATTACATCGCGCGCCAGACCCCTGGCTTCAGCGGGGCTGACCTCGCCAACTTGGTGAATGAGGCTGCTATCCTGGCCGCGCGTCGCGGTCGCAAGACCATCATTCAGGATGACGTTGCTGAGTCCATTGACCGGGTTATCGCCGGCCCCGCACGGAAGAGCAGGGTCATCATCCGAAAAGAAAAAGAGATTACCGCGTACCATGAGGCCGGCCACGCCATAGTAGGCCACTTGGTGCCGGGCAATGATCCGGTGCAGAAGATTTCAGTGATATCCCGCGGGTCCATGGGTGGATATACCCGGTCGCTTCCGCAAGAAGACCGCTACCTGGCTACTCGAGACCAATTCAAAGCCGAAATGGCGACCTTCATGGGTGGCCGTGTCGCGGAAGCGCTCATGTTTGGGGACATTACGACCGGCGCCAGCAATGACTTGGAGCGCGCCACGCAAGTCGCTCGCGCTATGGTCACGCGCTACGGCATGAGTGAACGCCCCAAGGCTGAGTACGAAGAGATGCCTATTAGCACACTAGTGGAGCAGGCCCGTGCCGGCAAACTTAAGACCATTGACGTGTATGGCAATGACCTGTTAGTCACCGACGCGACGGGCAAGCAGTTCAAGTCCCGCAAAGAGCCTGGCGCAACGTTGGTTGAAGTCTTTCAACGCGCTGGTGTGGACACGAAGCAGAGCGACGTCAGCATCAGCGTGAAAAGTTCTCTTGGCCTTACTGGCCTTGGCCCCCGTACGTTTGGCCGCCGTGAGGAAATGATCTTCTTGGGCCGCGAAATCACCGAGCAGCGGGACTATAGCGATGATGTCGCGCGAGCCATCGATGAGGAAGTCAAACGCCTCGTCGAGGATGGATACCGGCTCGCCGAGTCGGTGCTTACTGCTAATAAGCGAAAGCTCATGCAGCTTGCCCGCCACCTTATCCAGTACGAATCCATTGAGGGTGACGAGCTGCAGAATCTTTTGAATTCAGAGCCGCCTTCTCTGGAGGAGCTGCAAAAGCCGTTGCCTCCGCCTCCAACGCCAGTGCAGCCGGTGACCGAGACAAAGGTCTCAGTCCCCAAGGGCGCTGAGTCATTGCGTCCAACGCCCCAAACGGGACCGGGCCCAGCACCAGCCTCAGCCTAGCAAGTACTCGCAAAAACAAAAGCCGCTCGTGGTTCTCACGAGCGGCTTTTGCGTCCTGAGTTGCGCGGGACTATGGGGTTGCGGGCTTGCCCTGCTCCGCCTTCACTTCCAAGGGGCGCTCGCGGAAATAGAGTCCCCAGCGTTGCATAAGCTTTGCTACCCGAGGATCGTCCAGGCGGCCCAACTCTTTAAAGAACCCCGCCAAACTGTGCGCATGCCGCGTTCCATCCGGGCAGACCCAAGACATCTCGCCTGGCACAATATAAAGAAGCCCATTCTGGTGCTCGCATTGCGCCTCAATGCGTGTGCCTTCGGTACTCTGTTTGATTGTGATGCCGTCAGCCATACTTTTCTCCTGTGCGGTCGTTAAGGGACTATCTTGGCGGAATAATCCTTCAATTGCGGGACAGGAACTGCAAGAATTCCTCCTGCTCTACGTGCCGCCGCTCGCGGAGACAGAGGATGGTGTACTGCATCAGCATCCTGGCGCGTCCAGGGAAGTCTAGTACGTCCCGGCCCAACAATACCTTAGGAATGGGCCGTTGAATATCCAGCTCAAATGCACCTTGCTCGCCAAGCTCTACCTCAACTGCCCGCCCAGATGATTCCTGGATGCGATCTTTCATGCGCTGGAGAAACTCTGTATCTTCCATAGGCAAATTACTCCGCAGGAGGTTCAGCGGCACGCGCACGCTGGAACGCCGCATCCTCAAGGAGGCGATCCACCAGCACTTCGATGCCCGGAATACGCAAGTCCAGTGAAGACAATGAGACAGCGCGGTAGGCCACTGCGGTAGGCACCTTCGTCTCTACTTGCTGACCTACGGTGGGCAACTCCACACCAAGCGCCTCTGCCACTAGCTCTGCGCACTTCAGCCCGTTCTTTGTGGTATAGCAGTGCGTAAGCGCCTTGCCCCCGCTAAGCAATGTGATCCCTTGCTTGCCCCGGCGCAATACGACGGGCAAGTCGCGCCGGGGGCGCGTAGCCAACAGCTTCTCCATATTCGGCCATGTTTGCCTGCGGCTGATGCCCATAGGACTCCGAAAGCTGCGTCACGCGCTATAGATAGGAGCATTATCGCATTGGAGGGAAAGAAAAAACTGTTCCGGCTGCAATGCTCTGCCAGGTCGATTAGGGTTTTTCTTGTGCATCAAGACTAGCCTTCCTTGTACTGAAAGTCCAAGCTTGGAGAATCGAGCGACTAGAAGCACGTGGTGTGTAATGACCAATAGAAGTGCCAGTCGAATGATTTCGCTATACATCCGTGAGAAATTGGCTGCTATCGCTATACGGCAAGGCGATATAAGAGCCGAAATACGATTCAGAAAGTGCCAAGCGAAAATAAATACAGTATAAAATCGTCCGAAATCTCTTTCGCTCTACTAAATTCGTATCAAAAAATATATTTATGTGCACATTGAGGCATTCCGGGCAAACTAATTTCACTTCCTGCCGACTAGATGGCTTCCGTTACGTTATTTCAATTAATGACGAATTCTTGACACTTTGTATAGAGCATGCTACTTTCCATTATCCCTTCAGAGGGAATGAGAAAAGGAGGTTGCACCACATGCGTCCGCGTCACTCCAGTTTAACAGCCGTAGCGCAGCCACCCACCATTGCCGGGGCTGACCTGGGCTGCAAGCATTTCTGGCTGATTGATACCCCCACCGGGCCCGCCAGCCGGGGCACTTGCAAGCACTGTGGTCAGATGAAAGAATTCAGGAACTATCTGGAGGCCGCGTCCTACTGGGACGACTCTGACGATGCTCCTGAAGCTGTGGCCGCCGGCAGCCGCAAGCCTGCTGACGCGCCCGTTGAGGCGGAGGAATAACACTCCTCTGACCTCGGCATAGCCTCGGCCAATACCCATAAAAAGACCGCTCCGAACTTCGGAGCGGTCTTTTTATGGTCGTAAACTTGCGCTGCGCATTCGCTAGCGGAACATATCTCCAGCAGGCGGACGTAAAAGCGCTTTCATAGAGCCTTCTATTTCCTCGTAGCTGAAGCCTCTGATAATTGCAGCTGGCATCATATCTGCTTTTTGGCTTACCAGTTCAGCAGCGCAGACCAGCTCATCGGCGACGGCGGTTATGGTGACGTGCAGCACGTGACCATACGCGTCTTCCTGGCCCCGGTAGTCGTGCAAGGGATTCATGCCCGCGACGCCGATGGCGACGTTGGTGATGCCTTCTCGCCAAGGCCGGCCAAAGGAGTCGGACATGAGCACGGCCACGTTGGCGCCTTGCACTTTGCGGACTTCGTCGCGGATCCGGCGACAGGAAGCGTCAGGGTCTGCGGGCAAGAGCGCTACTTTTTCTTCTCCTGGGATATTAGAAGCGTCGACGCCGGAGTTGGCGCAGATGAACCCGTGCTTTGTCTCGGTGATGATGACTCCGTGGTCCATGCGGACGATGCGCTTGCTCTCCAGTAGCACGACTTCGACCTGACGTGGGTCCTTTTCCCACTGCTGGGCGAGCATGATGGCGAATGGGGAAGGCTTGATGGTCGCGAGGTCGATGACGCACCCCTCGGCTTTCGAGACGATTTTTTGGGTGACGGCCAGGACATCACCGTTCTGAAGCGGAGTGCCCTGATGGGCGGCTGCTTCCGCAAGGAGTTTGCCGACGTTATCATCTTTGCGGACTTCCGGGATGCCGGTGATGCCTATGATGCGCACTTCCGGTATAGGCATGCTGCGCTCCTTCTGGGATAGATAGCCCTTACAAATATGCGCCCGCCTGGGTTCCAGAGGGTACCCAAGTATATCCCAGGATTCCGTGAGGCGATACAGTAAAGCTCCCGAAAACTCCTTGCCTATGGTATGCATGGGGCTTATAATCATGAGGCACTTCAAGACTTGATACCTGCTGCGGGCGTGTCTTTGATTCCGGCCACATCAATTTGCCTGTTGGGGGGAATTTGACAGAACCGCTGCACGAAGCCTGCGGCATTGTGGGTGTTTATGCCCCTGGAGAAGATGTAGCGCGGCTCGCCTTCTTTGGGCTCTATGCTTTACAACATCGAGGGCAAGAGAGTGCCGGCATCGCCACCGCTGATGGGGAACGGCTCTACCACCACACCGAGATGGGCTTGGTCACGCAGGCCTTTAACGAATTCGACCTGAAGCGCCTCCCCGGCGTCATGTCTATAGGCCACACCCGCTATTCCACTACCGGCTCCAGCAAGATTGAGAATGCGCAGCCGTTCGTTGTCACCGGCATTCACGGGCAAATCGCCTTGGGGCATAACGGCAACGTCATCAACGCTGCTGATCTCCGCAAGGACCTTGCTGAAGAGTGGCATTGCACCTTCACTACATCAAGCGATTCCGAGGTCATTACGCATATGCTGGCCAACGCTCCGGGCAAGGACTGGGGCGAGCGGATAGGCTACTGCATGCGGCGGCTCAAGGGGGCGTACTCCGTCACGGTGCTCACGCCTACAGAGCTTATCGCTTTCCGCGATCCCCTGGGCGTCCGGCCATTGTGCTTGGGTAAGTTGAATGGTCAGGGATGGGTTGTGGCGTCAGAGTCGTGTGCGCTGGACCACATCGGGGCGCAGTTTGTGCGGGAGCTGGCGCCGGGCGAAGCGGTCCTTATTGACGAGCACGGTGTCCGGACGATCCACAACGGCCATGAAGGCCGCGAGGCGCTCTGCGTTTTTGAATTTATCTACTTTGCCCGGCCGGACAGCATCCTGGCGGGAAAGGCCACCCATACCGCGCGTGTGGAAATGGGCCGGCAGCTTGCCAAGGAACATCCGATAGACGCGGACATCGTGATTGGCGTGCCCGACTCGGCGACAGCCGCTGCGACGGGCTATGCGGAGCAGGCGGGCATTCCGTACCGCGAGGGGCTGGTTAAGAATAGGTATGTAGGCAGGACGTTCATTGCACCTGACCAGCGGCTGCGCGAATTGGGAGTGCGGCTGAAATTTAACCCCCTGCCAGAAGTCTTAAGGGGGCAGCGCATCATCGTGGTTGACGACAGCATTGTGCGCGGGACAACGACGCCGCATGTCATCGATATGCTGCGCCGCGCGGGCGCTCGCGAGGTGCACATGCGGGTATGCGCGCCACCGATTATGTGGCCGTGCCACTTCGGCGTGGATATGGCCACGCGGCGGGAGCTCCTTGCGGCGAACAAGTCCCTTGAAGAGATACGGAAGTTCATCAATGCGGACACCCTCGGCTATCTGAGCCTAGAAGCGCTGTACAAAGCTATTGGGCGGCCGCGTGCCGGGTTCTGTGACGCCTGCTTCTCAGGCAAGTACCCTGTGGATGTGCAACTCGAGATGGATAAGCTTGCCCTGGAACACTCCTAACTTTTGACTTCATACCAACGAGGGTAGGAATGACTATCGTTTCCCGTGAAGTGCTCCAGGTAAAGTATGGCAGGATTGACGATGTCATCCGGATTATGAGTTCTATGCAGGGCGAGCTCCATTATCCATTCACTCGAATGCTGACGGACGCGACCGGCCCTTCGTTTAACCTCATCATGGAGATTGAGGCGCCGGACCTGGGCGAGAGGACGAACGCACCAGTATGGCAGAGTGGATGGAATTCCAGCGCCAGTTCTTTGGTACGCGGGAGTTCGAGTCGTGGTTCGCGAAGATGGTGCCTCTGGTGGAGTCCGGCAGCCGGGAGTTCTACAACGTGATTAATTTCGATGCCGTGGCTAAGCCGAAGCCAAAGCAGCGAGCGGGATCCCAAACAGCGCGTACGCGGGGAGCCGGCGCTTCGCGGCAGAGGCGCGGCAGGCGGTAGCCACCAAAAGTCGCTGAAAGATGGGAGCCTTTTCAAGTTTTTAGGGTTCCCTCTTTTATCCCTACGCAGTACAGTCAGGCCGAGGGGATTACGTGAGCAAGAGGCCATCAACCTACGCGGAGGCCGGCGTTGACCGCGACCTTGCGGGCGAAGCGAAACGGCGCATCGCCAAGCTAGCGCGGACCACCTTCACGTCCAGCGTGGTCGGCGATATTGGGTTCTTTGGCTCCGCTTTCAAGGTAACGGGTTTTCAAGACCCCGTGCTTGTCTCGCATACCGACGGCGTGGGCACGAAGCTGAAAATCGCGGTGCAAATGGGCAAGCTGGAAACCATCGGCGAGGACAGCGTCCATGCGGTAGTGAACGATATCCTGACCTGCGGTGCTCGACCGCTCTTTTTCCTGGATTACATGGGATGGGGCAAAGTCACGCCAGATCGAGTTGAAGCCGTCGCCAAAGGCCTCGCCAGAGCATGCAAGGCGCTGGACTGCGCGCTCATCGGCGGCGAGACGGCCGAGATGCCGGGCACGTACCAAGAGGACGATTTTGACCTCGTGGGTTTCGTGGTGGGCGCTGTGGAGCGCGACCAGTTGATAGACGGCTCTCACATACAAGTAGGCGATGTACTTCTCGGTGTCCCTTCCAGCGGCCTGCACACCAATGGGTATTCGCTTGTGCGGAAGATATTTGATACAGACCAGAACCCCTCGGTCTTGAGAAAGCGTTTCCCGGAACTGGGGAGCACGTTGGGTGAAGCGCTGCTCATTCCCCACCGCAGCTACGAGTCGGTTGTACGTCCGGCGATGCGGTACATCAAGGGCATGGCGCACATTACCGGAGGCGGCCTGCTGGAGAACACCCCGCGCGTGCTTCCCGAAGGCGTTGCTGCCACCTTTGATACCAAGACCTGGGAGGTGCCGCCGCTTTTCCATCTCATTCAGAAGCTGGGTAAGGTGGAGCGTCGAGAAATGTACCGTGTCTTTAACATGGGCATTGGCATGGTGCTCGTCGTGGGCGAGCGGGACGTCGCGGCAGCGCAAAGGGCCATTCCGGAAGCGCGCGTCATCGGCAAAACCGTCAAGCAGCGCGGCAACGAGCGGGTCATTCTGGCATAGCATTTTAAGGGCGGAACGCTTGCGAACGCGGCGTTCTAAGGGGGGTACATGAGAGCCGTCCTCAGCGTCTATGACAAAACCGGTATCGTGGAATTCGGCAAGAAACTCCAGGGCTTGGGCATTGAGCTTATCAGTACTGGTGGCACATTTGACGCATTGAGCAAAGGTGGGTTGCCGGTCAAGAAGGTGTCCGATATCACTCAGTTCCCGGAGATGATGGATGGTCGCGTCAAGACTTTACATCCTGCCATCCACGGTGGACTGCTGGCACTGCGCGACAAGCCGGAGCACATGGCGGAACTGAACCGCCACGGCATCACGCCCATCGACATGGTTGTAGGCAACCTCTACCCGTTTGAAGCCACGGTCAGCAGGCCAGGCATCCAGTTGGGCGAGGCGTTAGAGAACATTGATATCGGCGGCCCTTCGATGCTTCGCTCGGCTTCAAAGAACTTCCCTTCTGTAGTGGTCCTCGTGGACCCTGCCGACTACGACTGGGTGGTAGATCGGATCAAGACTGGTGGGCCATCTCTAGAGGAACGGCGCAAGCTGGCGGCAAAGGCCTTCCAGCACGTAGCCGCATATGACACCCTGATTTCGCGCTGGCTCCGCGGGATGGACGTATCCTTCCCCAACGAGCTTTCGTTTGGCTTCCGCAAGCTGGCGGAAATGCGCTACGGCGAGAACCCTCACCAGAGAGGCTCCGTGTACGCAGAGATTGGGGTTAAAGGTGGCATCGTAGCCGCGCAGCAACTTGGCGGCAAGGAAATGTCTTTCAACAACTACTTGGACGCTGAGGCCGCCTGGAAAGTCGCTATGGACTTCCCGGATCCAACGGCAGTAGTCATCAAGCACACTAACCCCTGTGGAGTGGCCTCTCATGGCGACCTTGCGGAAGCCTACCGTCGCGCATTTGAGGGCGATAGCGTGTCAGCGTATGGGGGCATTGTAGGGTTTAACCGCATGGTAACCGGCGCAGCCGCTGAGGCGATGCGCAGGGTGTTCTACGAAATTGTGGTAGCGCCGGGCTACACACCAGAAGCACTCGAGATCCTCCAGAAAAAAAAGGACCTGCGCATTCTGGCAGCCACGCTGCCGACGGCTATTGGCAATGCAAACATAGATTTGCGGCGTGTCTCCGGTGGGCTGCTCGTGCAAGCCCCCGATGAAATAAACGAGGATGCATCAACATGGAAGGTTGTTACCGAGCGTAAACCTACCCCTCAAGAGTTGGCAGACTTGGCGTTCGCATGGAAGGTTGCTAAGCACGTTAAGTCAAATGCCATTGTATTGGCGAAGGACAAGACGCTGGCTGGCATGGGTGCGGGCCAGCCCAATCGTATTACCAGCGTACACCTGGCGCTCCGCATCGCCGGTGAAAAAGCAAAAGGCTGCGCTTTGGCTTCCGATGCGTTCTTCCCCTTTCCGGACGGACTGGAGTTGGGCGTGCAAGGCGGTGCTACTTCTGTGGCTCAGCCAGGCGGCTCTATCCGAGATGAAGAGGTGATTGCAGCTGCTAACAAGGCTGGCATCGCCATGGTTTTCACCGGAACTCGGCACTTCAAGCATTAATCCCCAGTCCTACAAAGAGACGTGCCTTCGGGCACGTCTCTTTGTATTTAGCCTGGATGTTTTCTACCCTTTACGCAACTCAGTCAGTTCTTTCGCTAGCGATTTTCTCCGGTGCCCCCCTGTATCTTGCTCTTGGTGCGTCGTTGTATGAGCGTCTCATAGACGCCAAACGTGACGCCGCCTACCAGTACCACACTGGCATAGCTGATTGAGCGGTCCACCAGCGCTACCGCCACTGCCGCATCGCGCTGCAGAGAAAGGACCAGCACGCCAACCATGCCGGGCTCCACAAACCCTGTCCCCCCAGGAGTAAACGGAATCGTCGTGAGAATAGCGTTTACCAAAGACACGAAAAGGGCAAGCTCCCTTCCCACTGGAACGTGCAATGCGAGGACAACGAGATATAGTCGGCAAGCCTCTAGTAGCCAAATGCAGAGACTAAGGCTCATAACCACTGGCAACCGTTGGAACCCTCCCAAGGTGGCAGCAGAGAACTGGGTATAGGGCTGCTGGAACCGGTGAGGGACCAAGCGGATGGCCCTGCGACCCAAAGTGGCCAGTGCCAATAAAAATCCTATGGCGATAGCAGCCATAGCCAGTGCGACGATGAGGAATATCTTCGATGCCTGCCCCATTGAGACGGCCAGGGTGCCCGCAATTGCCAGCATCAACAAAGGAAGGATGGCTATTACGTCCATCGCGCGCTCAGCTGCAATAATACCCAGTGAGCGCGAAAATGGAACCTTGGCGTCCCGGCCGAACGCATAGGCCCTGTATCCATCACCCATGCGAAGCCAGCCGACGGAGTTCCAGAACCAACCCCCTAGAATCAACACGATGGCCCGGCCAATACTGGGAATATACTGCGTTCCTTCTTGACGTCGGCCAGCATTACCAGCAACGATGCGCCAACGGATGGCGCGCACCACCAGCCCTGAGAAATTTACCGCCATAGCCAGCAAGTACAACCACATGTTTGCGGCTTTAATGTGCGCCCAGGCAGCACCCAAATCAATATCGAAGCGTGTGGCGAGGACGACCAGTAAGATAGCGGCAATCGCAATAGAAATGACTGTCGGTAACGACAAGAGACGTTTGAGGGATGGAGGTTCTTGCTTAGGAACGCCGAGCCGCTCAAGCATATATCCCTGTTCTACAAAGATTGCCTGCGGCTTGACGCTACGAGCGGCTGCTTGGCCGGCATACCAGGCCGCCTGGGGTATGCCCCCGGAGTATGGGCAATTTTCTCCACCAGCACCAGCGAGCGCACCTCTCCAAGTTCTGGCAGGGTAAGGGTTTGTACTGGCAGAACCCGACCTCCCAGCGCATTAATAGCGTAACCAGCGGCGATGATTTCACTTTGAAAATCGCCCTTTTTCTGCGCAATGACCAGCCCACCAATGCGGGCAAAGGGCAGAGTCAATTCAACCAGGGCGGACATAGGTGCAACCGCTCGTGCAACCACACTATCAAAAGCTTCGCGCAATCCCGGCTGGCGTGCAAGTCCTTCGGCCCGCCCATTTAGCACCTGCACATCGTGCAATTCCAATTCTTGTAGAAGAGCTTCAAGGAATCGGGCTTTCTTGCCGGTTGCTTCCAGAAGAGTGAGTTGTAGAGTAGGGAAGACAATTTTGAGGGGGACGCCAGGAAACCCGGCGCCGGAACCGACGTCCATCAAAGCATGGCCGTGCGTGGTGATTTGAGGCAATGCGGCGACGACCGTCAGCGAGTCTATGAAATGAGTTCGCACTACTGAGTCCCAGGCAACTACCGAGGTCAAATTGATACGCTGGTTCCAATCATTCAAAATGGCATGGTAACGCTGGAAACGGTCCAATGCGCGGTCATCAAGCGTAATGCCTAGCCGCTCTGTTCCCGCTTGTAAAACACTCAGCCCTGCCCTTGCTGATCTATTCATTTGTCAGTTCACCACTACGGGGTGTTGGGGCCAACTGGGAGGCTAACCGCAAGGATACGGTCCCTACCAGCCAAATCTTGCAAGATCTGTACGGCAGCCGTTGGGAAAGCACGCCCTGCTTCCTCAGCCAGCGTACGACGTTGGGGCGGATCAAATTCCAGAAACATGGCGCCACCGCTTCGGAGTTTTTTGGGGGCCTGCTGGAGTAACTTGCGATTAAGACTTGTGCCATCACCACCCGGTGTTAATGCGCTATGTGGCTCGTGGTCACGTACCTCTGGCTGTAGGTGAGGAAGTTCGGCTTCAGGAACGTATGGCAGGTTCGCAATGATGAGATCAACTGGCTCGAGCAAGGGTTCCAGCAGGTTGCCATGAAGCATTTTGACCGAACTTATTACATTAAGGCGGCGCGCATTCTCCTTGGCGACTCCCAATGCAGCCTCTGACTGGTCAATCGCATAGACCATTGCGCTCCGCAAGGCCAGTGCCAGCGAAATAGCGAGGCACCCGCTGCCGGTGCCCACGTCAGCAACGCGCTCTGGGGAGCCTACCAATATGCTCCGGCGGTGCGCCCACGCCAGAGCATATTCCAGGAGCGTCTCTGTTTCTGGACGCGGTATTAAGACGGAAAGGTTGACGAGAAAAGAATGGCCGAAGAATTCGCGCGTCCCAATAATGTAGGGGAGCGGCTCGCGCTTTGCCCTACGGTCAACCAACGTCTCAACATTGCGTACCTCACGGTCTATGAGGAGTGTGTCCGGGTACGCAGACAAGACTGTGCGGCTAATCTTGAGGACATGGGAGAGAAGGAGTTCCGCGTCAAGCCAGGCGTCCGCAATTCCCGCGTTTCGCAAGCGGCTTTGAGCGGTTTGGAGGGCTTGCCCCCATGTGCTGCTCATACGGTCTTCTGCCATTCTCAGCGGGACGCTCCCGGGCGGCTTGCAGCCAGAGACTCTTCTAACTTCCGCTGCTGGTCGAAAGCAATGACGGCATCTATCATCTCATCCAGGTCGCCGTCCAGGATGCTCGGCAGGTTGTGGACTGTAAGGTTAATGCGTTGGTCGGTAACA
>SHYT01000022.1 GCA_009692665.1 Dehalococcoidia bacterium | reverse complement strand
GCGCTTTGGGTCCTACAAGCAGCTGGCCGCCTCCAGCGCTTTCCGCTTCGCCCACCCTAACCAGCAGGCCGCCGGCGCACCAAAGCCCCCCACTATCCAGGCGCAGAGGCCCGCATGAGAACCGTCCGCATCGCTCCCTTCGGTTCGGAGTTTAATTGGCAATGCAAACCATCAGCCGAGCAGAACCGTTAGAGACCCATCCATGAACATCCTTGCCGTTATCCCCATGAAACCTATTGTCCAGGCAAAAACACGCCTGGCCCCGCACTTAACGGAAATACAACGGCAGGCCATGGTCGTGCGGCTGCTCTGGACGGTGCTGGAGGCAACCACCGCTTCCAAACACGTCACCGACACATGGGTTGTCGGCGGTGACGCTTTAGTGCAGCAAATTGCCGGGCAAGCTGGCGCTGAGTGGCACGACGACCACGGTGGAGGTCTAAACGGAACTTTAAACAGCACCTTCCAGGAATGGTTCCAGCAAGGCGGCGAAGGCGCACTCTTTTTACCCGCAGACCTGCCGCTCATTACCACTGCGGACGTTGACGCCATCATCGCCACGTCCGGCAAACTGCGTAGCCTGGTGTTCTCGCCCGCCACCCGCGACGGTGGTACTAACGCCATCCTGATGCCGCGTAAGCTGGCGTTTCCCACGCTGCTCGGAGTGGGAAGCTTTCAGCGCCACATCAATGAAGCTTCCCGTTTGGGCCATCCCGTTGCATACCACTTTAGCCAAACGATGGGCTTTGACGTGGACACGCTAGAAGATCTCCAAAAGTGGAAGATGCTGAAGGCGGACGTGTTTGTCTCAGCCGATTCCTGGGACATCGCCAAGTCACGCAGCGAAGTGCTGCGCGAGCGGAAGGAGCAGGCGTTCCGTGGCGGATAAGTTGAACATTGGCGTTGTCTTGCCAACCCGAGGCATCTTGCTCTCCGGCGACGTCACGCCGGACACTGAGCTTGTCCTCTCGCTTGCTGAGCGCGCTGAAGCCATTGGCTGCGACTCCGTCTGGGTCGGCGATAGCCTGACTGCTAAGCCACGCCTAGAGCCACTTGCCACCCTTGCAGCCATCGCAGCCCGCACAAAACGCGTACGCTTGGGTACTTCCGTGCTGCTTGCCGCGCTTCGCAACCCAGTCCTTCTAGCGCAAATGTCCCACACCATCGACCAGCTTTCCCATGGCCGTTTGACCCTAGCCATTGGTGTCGGCGGCACATTCACAGAGGGCCAACGCCGAGAATGGAATGCAGCCGGCGTTCCCGCTGCAGAGCGCGGGGCGCGGACGGGCGAGATAGCTTCCATGCTTCGTGCCTTCCGCAAGCCTGGCCCGGTGGACTTCAGCGGACGCTTCTACAAGACTGAGCAGTTGACATTGCAACCCCAGCCAGTCCAACAACCGGGCGTACCGCTGTGGCTCGCATGCCACGCTCGTACCGGCAACGACCGTCAGTATCGCCGCGCAGCCCGGTTCGGCGACGGCATTATGGACATCACAGACTCGCCCGCCGAATTTATGCAGGTCATCCAAAAAATTCGTGCCTTTGCCAAAGAGGACGGCCGGAAACCAGAAGAGATCCACGCTTCCTATTACATGACCGTTAACCTCAATGAGAACGATACACACGCGACAGAAGAGGCTGACACGTTCCTCATGAAGTACTACGGTGTACGCCACTGGGGCAATTCCTGGGGGCCCTTCAGCAACGCTCGGCGGATAGTGGATCGCATCAAGGCCTACCAGGATGCGGGCGCGCAAACGGTCATTGTGCGGTTTGCTTCGTTCGAGCAGAAGGCGCAGCTGGAGCGCTTTGCCGACGGCGTACTCGCCAGACTGCGCTAACAGCCGTACGTTAAGCGATGCACATTTGGAAAGTTGGCGATGCCTTGGAGCATCCCCGCAATTCAAAGTAACACCGATCCCGAGGTGTATGAGCCGTCTTTGGCAAGAGTCAGACTTTGATATCGATGAGCGCACCTGCGCTACAATACAACAGCGCGATCTTAGCCAGCGTAGCTCAGTGGCAGAGCAGCTGTTTCGTAAACAGCAGGCCGTCGGTTCAAATCCGACCGCTGGCTTTCCACCTTGACCGTAGCTTCTACTACGCACGCATGAAAACGAAGCGGTCGTATGTACTGGCTGCGCGTCCCATGGGCACACCACCCGAGGGCGTGTTCATCAGCAGCGCGGACAGCTTCCACTCGTTCCGGTCACAGGCATTTCAGGACGGCCATCTCTTTTTATTGGTGGCGAGAGCCGTGAGCCAAGCAAGGACGGTGATACATCTATGCATTACCTGCGCCTTGCAGAGCATGCATGCTCTGGGTTCCATTAAGCCACAGCCGTCGGACATTGATGACGTAGCGCCAGAAGAGGGCAAGGTGCTTTTCCATGAACAAGGAAAAGGTGGCGGTCTATAGGAATTAAGCGCGAACACAAGGCAGCGTAGGCGGCATTCGCGTACCCTTGCGGGCGTGCTGGCCAGCCCTAGTAGAGATTTTTGCCTATCCAACGGGCTTCGCGTACAATAATCCCCGTGCGTCTCACAAGGCCGGTGGACGTTGTCTGACGCTGGGCGCGGCGAGATCCTTCTGTCCCGCACTTCTCAGCCGGTACAGATGTCCCCACCCAATCGTGCCCCTGTAGCTCAGGGGATAGAGCGCCGCCGTCCTAAGGCGGGCGTCGGGGGTTCGAGTCCCTCCAGGGGCGCCATTCGTTTCAGCACAGGAGCGTAGCTCAGCTCGGTAGAGCGTCGGTCTCCAAAACCGAAAGTCGGGGGTTCAAGTCCCTCCGCTCCTGCCATCTCTTTCTACGGAAGTGGCCGCGTAAACAGGAAAACAAGAGCCCCGGTAGATTGCCTACCGGGGCTCTTTGCTACCCAATTTGCTACCCAAATCGTCAGGCGGCTTGTGCTGGCCCCGACTTCGCCGCCATCACGGCGTCAAACGTGGCCGCTGCCGCTGCCTGCATCCCCGGCTGGACGTGCCCATACACGTCTAGGGTTATTTGGGCGCTGGCGTGCCCTAGCCGCTCTTGTACCACCTTGACCGGCACACCTGCCTTAAGCAGCAACGTGGCGTGTGTATGGCGGCTGTCGTGCCATGAGCAACAGCGACCTGCTCCTGATTTTTCTGCTGAAGGCGCATAAGCCGCAGATCTATCGAGAAACCATCCGCCAGGAGCATGTTGACGGGGTTGAGAACGGGTTCGAGGTCGCCGCTATTATGCGCCGCCTGGAACGCATCACGAGCACACCCCAGCTGGTGCCGGTTGCTGGCATTGGTTCAACGGGGCCCTCCGGCAAGTTGGCTCAACTCATCGCCACTCAACGCCCTATCGTAGATTCTGATTTCATCCATGGCGCCATTGAGGAAGAACCCCCTAGGGTCATACCTTCTTCCAAATTTCAAGGAAACGTCCGAATTAAAGTTGCCGGAAACGGCCGACGACGCAATTCGTGTTCCGTTCCAATAAATGGCCAATGAACTCTGAGAGCGGACGACTGCAATGTGATTCCAGTTGCCCGCAACCAAAGACGGGGGTTTGACATCAACATTTCTATTCGCACCAGCGAACCGGAGAACCCCGTTGTTGAGCTTGGTAAGGGTCCAGCCGCGCACAGGAGCGACCTCCAGGTATTTTTCCATGAGCACTTGTTCACCACTGAGGTCAGCAAAGTTGACCCAGAACTCCACAGTGAAGTCGCGAATTCCGAAGTTGAACTTGGCGCTGTCCGGAACCTCTATCCAGTTGCTAATGCCGTCGAACCTGAACGCTTGGCCCGAGACCCCCTGGGCATACCCTGTCCCATTGCGCAGCAGGGTTTGAGCTGCGTTGATTGAATCGTCAGGGCTTCCGTCAGCTGCCCACCAAGCTATGGTCCCGACTGGGGCTGCCGCCGGTGAAGGTGCCGGAACGGTCGGGGGGATTTCACGGCTTTGCATATTGATGTCGGTCCAAATTTCGAACGGGTTGGTCGACATGGGAATAACAATTCCCAGCTTTCGGAGTTCTTCGATTGCCAGCGGCTCCAATCGGCTGGCCCGAACTGCCAAATCGACAGAAGACCCCAAACTCTTCCCGGTACGGATTGCTAGGTACGCACCCGCCTCAACCGCCTTGGGAGCGGCGACTTCCCCCACCTGTGTCGCTGCCGAAACCATGACCTGAGCCAATTCGGACACTGAGAAGGGCGTTGACTTTGACAACGTGGTCGCTCGGTCCAGGAACTCTTGACTTGGGCCTTCTGGCTTCGGCAACAGCCGTTCGACCTTCACGGCTACCAGCCCGGGCACAGTTCGACGGGCGCCAAGGACGGTCACGTAGGAATAAGGCCCCGTAACTGTTGCCACAAATTGGATAACGTCCTTTTCCAACAACCTTGGCCCTACGTAGTGCGCCAAATACACATCATCGGTCCAGCCAAAAGAGCCAGGAGTGACGTTTACTCGAAAGTCCGAGACAGGTCCGAAACCTTTCACAATCTGCTCTATCTGGCCGACAAAATAGACAACCGTGCCCGCTGATGTGTCAATTCCCCTGAACAGTTGGTCGTACGTCATGATTTCGGCGGTCTGCTTCAATTCCTCGAGGTTCTTAGCTGGTGGTGGGGCTGGGGGCGTGATGGGTGAAGCTTTCTCAGGAACGCTCAACGCCCTAGGCGGTTGAGCTGGCGGCGCGGCCCGAACAGGTGCTGGGGCAGAAATTTCAGGCGCGCTTGCGCTCGCACAGGCAACCAAGGCGAGGAGTAGAACGCCGCCAAGCGCCAGCCACCGGAAAGCAAATGGATACTGCTTCCTAAACGGAGGCTTGTTTGCGGGGAGTGTCGGTTGACCGACTGTGATGGCTTGACCGCATTCTCCGCACTTCGGGTCGAATACCATTCTGGGACGCTCCTCACCCATCCGAACCTGCCGCAGCGCATATTGTGCCTTCCGTGGCCAACATTATGCATCATGGTGCTGGTTAGGGATGGAAAGCTTGACCGCGGCGTCCAGGTGGTGTCGTCCGCGAATGTGGTGATTATGTGCCCCATACGGCCCACAACGAGCGGGAGAAGATCGGCGGTAAATAGAAAAGCCTCTTGCTACCCGTTTGCTACCGCGCCTGATGATAAATGGCGTAAACCAGCGGCATAGCACACCAAGTAGACACCATGTATTCGGCGGTGTTTACGGGGCTGGCGGTAAATGGCGATAAACTGCGATAGCGTGAACCCCCGTCTCCAAAACCGAAAGTCGGGGGTTCAAGTCCCTCCGCTCCTGCCATCTCTTTTCGAGGTGGCGACCTGATAAATGGGCTTCTCCAAAATCCCTTCTGTTAGTGAACAACCGTTTCAGTCGCTAGATTGGTCGCTAATTCTGCTTTTGCCGCCCGCTCGTCAAAGCGTACGGCAGCAGCCTTTTGAAGCCCAGTCACGCTCCCACCGTAGATGTTCAAGGTCACCATTGGCGTACTGTGTCCAAGCCGCTCTTGCACCGTCTTTATGTACTCTCCGTTTGCTAGCATCATCGTGGTGTGGCTGTGACGGGCATCATGCAGGCGAATGCCGGTGAACCCTGTTTGTTTCACAATCCTTTCCCAGGCGTTGGTCACGCGGTTTGGGAGGAAGCGCACACCATCCGGGTCCGAAAAGATAACGTCTTGCGGAGTCGTGCGCGGTAACCCAAGGAGAGCACGCGTTTCATCCTGCTTTGCGCGGTATTCCCGCAAGACGACCGCCGTAGAAGGGGTCAGGTCTATGGTGCGTCTCCCTGCTTTGATCTTCGGTGCCTTCGTGATTTGTTCCCCTCGCACAAGCTGGAACGACTTTATCACAGACATGGTGAGCAAGAGCAAATCAATGGGGATTATCGGTTTGACACAAAGCCATCTGTGTGCTTGAGTATTACTTACCCAAACTCTTCAGCAGTAGGGGTATGGAAGACGGCAAGAGGGCCAAAGCCGCTGGCAAGAGCCCGAACCCTTGGGTTGACACCACTGCCTCGGGCCGCGTATAAAACTCGCAAGATCGTTTTGCATAGAAGGGGGCCAGTAATGGGGAAGCTTGATGGCAGAGTTGCCATCGTCACCGGCGCCAGCCGTGGCATCGGCGAAGAAATAGCAAAGGTTTTCGCGGCGGAAGGCGCCAAGGTGATCTGCGCAGCTCGCACCCTGCGTGAGGGTGACCACCGAATCCTCACCGGGTCACTGGAGCACACCGTCACGGAAATCAAGGAGGCAGGCGGCAACGCCACCGCCGTTGCGTGCAACCTGGCGGACGAAGCGGACTGCAGGCGCCTGGTTGAGGAAACAAAGCGCATCTACGGCCCTGCCGATATCCTGGTCAACAACGCCATGATGTCCTACCTGGAGCCCGCCATGGACCTCACCACAAAGCGCTGGGACCTCTCCTACGCCGTCAACGTCCGCGCCCCGTTCATTCTCAGCACCGCTGTCCTGCCCGACATGGTCAAGCGTCACCACGGCGCAATCGTCAACATCTCGTCCGGCGCAGCTATTGGCCCTGGACGCGGGCCGTACAAAGCGGAGACCCCGGCAAACGTGTTCAGCCTCTACGGCTCCACCAAGGCAGCCCTGGAACGGTTCACGCAGGGCTTGGCGCAAGAGGTCTTCCGGCACGGCGTCAGCGTCAGTTGCCTGGCTCCCTCCCAGGTGGTCCCAACGCCGGTTATCGTACGCATGGGCATGGTGAAAGGTATTGATGACCCCCGTGGTGAGCCGCCTGACGTGATGGCGCGCGCCGCGCTTCTGCTGGCATCAGAGCCCGTGGAGAAGACGGCCGGGCGCGTCACGTATGACCAGGCGATCTTGAAGGAGTTTGGCTGGATCAAGAGTGCGAAAGGCACGGGCGTCGACACCAAAGGCAGCGGCTACAGCCAGAGCTAACGACGTCCCTGCTTCATACGTCATGCCAACACTAAGAAGGCGGCTTGTTCTGGATGCAGAACAAGCCGCCTTCTTATGAGCCCTCCATTCCTACTTGACCGGGCTTTGCCTAGCTGTCCGGCTGGAAGTAGACCCGCCAGACATCCCCCTCCACGCGTTCCGCATTAGGCTTCGAATCCGCCTTCACGCGCATCCCAAACTTGCGAGCCTCAGCCACAGCAGTAAGGGAATCGGCCCCATGCACGTACAGAATGCCCAGCCGTGGGGTGGAAACACTCTGGTCCCCCAGGAACACACTGCCAATTTGTACGTCAAGCTGCAATTTCTTCACCTGCTTCCAGCTGATGACCGGCCAAGTGGAAGAAGCCTGGGCAGGGTCACCCCCAACGTACAGGCCCTGGTTGTTCTTAGAAACGCCCTGCACGCCGCAGCCAACCGCAAGGACGAGTGCTACCGCAAGGAGGGCCAAGGCCACACTATGTACCAGCTTCACGAAGTAACCTCGCACACAACATCGGCCACGATAATAGCCCGACCGGTATTAGGGCGTCAAGATTCTTCCACGCTATCCTCGCATGAACCATGGTAGAAGGGGCCTGCATCACAAAGGAGAGCACTTCGCTCCCTCCCCTCCCATACGAACCCGACCCCACCGTGCTTGCGCCTGCGTAATCAGCATCCGCGGCGTACTAAGAAAAAAAGAACACACGCATGAGGGCATGTTTCTGTTAAAACGGGACGTTACTATGCTTGGCGAGGAACCGCCCATCCCCTCACGTTATTATGACAACACGCGGTGCCTTCCGTCTGGAAGCCTCCCTCTGTTGTATACTCTACAGGTCAATGTATGCCCAGGTGGTGGAATTGGCAGACACGCGGTCTTGAGGGGGCCGTGGGGCAACCTGTGTGGGTTCAAATCCCACCCTGGGCACCATCTTCCACAGGGGCGACGTAGCCAAGTGGTCCAAGGCGGAGGTCTGCAAAACCTCTATTCGGCGGTTCGAATCCGCCCGTCGCCTCCATCCAACCACCGCATCACTACCAACGAACGGCCCATGGAACAAAGCAAGTTCCATGGGCCGTTTCTCTTGTTTTGCTAACAATTTGCTAACGCGGGGTTTCAAAACGACTAACCCTGCAGTTGTTGGATACCTTCCTCCATACGTGCTGCCTGCTTCAACTTGGCCTTGTCTGCCAGGTGGCCGTAAACATCCGCAGTCATTCGAATGGTGCTATGACCCAAGTATTCTTGCACTTCCTTGAGGCTTGCCCCCCTGCGCCAGGGCCAGGGACGCAGCCCAATGCCTGAGCAGGTGCAGGTGGACGCCCTGCAACCCGGCACGCTCTGCTATCTTGCGCGTTTCCATGCTGAAGGTGTTGGGGCTGAGCATGTGGCCTGTTGCATCCGCAAATACCAACGTGTCCGGCGGTGGCGTGATTCCCAACGTGGACCAGCCAGCCTCCAGGCGTTCCCGCATAGCCCGTAACAGCAGGAGCACAGTGTCAGACATGGACATGTCCCGCGTGCTCGTTTCGTTCTTGGTTGGGTAAATGATGATGCCCATCTGTGGCACGTAGTGCAATGTTTGGCGAACGTAAATCTTACGCTGGTCAAAGTCCACATCCTCCCAGCGTAAGCCTAGCAGTTCCGAGCGGCGCAGCCCAAGGAACAAATCAAGCAGCAGCGCGTCACCGTAGGAGGTCTTGCGCGCCTCTGCCAGGAAGGCACTCACCACTTCGGGTTGGTATTTGAGCTTTGGCCGTGGATCGAGCTTGTCCGGTTTGGCTAGGCCCACAACGTTTCGTCCAACGAGGCCGTCCGTCATCGCGTCGTTGATTGCCTTATGTAGAATGCGGTGCATGTGCCGCACGCTCAGTTTTGATAAGCCTTGATCTCTGGCCGCTTTATGAGCTGCCTTCACGTGGTCGGGCCGAAGTTCGGCGAGTTGGACGTGGCCGATGCTTGGAACGACGTGCCTCCGTATATACCCCGCGTACATGCGGTAGGTGGTGGCCCGCAAGGAAGGCTCGGCATAGTCGGCCAACCATTTTTCGAGCCACTGGCTTACGGTTGTCTTCGTCGGCGGCACGTATGTGCCCGTGTCAAATCTCCGTAGCTCTCGCGTTAGTAGGTCCACGGCAGGTATCCCAGGAGGAGGATTGAACGCTCAGAGCAGCTACACAGGCCGTAGAGTCCCCGCAAAAACCTGCCACGCCAGGGCCGACTTGGCGAAGAGGCTCAAGAGGACGTACGCACGCTCTCCATATAGGTAGTCCCTCCATGGCCCGACTTTCTTGTACTGGAGCACCGTGTTCACGGCGAAGACATTGAAGAACACGAAGATTGACCCGAATATCCCGTACACAAAGCCAGGGGGACCGCCCTCTCCGCCACCCGACCCAAAGAGGTAGATGGCTATCGCTATCCAGGGCACCGCTCCGGCTATTGACCCGAACCAGAAGGACATCCAGTTCGTTCTCTCAGTCGTCTGGTTGTGCAACTCCATCATCAGGCCGAACAGGATCATCGTCGCGTTCACAGAGAAGATGAGGATCAGGCTGGCGATGTCGTAGATGCCGACCAGCATGGCGATGACGACAATCATGAGGGATGCGCTGAAGGAGTACTCGATCCACCGGGCGTAGTTGATACCACTGGTGAGGTTGCGGGCGTACCGCTGGTAGATGCCCGGTGCGGCGATGAGGAGGTGAGCAATCGCCGAAAGGAAGAGGAAGCCGGCCACCATGGGCCCGATGGGGAGGTCTACCAGGGTCTCAGGGACGGGTGCAAGCTTGCCCGCCGCCGGGTTAAACTCCAAGAACGCGGTGGTCACCGGCAGCGAAAAACCCGTGCTCAGCGTGAGCATCAGCACGCCCTGCACCAGGTGGACGAGCCCCATAACGCCGTTGAACCAGCGGAGCCTGAGGAGCCGATTCTCTACGCTCAACTCGATATTCTCCTATGGGGGAAACAACTCATAGATATGTTGGACGCTGGCGATAGTATAGTCGCCGCTAGAAGGATAGCCATACGCTGTATCAGGCCGTTTGATATCCACATTCGATTACCATGCTCCACCACGCTGCACCAAATCGAGAACCTTCATCGACATCTTCAATTGATAGGCATAAGCGCTCATCGTTTCCGTTCTG
>SHYT01000005.1 GCA_009692665.1 Dehalococcoidia bacterium | reverse complement strand
GCTGCCCAGGCCCTGAACAATACCGCCTTCCACCTGGTTCTTTGCGCCCTCCGGGTTCACCACCAAACCGCAGTCCAGCACTCCAGTGACGCGCTTTACTTTAACTTCCTTGCCCTGGACCTCTACTTCCACGCACTCCGCCATATAGCTGCCCACATCGGGACCAATCGCAATGCCGTAGCCACGTTTTGTTGGCGGCTTGCCGCCGGACCAGCCAAAGCGCTTTGCAGCTTCCGTCAGCACTCTGCGCCAGCGCGGGTTCGCCATGTTCTGCAACCGTAGCTCCAGTGGGTCTTTGCCAACTTGTTCCGCAATCTCGTCCATGTGGACTTCGCGGGCAAAGTTGTTCACCGCAGCACCCAGCGACCGGTACGCACCTGTGTCGATAGGGCTATCAGCGCAGCCCACGGAGACGAACACGTTGGGAATGTTATACGGCGTTGGCGTTTCACGCCGCCCTATCATTGGAGTGAAGCCGGCGTGGATTGCCTTGAAGTCCCACGCAACAATGGTCCCGTCCGTTTTGAACCCGCTCTTGATCTGAATGAGCGCGGCAGGACGGGAATGAGTCATGCTCATATCCTCAGCGCGGTTGTACGCCACGCGCACTGGACGCTTGGCGGCCCTTGCCAGCTTGGCGGATTCCAGGGCCAGCACGTAGACGCTCTTGCCGCCGAATGCGCCACCGACTTCCGGCGTCATGATTTGCACCCTGCTCTCATCCATGTCAAAGGCCTTGGCAAGGTCAGACCGGAGACCAAAGGGCCGCTGGCTACCAGCCCAGACCGTCAGGTGGTCGCCATCCCACTTGGCCACAGAGGCGCGCGGCTCCATGGGCGCGTGAGTCACATACGGTATGTAATACGTCTCTTCCAGTACGCCAGAGGCAGCCTTGAACCCGTCCTTCAGAGAGCCGGTCTCCTGTGTGGTGTAGAACTCGCGTCCAGTCTCTTGCAGAATCTCCGGCACCTTGATCTGCGAGGGCTGATTCGGAATCTCTTCCCACTTGGCGCGAATTAGCTTGAGGGCTGCCTCTGCCTGCTCTTCGTTATCCGCCAGTACTGCAACCAAGTCGCCTTCGTGGACGACCTGCGCCACGCCCGGCATCATCTTTGCCACAGATGTGTCCGCTGACAGCAACTTTGCGCCCCTGGACGGCGGCCTTAACACCCTGGCGAACAGCATGCCGGGCAGGATGATGTCCTGGGTATACTTCATCTTACCGGTCACACGGTCTACCGCGTCGATGCGGGTGGCGGCTTTGCCCATGACGGTGAATTCTTTTTGCTCTTTGAGCGCCACACTGTCATTGATGCTCCGCATCATTTCTTGCTGGCCCAGCAGGTCGGCCCACGTGACGCTACGCCGAGGGTCGTTCTGCGACTCAACGCGCCCATTGGTGGAAACAAGCTGGCTTGCCGGAACATCCAGCCGATTGGAGGCAAGCTCCAGTAAGGTCTGGCGTGCTGTGGCCGCCGCCTTCCTCAACTGAAGACCCACGCGGGCGGTGCTCTGACTTCCGAATGTGCCCATGTCCCAGGGTGTGAGATCTGTATCGCCCATGACCATGCACACCGACGAAAGCGGGAGCCCAAGCTCGTCCGCTACTTCCATGGCGAGACCGGTACGAATGTTCTGCCCGTACTCGACTTTCCCTGTGTACGCGGTAGCCGTACCGTTGCCGTGCACCTCAAGCCAGACCGCCTGGTTCGTGTTCGGGCTGGTGTTGTTGTATGCAACGCTCCTGTAGGTATTAGGCGGCGGCGGAAAGCCGATAGCAACCTCGCCCAAGATCCTCAGCACAGGCTCTGCCTTCCGTGATGTCTGGGTCATGCTTGAGCCCCCTTTTTCTTGGCCGCGCTTTCGACAGCCTTCAAGATGCGCTGGTATGTGCCGCACCGGCAGATGTGGCCTGCCAGCGCCTCTCGAATCTGCGCGGGCTCTACCTTGGCATCCCGGTCCAATAGCGCCGTCGAGGTCATGATGAACCCTGGTATGCAGTAGCCGCACTGCATGGCGGATTCCTCAACAAACGCCTGCTGCACAACATTCAGTTTGCCTTCCGGCGCCAGCCCCTCAATGGTGACGATGGAACCACCAGCAACAGCGCCTGCAGTGGTTAGGCAACTCTTAATGGCTTGGCCATCAACAATGACCGTGCACGCGCCGCAAAGACCCTCCCCGCAGCCGAATTTGGTACCTGTAAGACCTAAATCAAAGCGGATGTATTGCAGTAAATTGCGGTCGGGTTCCGCATTCCGTTCCTGCCCATTGACGTGTAGGGACACCATGTCATCTGCCTCCATACCCTGATGTCGTAGACCTCCAGAATAACGTGTTGCGTGCCTGCACACCACAAGTTAATCCAGCAGGCCGTTACCAGGGAGCCCGCCAGATAGTAAGCTAAACCTAGGTGGCGATGCAACCGGAAGGAAGCAACGCCTCTTTAAAAGCACCCCTAGCAGTGGAGACATTGTTGGGGGTGCTTTCGTTTTTACTTTGTGCAGATAGAGCGCGGATCCGCCTAGCTAGCTGGAAGCGAGTTTAGTCCTATCCGCAGATGGTTCCCGGTCGGGACAGCGGTAGAGTAAATGTAGGTGGCGACACCGCCGCAAGGCGGAGGAGCCTACCGGGAAAGCGCCCCCGGCGGTGGAAACATCGGTGGGGGCGGCTTCTATTAAGCCAGAACAAAAAGATGGGGCTCCAACGAGCCCCATCTTTTTTTGTAGAGCTATTTCAGCAGGCTACGAGCGTCTAAATTACCACTGGTGGACGGTACTCTCCAAACACTTCACGCATGGTGCCGCTGATCTCGCCGGTGGTGGCGTACGTCTTCACGGCGTCAACGATGCGCGGCATAAGGGGCGCACTGGAGTTCTGCGTAGCCTCTTTGAGTGCGGCCAGCGACTTTTTCACGGCGGCGCTGTCTCGCGTGGTGCGGAGTTTGTGCAGCTTGGCCACCTGCGCCTTCACCACGTTGGGGTCAACGCGGAAGAACGGCGCCGATTCCTCGTTTCCCTCAGTGAACTGATTGACGCCTACGATGATGCGCTTGCCGGTTTCAATCTCTTTCTGATATTTGTACGCCGCTTCTTGAATCTCTTTTTGGTAGAAGCCTTTCTCAATCGCGGCGACAGCACCGCCCATATCCTCGACCTGCTTCATGATTTCCCACGCCTGGCGCTCCAGCTCGTTGGTTAGCGTTTCGATGTAGTAGGAGCCTGCCAACGGGTCCACCGTCTCAGAAATGCCCGTCTCGTACGCGATGATCTGCTGCGTGCGAACGGCGATACGCTGCGCCTTCTCCGTCGGAATCGCCAGCGCCTCGTCGAAACAGGACAGCGCCAGCGACTGCACACCGCCGAGCACCGCCGCCATCGCCTGGTACGCAGCGCGCACAATGTTGTTCTCAGGCTGCTGCGCGGTGAGCGTGGAGCCACCTGTCTGCGTGTGCGTGCGGAACATCATTGACTCAGGCTTTTGCGCGTGGTATCGCTCTTTGAGCAGCTTGGCCCACACGCGGCGCAGCGCACGGTACTTCGCAACCTCCTCCAAGAAGTTGTTGTGCGTGTTGAAAATCCACGATATTTGCGGCGCGAACTGGTCTATCTTCATGCCTTGCGCAATCACCGCGTCCAGATACGCAATGGCGTTTGCAAAAGTGAAGCCAATCTCCTGCGCCGCTGTGCTGCCGGCGTCGCGCATGTGGTAGCCGCTGATGCTGATGGGATTCCAGCGCGGCACGTGGTTGGCGCAGTACGCAATGAGGTCGGCGCCGATACGAATCGACTGTTTGGGCGGATAGATGTACGTCCCGCGAGCCACGTACTCTTTGAGCACGTCGTTCTGGGACGTGCCCGAAAGCTTGTCGGCCGAGATGCCCTGCTTCTCCGCGGCGGCGATGTACATCGCCAGCAGCACGGACGCGGGCGCGTTGATGGTCATGGAGGTGCTGACCTTGTCCATGGGGATGCCCGCAAAGCACGTCTCCATGTCCTGCAGCGAGCTGATGGCCACGCCCACCTTGCCCACCTCGCCATGCGCCAGCGGGTCGTCTGAGTCGTAGCCAAGTTGCGTTGGCAGGTCAAACGCCATGGACAGGCCGGTCTGGCCGTTGTTCAGCAGGTAGCGGAAGCGGACGTTGGACTCTTCAGCCGTGCCGAACCCGGCGTACTGCCGGATGGTCCACAGGCGGCTGCGGTACATGGTGGGGTAGACGCCGCGGGTGAAGGGAAACTGACCCGGAAAGCCGATGTCTTCTTGGTACTTGGTCTGGGCATCAACTGGTGTATACACGACTTTAGTGGGTGTGGAGCTGGTGCCCAGGATTTCCGGGCGGTCTTTGGCGCGCTTGGTCCACGGGTCGAGGACTTGCTCTTCCCACTTTTGCTGAGCTTCGCCAAGCTCGTCTTTGCCCTGATGCTGTTTCTCTTGCACGGCTACTCCCTTGGGTATGCCCTCGACACTTTGCGGTGCCGCTGGGGCGTACACTAGCACGCTGGCCGTCCTGGAGCAACCCCTACTTCACCGGACGCTTGGGCACCATGACCTTGCGTCGGAACGTGACCACCGTCTGCCCCCGCTGGTTTACGCCTTTGGTCTCCACCGTGACGATGCCGCGGTCCGGCTGACTCTTGGACTCGCGCAGGTCCAGCACCTTGGTCTCCGCGTAGAGTGTGTCGCCGTGGAACACCGGCCCGGTATGCTGCAGCGATTCGGTTTCCAAGTTGGCGATGGCTTTGCCGGAGACGTCCGACACCGTCATGCCAAATACCACGCTGTATACCAGCGGCCCGACGACCACGCGCTGCTTGAACTGTGTGCCATCGGCGTAATTTGCGTCGATGTGGAGCGGGTGCTGGTTCATGGTCAAGAGTGAGAACGTGGTGTTGTCTGACTCCGTTATGGTGCGTCCTGGCCAGTGCTTGTACACATCGCCTACTTGGAAGTCTTCCAGGTAGCGGCCAAACTTATCGTGGCCGTCGTATTCCACGTTGTTGCTCCTCCGGCGTTCCTAGTGTTATGTAGTGCCAATTCGTGAATTCGCGGACTACTTCTTGTAGATCCGCTCCAGTGCACGGGCGATGACAATTTTCTGAATGTCGTTCGTCCCCTCGCCAATGATCAGGAGCGGTGCGTCGCGGTAGTACCGTTCGGCGCGCAGTTCTTTGGTATAGCCGTATCCTCCGAAGGTGCGAAGCGCGTCTACAACGACTTCCTGGCAGATCTCGCTGGCGAACAGCTTGGCAACGCCCGCTTCCAGGTCAGAGCGCTCACCACGGTCCTTTTTTTCAGCGGCCTGCCACACGAGCAGGCGGGCTGCCTCGATCTTGGAGTACATCTCCGCCAAGCGCATGTGTACCGCCTGGTGCTCAAAGATGGGCTTGCCAAACGCATGCCGCTGGAACGAGTATGCAATGGCGTCCTCAAACGCCGCACGCGCGACGCCCACAGCCCGCGAGCCGACGTTGATGCGCCCGACTTCCAGCCCGCTCATCACCTGTTGGAAGCCTTGGCCTTCTTTGCCACCAAGCAAGTTGGTAATCGGCACTTCCACGTCGTCCAGGTTTAGTGCCACGGTGTCCAGGCCCTTGTACCCCAGCTTGTCAATCTCACGTGTCACGACCAGCCCCGTGGTGCCCTTCTCAATGATGATGGCGCTCATGCCTCGCGTCGGCGGGTTGGCATGTTTATCCGTCTTGCACAGCACCAGGTAGAAGTGCGCGTTACTCCCGTTGCTCACGAACATCTTGGAGCCGTTTATGCGGTAGTGGTCGCCGTGCTTTGTCGCCGTGGTCTTGATGGCTGCCACGTCTGAGCCCGCGTCCGGCTCTGTAAGGGTGAACGCCGCACGCTTTTCACCCTTGGCCAACACCGGCAGGAACCGTTCCTTCTGTTCCTTGGCGCCGTACTGCTCCACCATGTACCCCACAATGGCATTGGTGTTAATAATGCCCGCCAGGCTCATCCACCCGCGCGCCAGCTCTTCGATGACTGCTGCGTACGTGCTAAAGGACAGCCCCAGGCCTCCATATTCACCGCTGATGGTCATGGAGAATAGTCCCATCTGCGCCATCTGCTTCACGAGCGCGGCCGGGTACTCGTTCTTGTGCTCCAGCTCGGTCGCGACGGGCATGACTTCCTTATCAACGAAGCGCTTGACCTCGCTGACAATAACTCTGGAGGCCTTGTTCGCTGTATCAACCATGCTTGATGCTTTCCAGCCCCAAAATGTCGTAGCCGGTGATCTCGGTAATCTTGCTGTTCATTTTCCGCACTTCGTCCCATGTGATCTTGTTGGCCTGTGCTGCCTTGCTCAAGCACTGGAGCGCGATGCGCAGTGTGGCGTCATCAATCATCTCGCCGGTATCAGGGTCCGCGATGGCGCCGCCACCGGAGGTCAGCGAGCGTTCTAGCTGGCTCTTGTAGGCTTTTACCTCGTCGTCGGTGGGTGTATAGCACTCGTTGGAAATGAGTGCCTGCGCCGGGTGGACCACCCACGTACCGTCCATGCCAAAGCTGGCGGACCACGTATTCTTTGCGCGTAAGTCTTTGTCAATTTGCGCCAGGACCTCAGGGGAGTCGGTGCGGCGCGGCAGGCGCAGGAAAACGTTATCGATGGCGTGCAGCCCATGCGCTTTGGCGGCGATGACGGTGCGCTGCTTGGCGTACGCAAACTTAATGTGCTGGTCCGCGATAATATTGCCAATGCCAAGGAACGAGGCAAAGTCCGCAATGCCAAAGATGAGGCCCGCACCGCGCCCGGAACGTTCCAACACAGCGGCAATGCCGTCCACTTGCTCCAGCGCGCTAGGCGTTTCGATGAGCGCCTCAAGCTGCACGGCGTGTTTCCACCCGTACAGCCGCTCGGTAAATTTCACCACGTTCGCCGCGTACTCCACGTCACCCACGGCAAACGATTTTGGCAAAACGATGCCGTGAAACCTGTCCACGGCGTGCTTCATCATATAGTCGACGTCCGCCTCAAACAGGCCTGAACGGACATTGTTGGGCCGCCAGGTGACGACTTTGTGCCCAAAATCCAGCGTGGTGAACGCCTGTGCAATGGCCTTGCGGACTGGCTCGCCCTTTAATGGAAACGGGCAAGCGTCCTCCATGTCCGCCATCACATGGTCTACCGGCGAGCGCTGGGCGTCCGCGGCGCTGCGGCTCATGCGCAGAGGGTCTGCGTCTTTGTTCGTGAGCACATCGCGGGAGATGCCAGGGTAGGTCATCTCGGTGCGCGGAATGACCACCCTGCCGTCAGGAAGCTTGAACATGGCTCTACCTCAAGGACATCTTGCGGGCTCGCCGCAGTAATTGCCCGGTCAACGCATCCTCGGGAATTGTACACGTTTCGCCGAAACACGCCGTTAGCAGGAGTCAGGCACCAAGACTACTTTGCCCATCGCTTCGTCTTTCTCAATGAGCGAGTAGGCTTCGTTTGCTCGGCTCATCGGCAGCACCGTGTGAACGAGCGGCTTGATCATGCCCATCTCCACTGCTTTCAGCGCTTGCCGCTGCTCTTCCACCGTACCCAGTGTGCAACCAATAAGCTGCACCTGCCGGAAGAAGATGTGCCGCAGGTCAATCGTCGCTTCATAGCCGCTGGTGGCGCCAGAGATGACCACTTTGCCGCCCCACTTTACGAGCCGCAGGCTGGTGTTGATAGTTTGCTGGCCAGGGTGCTCAAATACAATGTCCACACCACGCCTGCCTACGATATTACGTACTTCTTTGCCAATATCCTGCGTCTTTCGGTTGATAAGATAATCCGCGCCAAGTTTTTTGCACGCCTCGAGCTTGTCATGGCTGGACGCGATAGCAATAGCATGTGCGTGGAACATCTTGCACACCTGCACGGCGATAGAACCGATGCCGCCTGCCGCGCCCCAAATGAGCACGTAGTCGCCGGGCTTGATGCCACCTTTGGTAACCAATTGCCGCCAAACGGTGACGAGCACCAGTGGTAGGGCGGCCGCCTCTTCCCAGGATAAATTGGCTGGCTTCGGCATCAGGTTTTCAGCGGGGATCTTTGCATACTGCGCGTGGCCGCCGGTCATAGCCGCATGGTCAAAGCCCCAGATAAGATGCTCCTGACCCTCCGGGTTGCCCTGTGCGGGGATGCCGCAGTGGTTGAGGACTTCGTCGCCAGGCTTGAATGCCTTGACTTCAGAGCCAATGGCGCGCACGATGCCCGCGCAGTCGCTGCCGAAGATGTGAGGGAGCGCGACTTCCAGGGGAGCTCCCTTGCGCGCCCAAACGTCGTTGTAGTTGCAACCGCCGGCCTTTATTTCAATGAGGCAGTCATTGGGGCCAGGAATAGGTGTTAGGACTTCCTTCCACAGAACGTGACCATACTGCTCCATAACCACAGCTTTCATTGTCTTAGGGAGCGAACCGGTGGCCTTAGTCTCTTCAACGGCCTTAGTTGTCGGGGCTTGCATCCAGGTCTCTACAACCATATCTACCTCATAAAGCCGCCGCTGTCAGGGTTTACGGAATTAGTAGGCCCACCGAGATTGTAGAGGCAGCCCATTGTATAATACAAATCGCACATTCCGATAGATTTGATAGACGTGACATATTGCTCTTACTTTGCCACCAGCCTGACATGGGTGGTCATGTCAAATTAACTATCTGGAAAAACCGTGGACGTAGACTGAAAAATGCATCTAAATACGGGCCTTCACACCGGTTTTCAGCCAGGTGGCGAGTTAATCAGCACCCAGTGTGGAGCGGAGCAAATGCAAGCGAAGCTATTAAATGAGAGCAGTACCGAAAGGCGGTTCGTCATCCCTCGTTGGAGCCTGTCCATGCGAAGTCCCACTGGTAGCTGCGGTGTAAAACAAATCTTGGGGGTATGTGATGGAACTTGGTCAGGTACAAGCGTTCATCCAGGTCGCGCGATTGCAGAGCTTCCGGCGCGCTGCGGAAGCGCTGTTCCTGACCCAGCCCACGGTGACTGCTCGTATCCAGGCCCTGGAGCGGGACCTTAGTGAGTCACTCTTTGAACGCAGCACCCGCTCTGTCCGCTTGACGGAGGCGGGCAAACTCTTTCTCGCTTATGCTGAGCGGGCCATGCATGCGCTAGAAGAAGGCCAGACAGGCTTAGAGGAGTTCCGCAAGACCAAGGCTGGCCTCTTGCGCATTGGCACGGCGCGTACGATTGGCACCTACACACTGCCCAAGCTGCTCCACGTTTTCCGGCAGCGTTTCCCTGAGATTGAGATCGTAGTGCGCACCGGGCGCTCAGCCGGTGTAGTAGATATGCTCCTCAACGATGAAGTACAGATTGGTCTGGGCCGGTTCATGCAGCACCATGAGCTAACGCCCATCCAGCTATTTGACGAGCACATTGTCCTGGTGACACATCCTGAGCACCGCTTTGCCAAGGCAGGCAAGGCATCCATCATGGAAATTGCCAAGGAGCCTCTTGTCCTCTATGACGCTGGGTCCTTCTACTACACTGCCATCAACAACGCGTGTCAGCAGGCGGGCATTGTGCCCAAGGTCACCATGCAGATGGACAGCATTGAAGCTACAAAGAAGATCGTGGAGCTTGGACTGGGCATTTCGCTGCTGCCGCGCTCGTCGTTTGAGCGTGAACAGCAGGACGGCACGCTGGTGCAGGTGGACATCCAGGACAAGTTCCAGGTGGTCCTTTCCACCACTCTGTTTCACCGCAAAGGAGCGCGGCTGGCCGGCCCCCCCAGCGCGTTTATTGAAGTGGCGCAGGACCTCTTCTCAAGCAAGCCATCGTCTCGTGCCACGTCAACGCAGTCTGCTGGAGTGAAGGTGTCCTGATCGGGACACTGTCTGCAAGGCGTTGTAACTTCTAACCCATCAGTTGGCGTAGCGCTCTGCTTTGGCGATGTCGCTATGGGCAGTTGGCTCACGAAAGCGTGTGCGGACGTAGTCCATCGTGTAGAGTACCGCGACATCCACTGGGTCGAGCCCTTCCTCCAGGAATGGGATGGCAACACCAAGACCCTGAACAGCACCTTATATTCGGTGGCTAGGGGCCCGGCGGGACGCGCCGTCCCGGTATCGTCGCCCTCCGTGGTATCATACCGTTGAGCAGGTCACGATGAGGTTGTTATGCCCACGCCGCGCCGCGAATTTGGCAGCGTCCACGCTATCAAAGCAGCCGCTGTGGGCCGCCCCGGAGAGCGCAGGTTCAACGTCCGCATTGACGCTGAAGGCGGCCGGGTGCTGGCGTGGGTAGAGAAACAGGAGCTCCTGCAGCTTGCCATGGGCCTTCAAGAGCTCCTCTCTGCTAATGGCGCAAAACCGGACGCCTCCGTCCCAGGGCCACTGGCGGAGCGCCGCACCGTGCCGGACGTGGAGTTTCAGGTTAGCAGGCTGGTGCTAGGTTACGACCGTCGCGGCGATCGGTTTATCCTGGAACTCAGCGATGAAGAATCTACGGCCGAAGACCGCGTGTCCATCCGCATGTCTGGCAGCCGGACGCAGATGACCGCATTTATGGAAGAAGCCTTAGGCGTGTGCGCTGCTGGCCGCCCGCTGTGTCCCCTGTGTACGGCGCCCATAGGTCCTGGGAAGCACATCTGCCCTAAGACGAATGGGCATATCGTCTTGTAGTCCGCTTGCACTTCCGCTTTGGCCTTTTGCGAAAAGACCACCCCAACCCGGGTCCCGGATGGGGGTGGTCTTATATGCCCTTAGACGCGCCAACTGTCCTCAGTTGGCATATCCAATGCTTAGTGGCGGCGTACTGACCAGCGCTTGTATCCCAGGACGTACCCGGCAAGCATGCCGACGGTAGCGCCCGCGGGAATTGTGAACAGGTAAGGGAACGCGGCCGCCTGATCCGTCAGAAGCGGTGCAGTGGCAATGGTCACGCCAATGAGCGCACCGGCCGCGCCTGAGGCGATTATTTCGAGGCCGCGGGAGACGCGCGCCATATCCCGCTCCGACTGTTGGCCCCAGTCTTCCCATGTCCAGACGTGAGGAATCTCTGCGTGAATCTCTGGGTGAACGCGGCGCATGACTGGCTTTGGCTCAGGCTCTTGCCGGGTCTGTTCTTTAGGCTGAATGCGTAGCGGCGGCTTCGTCTCCGCGCGAAGCGGCGTCCGCTCGGCGGGAGAGGAGATCCGGAACTTCGGCAGCTGGAACACGGAATGGTGCGTGCGCGGCGCCGTGGGAGTCGGCGAAACCTGGAACATGGCCTGGCGGCTTCGGAAGGAAAGGCGGTCAGAAAGACGCTGGGAAGGGTTTGGGGAAAAGGGGCCTTCATTGACTATGGCAGCTTCCTTCGAGAGCGGGGACATGGCGGGGCTAGAAGACTGTGAGAGCACGAGTTCCTCCTATTTATTTGACCCTTGGCGTGATCCTCAACAGGTGTCCTCGTTGGGCCACGGCATCAGAAAGTAATCAAAGTATTAGAACTGTTTTATCTATTTATCAATACTTTTTCCTAATACTTTGCCAGGTTTTTGAGGACTTTTGTGTTCTTGTGTATACGAACCTCCTCGTGATGACCCACTGTTTCTTGTGTTGTGACTGCGCCACTTGCAACCTATGGTACCACCTCGGAACACAGCGATGCTTGCTGCGTGCGTATGTTTTATGGTTGGAATCAAGCTCTCACTGCCCTTGACACCTGAGAACTGCCACGCTATGTTCTCCGTACCTGACTAATGGGAGGGCTATATGGCTGAGGCGTACTGCCTGCGATGCCGCACCAAGCGTGAGATTTCCAATCCTCAGCAAACCACGCTCAAGAATGGGCGCCCCGCCATCCAGGGCACCTGCCCTGTCTGCAAGACCAAGTTGTTCAGGATTGAGAAGGCAAGCTAGCACGTCGCTTCCCGCAAGCCACCGCTAGAAGGGGGCGCACCTACGTGCGCCTCCTCTCACGTTGTGATTACTGGACCGCCAGCGACGCCGGTAGCCGGCCCAGCTTCCCCAGCAGCAAACGCGGGTTGTACTGCAATATCTGCAACGCGTGCTGGGCGTCCAGCCCTGCACCCCGCGCAACGTGGTCAGCGAGCAGCGCAGTTAGCAACTCTTCCGGTATGTGCGCGTCCGAGTTCACCACCATTGATGCGCCCGCGGCGACCGCCATGCGCGCAACGTGGCCGTTAGTGAGCGAGTGCCCCCTGCGGGAGCTAAGCTCGATATAGATGCCATTTTGTCTGGCAATTTTTGCTTCTTCTTCTGTCAGCAATCCAGGGTGAGCAAGCACATCCACATGTGCGGATCTGACCGCAGCAAGATTGGTGCCGCGGGGAGCCAGGTCCTTACTGTTTCTAATCGTTTCGCCGTGCACAATGACAATCTGCGCGCCCGCCTGTCGTGCTTTGATCGCGGCATCGTTAATGAGGTCTAGTGGAAGGTTCGTGAGCTCCACCCCGGGAATGGCGACGATGTCCATCGTCTTGCTTGCCTGTTCGCACTCGCGGACCAGAACTTCCAGGATACGCTCAATGTCGCTCAGCTCATCAACGTGATCAGTGACCGCAATGGCTTTGTAGCCGTTGTCCATCGCGTGCTGGAGAAGCTCAGCAGGAGCCATTATGCCGTCGGAGAGGGTAGTATGGGTGTGGAAATCAAAGACGTCACGTGTACGTTCTGTCATGCAGGTAATGATAGCATGCTCATTTTCAGGCAGTAGCGGCGCACGTGGTCGTTGACACCTGCAAGCCAAAAGTCTAGAATTCAAGCGTCTATTGTGTTGCGCCATTAATGAGGAGGTTGCCCCTTTCATGCTCCGAATGCGATTGCACCGTGTTGGCAAGAACAAGCAGCCGTCATACCGAATCGTCGTGATCGACGGCAGGAAGCCGCGAGACAGCCAGTACCTGGAGCAGGTTGGCTTTTACAACCCGCGCCAGGACCCGCCGCTAGTCACGTTTGAGGAAGAAAAAGCGGTAAGCTGGCTGCAAAAAGGCGCAAAGCCTTCGCTCGCGGTTGAGCAGATGCTGAAGCGGCTGGGAGTGTTAGAAAAGGTCAAGAAGCCGGCATGAGGGAACTTGTGGAATACGTCGCCAAATCACTGGCCCACAACCCTGAGGCGGTTCAGGTCACCGAGTCTGAACAAGATGGGGTGCTGGTCATTCAATTGACGGTGGCGCCAGAGGATAAGGGACGCATTATTGGCAAACAGGGACGCGTGGCGCAGGCCATCCGGCTGATGTTGCGCGTAGCTGCGGTTAAGCAAGGCACTCGAGCAACGCTTCAAATCATCTAGAGGCAGCGCATCGGCAAGCATACGGACCGAGGCAAAACTCCAGCTATAGAGGTGGACGTATGTCCGGACATTCAAAATGGAAAACAATCAAACACGCAAAGGGCGCTGCGGACGCAAAGCGTGGCCAACTTTTCACCAAGCTCACCCGTGAGCTGATGATGGCCGCCCGGTCGGGTGGCCCTGACCCTGCCATGAACGCACGCCTGCGGCTTGCTGTTGAAAAGGCGCGCGAGGGCAACATGCCCATGGACAATATCGACCGCGCCATCAAGCGCGCAACCGGCGGCGCCGACGGTGCAACGCTGGAAGAAGCGCTCTACGAGGGGTACGCGCCCGGCGGTGCTGCCATCCTCATCTTCGTAGTCACGGATAACAAGAACCGCGTGGTGAATGAAATCCGCAACATCATGGAGCGGAACGGCGGCAAGATGGGTTCTGCGGGTTCTGTGAGCTGGTCATTTGAGAACAAGGGCGTCTTGACCGTGGAAGTCGACCCCAAGAAGGCCGACGACGTGGCCCTTGACGCCATCGACATGGGTGCTGAGGACTTCACTGTGGATGGCGGCGCTGTTGAGATCCGGTGCGAGCCAGCCGCTTTCGATACCCTCCGTAAGGCTCTGGAACAGAAGGGCGTCAAGATTGCCAGCGCAGAGCTGACCATGGTGCCTAAGACGCTTGCATCGCTTGATGAACGCAGCGCGGAACAGACCCTGCGGCTGCTGGACCGCCTCGAAGACATGGACGACGTACAGCGCGTTGCCACGAACGCCGACTTCCCTGAGGCGGTCATCGAGCGGTACAAGACTGCTGCAGCGTAAGCACGCATGCCCGATCGTCTGTTGCGACCGGCGCTCCACCGTGTCATTGGGATAGACCCCGGCACGCTCCGCATGGGCTATGGCATTCTGGAGCTTGCGGGCAGCATGCCTCACTACCTGACCTGTGGCGTCCTCCGCGCACCCGCATCTGCTCCAGTGGAGCGGCGCCTCGAACGCATCTACAGCGGGCTTATGGATGTTCTTCACGTCTGGAAACCGAACACCCTCGCTATTGAAGAGCCATTTGTTCCACGTTCAAACGGTGATGATGCCTTCCGGACAAGCGCCAAGTCAGCAATCGCTGTCGGCCAGGCCCAGGGGATCGCGCTGCTGGCGGCAACGCAGTGCAGCTTGCCAGTGTTTCGTTACGCGCCTGCTGAAGTAAAGCGTTCTGTGACCGCCGGTGGCGGCAGCTCAAAGGAACAAGTTCAAGAAATGATTCGCCTCCTATTTGGTCTTGATGTGAAACCGGAGCCTGCCGACGCCGCCGACGCGCTGGCGGTTGCCCTCTGCCATGCACAGCAGCAGCAGACCAACGCACTTATCCGGGACTCACAGAAATGATTACAGGCGTCCGCGGCCTACTTGAGGCAGTTAGCGATTCGTTTGTGGTCGTCGCCGTTGGTGGCGTCAGCCTTAAGGTGTTTACACCAAACGCAACTATCGAGGACTTGGGGAAGGTGGGCGATGCTGTTCGCCTGCACACCCAGCTCGTCGTCCGTGAGGACGACATCTCTCTATATGGGTTTCCTACAACCCAGGGGCTCCGGTTATTCCAGCTACTGGTCACCGTTTCGGGCATCGGACCCAAGAGCGCACTTGGACTGCTTGGCGCGGAGACGCCGGAGGCGCTGGCGGTCGCCATTGTGTCCGGCAACACGCAGCGGCTGCAAAAGGTGCCTGGCATTGGCAAAAAGACCGCTGAGCGGCTGGTGCTGGAGCTCCGTGAAAAAATGCAGAAAGAAAGCGACTTACTCAAAGAGGGCGCAGTACTACACCCAGAGCAGGACGACGCACTGGACGCCCTTGTTGCTCTTGGCTATACGCCTGCGCAGGCGCAGCGCGCGCTGGGACAGGCGCCATCGGGCAAGAGTGTTTCGCTTGAAGACAGGGTGCGGCATGCCCTTCAAAAGCTAGCGAGTTCCTAACCAAAACTGGCGGCCTGCGTTCCACTGAGGAGCACACCAATGGAACCAGGTTAAAGGGGTCGGCAATGAAACGCCCCGTCTCATTGTTCTTGATTCTGGCTAGCCTCTTGCTCGTGGCTGCCTGCGCCAAGGCGGGCGGCGCTCTGCCAAAGCCGCCTCCAGCGCCGCCGTCCTCTGCCGTCTCGCCGCAAACAATCCTTACGCCAACGCCTATCGCATCGTTCACTGACCGAATAGTAGAGGGCTACGCCATTCTGGGACAGTGCATGATGACGCTGGAGATCGCAGACACCGCGGACGAACGCAAAAGTGGACTGAGGGAGCGGAAGTCGTTGCCGGCGGGACATGGGATGGTGTTCGTCTACACCAGCGAGAGCAAATGGGCATTCTGGATGAAAGACACGCTCCTACCGCTTGATGCGGTGTGGGTTGACCGCAACGGGCTGGTGGTCGATGTGCAGACGATGATTCCACAACCGGGCGCGCCGGACAACCAGCTCATTATCTATACGCCGCGTGCAGTAGCCATGTACGCCATCGAGCTGACAGCGGGAGCAGTTCCGAAATCTCGTATCGCGGTGGGAAGCCAGTTGCAACTGCAGCTCAGCCTGACCCCTTTGCGCGCGTTGCCGTTGTGCGGCGCGTGAGTTGTTCGCAGTGGCGACCGGTCATGATGACAAAACAGGAGGGCCGGGGTTTTGAGTCCGCCCTTTCCTCCCTTTGCGGCGTTTATGTTAGGTGTTTTCATTGCCTGTCTGGTTCATGTACGCTGGGAACATGTTGCGGGAACATGGTATACCGAAGACAGATAAATATCGCGGACGCTGCTATTGCCCTCCGTGCCTAGCTGGTACTCTGCCATCTCGCTGGCTCCCTTCTCGCTGATTCTAGGAGTCGTACTTGGCGTATCGAGAATGTCTGGTTTCCGAGCTTGGCCTTGTTCCCTATGGCGAGGCGTGGGCGTTGCAGAAGCGGCTGGTTGAGCAGCGGCAAGCCGGCTCTCTCCCCGATACGTTACTGCTGCTGGAACACCCTCACGTCTATACTCTTGGCCGGCGCGGGCAGGACGCCGAGGTGCTGGCCTCTCAGGAGGAGCTAGCCCGGCTTGGCGCCATGGTCTATCACGTGGACCGCGGAGGCCTGGCGACTTACCACGGCCCCGGGCAGCTAGTGGGTTACGCGATTCTCGATCTTCGGGCGCTGGGGATAGGGCCGGTGCAATACGTCCACTCGCTGGAGCAAGTGCTTATCAAGGCGGCGGCTGGGCTGGGCGTGGCCGCGTCGTGCAACCAGGCCGGTGTTGGCGTCTGGGTCGGCGCCCGGAAGCTGGCGGCCATCGGCGTCCGAGTCAGCCGCGGCGTCACATCCCATGGCTTTGCGCTGAACGTGAATACAGACCTCAGCTACTTTGACCGCATCGTCCCTTGCGGCATGCCAGACAAACAGCCAACCTCCCTAGCGCAAGAGCTCGGCGCACCCGTAAAGATGGAAGAGGTGCGGAAAGCCGTAACGGCAGCATGGGCAGAAGAATTCGGCATGACCATGCTCCCTGCGTCGGCTTCAACACGCTGAATCTCCAGCTGCTCCGCGTGCATACCGCGCAGGGCGAGACCGCCCAAGAGCCGCCCGAAGAAGGGGCCGTCAAGCTGGACACACAGAGCCTCTGCGTCACCTGCTCTCCCCATGGGCCACAGGATAAACATGTTCTGATGGGGGTTTATACTCTCCGTGTATGTTGCATAGCAAAACGGAGGCACATCATGAAGTGCAGCACCGTTCATCTGTTTCAAGTATCCCCTGGCAAAACTGCTCAGGAAATCACGCTCCAGGAGCTGGATCTGATGAAGTATCTGGACGAGCTAGGGCTTGACGGCGTCTGGATCGCTGAGCACCATCACGAAATCTACGTGGGAAATGTGCCTCCCCCCCCCGGCAGGCATGCTGACTTCCCGCCTGACACCCACATCGGCAGCAAGAATGGCGGGGCCAAAAATTGTTTTAGCTACTTCAAGCAGTAAGGCAAGTTGGTAAGCCGAGAGAGGGTGGCTAGTGCGGGTAGAACACAGCCGATGCCTGCAAGATATCCAGAGGACGCCGTTTGCGCCACGCACCGAACAAATTGGCTTGTTGCCTTGTGCAACTTTTGAGCATGTGCCGCCCATGAATGGGCATAGAGACCCAACGGGCGCGGGTGCGATATGTGGCTGTTGGACATCGGTTCTTTGCCCTAAATACTCTGCAACCCCGACCATTGCTCTCTTCGCCAACATAGCAATTCAAGGCTTAGCCGCCAGGATTGTAACATGACCAGCGGCGGGCTGATTATTTGTGCAAACGTCTTATTATTTGTGCAGGAGGCATTTCTTGTGCAAAGCCAGTTAACCCCTTCTTCCCGGCCTCGTAGCTTACTTCCACCACCGTGTGTATCCCGCCACGCGCCTTGTAGTCCAGCTTCAGTTGCATCCGCTTGGGCTGTGTCACGCGGACAAAGTCCTGCAGCATGCGATTGGCGGCGTGCTCCTGCACAATGCCCACGTTGCGGTAGGACAGCAGGTAATATTTCATGGACTTCAGCTCCAGGCACACACGGCTTGGCACGTAGCGGACGACCACCTGACCAATGTCCGGCAGCCCCGTCCACGGGCACACCGCTGTGAACTCGTCCGTATCAATAACCACCTCGGCGTTTGAGTCCGGGTAGTCGTAAGGGAACCCGAACAAGCAGCCGGAGTCAATCGCTTCCGGCGTGTCGATTGGCCCTTTCCAGTCCAGTGCATCGTACTTTGTTTTCAGGTCGTCATTCGAGTTTGGCATGGAATGCTCCTTAGGCACAAAGAAGGCTCCTCTTATTATGGGCTTATCGGCGTTTAATGTGCCGCGACAAAAGCGCTACGTGGCTTACTTCAGAGAGACGCCAGCCAACCCACACACAAACATGGCCAGGCGTATCTTGTCCTCAGGCGTGGTCATAAACGTATTCGTGGCCTCCACCTGCATTCCTAGCTTGACCACCTGCGGGACAAGCGCCGCGTCCACATTGTCCAGAACAAAATGCGTGCACAGCCCCGACATGCGGCGCGCCACCGCCAGCGAGCTTGGCTCTTCACCAAGCTCCCGGAACATCTTGGCCGCAGGGCCTTTGACCGCCTCGCCGCCGATGATGGGGCTGATGGTGATGCGCGGGCCCTTGAACAACTCGATGCGCTGGCGCACGCCCTGAAGGGCCATGATGGGACCAATGCTCACAAACGGGTTGGACGGACAAAAGACAATCGCGTCGGCTTCACGGAGCGCCTTGTCGAAGCCTGGCGAAGGGAGCGCCCAGTCCGCGCCCTTAAAAACCAGGTCCTTCACCTGCGGCTCGCAGCGGTGCTTCACAAAATACTCCTGGAACGGCATGACGCCCTGATCAGTGGTCACAGTAGTGCGTACACGAGCGTCCGTCATGGGGGCTACGCGGCATCGGACGCCCAGGTGCTGGCACAGTTGCTCCGTGACGTGGGAGAGCGTTGAGCCCTTGCGTAGGAGCTCGGTGCGGCGAATGTGCGTGGCCAGGTCCCTATCGCCCAGGTTGAACCAGGTCGGTGCGCCCAGCTTTTGGAGCGCGGCCAGCGCTTGAAACGTCTCGCCCACCAGCCCCCAGCCGGTCTCCGGGTTCGCCATGCCTGCCAGTGTGTACATCACCGTGTCCAGGTCTGGGGAAACGTGCAGGCCGTGGAACTCGTCGTCATCGCCGGTGTTCACCACCACGGTAAGGTTGTCAGGCGTGAGGATTTGGGCGAGCCCCCATACCAGCTTCGCGCCACCCACACCGCCCGCTAACGCCAGAACGCCTGCCATTGGCTTCTCCTGCTCATGCGCGGCATTGTATCGCTTGCCCATCAGCGCGACAAGGCGAGGGTGTGCTCGTTGATTGACGCGTGTGTGCGGGTTCTTTAGACTCAACAGGGTTATGTGCAATGAAGAAGGAGCGGTGCGTGAACCTGTTCTTCGATATCGATTACACCATCATTTCAGTCAATGGCAAGCTGAGGCCGCTGGTCAAGGAGACATTTGAGAAGCTGAAAGCAGACGGAGACGACATCTACATCTGGTCCGGCATGGGCGTTCGATGGCAGGTGGTGCGCACGCACGGCCTGGAACCGTACGTGAGCGGCGTCTTTGAAAAGCCCATCCAAAATTATTTGGAGATCGTCAATGGGATGCTGGAGCGCAAAGAGCTTCCTGTGCGCCCTGACTTGATTGTTGACGATTACCCCGAGATTTGCGGCGTGCTGGGCGGCATTACCGTCAGGCCGTTCTGGATGGCGGATGAGCGCGACCGCGAGATGGAGCGCGTCTACCGCATCATTACGGATTTCCGCACCACGGGCACGTCCAGCGATGCCGCGTTTCGGGCTGCTGCAAAGACATCGCAGCTCTAGCCATGCCAATCCACCGCCTGCCGCCCGATGTTGCCGCAAAAATCGCCGCTGGCGAAGTGGTCGAGCGGCCTTCTTCTGTAGTGAAAGAGCTGGTGGAGAACGCGCTGGACGCAGGCGCCATCCGCGTTGCCATCGAGCTACTGGAAGGCGGCATTGAGCATATCCGCGTGACGGATAATGGGCGCGGCATTGCATCTGCTGACACGGAAATGCTATTCCAGCGGCACGCCACCAGCAAGTTGCAATCGGCTGATGACCTGGAGCGTGTAGCAACGCTGGGCTTCCGTGGGGAGGCACTCTACTCCATTGCCGCGGTATCGTCCGTGAGCGTGCTGACGCACCACCTTGGTGAGGACGTGGGCAGCCTCGTGGATGTGCGCGCGGGCGAGGCGATGCGCCATGTGCCGCAGGGGGCCCCGCAGGGCACAACCATCACCGTCAGCAAGCTGTTTGCAGACTTCCCGGCACGGCGGAAGTTCTTGAAATCGGCGCAGACTGAGGCATCCCGCGTTGCGACCCTGCTTGGTCTGTACGTCCTGGCTTATCCCGAAGTAGCGTTCTCTCTCAAGTCAGATAGCAAAGAGACGCTGGCGTCTCACGGGACTGGTACGTTACGGGATGCGGCAGCCACTCTGTATGGGGCTGACGTTGCACGCGTATTGCTGGAGGCAACATCTGCGCCTTCGGATGTCCCGAACGCAGCGGATGTGCGGGTGCGGGGGCTTATTAGCCCGCCGGAGCTCAGCCGCGGGAACCGCAGCTATATCACGTTGTTTGTGAATCGAAGGCCTATCCAGAACCGTTCACTCGTCGCCGCTGTGGAGCAGGCGTACCTGGGCCTGCTGACACAGGGACGGCATCCCATTGCAGTGCTGACGGTGTCGGTGCCTCCTGGTGATGTCGATATCAACGTGCATCCTACCAAGTCTGAAGTGCGGTTCCGGTTGGAGGGCGCGGTGTTTGGGGCGGTGCAGCGTGCAGTGCGCACGACGCTGCTGGTGCAGTCGCCGGTGCCTAGCATCAATACCCCAACAGTCCGTCAGGCTGCCTCGGCCCCACCCGCACTTGGCGCAACTCCACCGCAACCACTTCCCTTAACCTCGCCCAGAATCGCTCAGCAGCCCCCTGCCGGTGAGCGGCCCGACCAGTCCGTCATGCCCCCGCATGAGGCGCTGCCGCAACTCCACGTCCTGGGGCAGATGCAGACTATGTACATTGTGGCGGAGGGGCCGGATGGTATCTACCTGATTGACCAGCACGCCGCGCACGAGCGGGTGCAGTATGAGCGCCTCCGCTGGGGGGCCGAGCTGCAGGCTCCAGACTCGCAGGGGCTACTCAATCCGGAGGCAGTGGAACTAGCGCCGCAGCAGCAGGAAACGCTGGCGTTACTGGGTGACCTGCCTGCACAGTACGGATGGCATCTTGAGCCCTTTGGAGCGCGGACTCTATTGGTCCGCGCTATGCCGGCGGTGCTGGTGGCCAAGGGCGCCAATCGCGCCCTCACGGAATTGCTTGACGCAGCCGCGAGCGAAACGGCGTTCCCGACGTGGGAGGAGCGCCTGGCGGCGACTACGGCCTGCCACGGCTCAGTGCGCGCGGGCCAAGCGCTGAACATGACGGAGATGGCTGAGATGCTCCGCCTCCTGCACGCCTGCCGCGAGCCAAACACCTGCCCCCATGGCCGCCCTACGACCATGCACTTGAGTGCATCGCAACTGGAACGTGAGTTCCGCCGCCGCTAGCATCGGCTCGCTACTGTCCAAGAAGGTTAGCGACCTTTTGCTTGTTTTTTTATCGGTTGCAGGCTCGGCAGGCCGATGCTGCGGTTGTTATGGTTGGAGATGAAGATGTGAAGGAGGTGGATGTACCGAAACAGGAACATCAATCGCACGAAGACCGAATCGCTGTGGCCAAGATGTTGAACTTGCTTCCCGCGGACGAGTTGATGCTTTACACCAAGACCCGCAACTTCCACTGGAACGTCGTTGAGCCAAGCTTCATGGAGATGCACCGTCTCCTGGATGAGCAGTACGGGATGTTCAACCAAATCGTCGATGACGTGGCCGAACAAGTGAGGACGGCGGGCGGCATCGCCATTGGCACGCTGGCGGAAATGAAGCAACACACCAAATTACAGGAGCACCCTGGGCATCTTCCAGAAGCCTTGAAGATGCTCGAAGAGCTTATGGAAGTTCACGACCATGTATCTGAAAGCTTGCACGATTACATTGAAACGTGTGACGAGCACCATGACCCCGCCACGGAGAATATGCTCCAGGACATCCTGATGAAGCATCGGAAGACCGCGTGGATGTTGCGCTCGTACCACCAGCGGGTCCCGGTTGTAGACAAGGCCGAAGTCAAGAGGGGAAAAGCGGCGTAGTCTTCCGGCGTCACGCAGGAACGTAGAGTCGATCGTGGCCACAACCGCGAGCGGCTTCTTGTTAATTCGCCGCGCGCAGACGGTAGATCTTGCCGTCATACGAAAGCAGGTAGAGTTCCCCGGCGGGGTCTTCCGCAAATGACGTCACCTGCACTTTCGTATCGGCCACTTGCGCCTGTTCGGTCACCTGCCCGTTTTGGTAGCGGAGCGCCCAGACACGGCCGGAACAAAAGTCGGAGTAAAGGTACGCGCCCACCAGCGCCGGCATTTCCTTGCCCCGATAGACGTAGCCGCCCGTAACCGAGCAGCCAAGGTCATGTCCGTAGTCAGCGACGGGCAGTTGTAAGTCCTGCTGGTTGCACCCCGTCTTGGGCTGGTAGCAGTTCTTGCCCTCCATAATGTTCCACCCGTAGTTGCCGCCCTTCTGCACAACGTCCACCTCTTCACGTGCGTCCTGCCCAACATCGCCAACCCACAGTTGGCCGATGGCGCGGTCAAACGAGAACCTCCACGGATTGCGCATGCCGTACGCGTAAATCTCCGGCCTGGCCTCAGCACGGTTGGCGAATGGATTATCCGGTGGGATGCCATACTTCAGCCCGCTCGCCTGCGAGTTCACATCAATGCGCAGTATCTTTCCTAGCAGCGCGCGCAGGTTCTGCCCGTTCCCCTGCGGGTCGCCGCCGCTGCCGCCGTCCCCAAGGCCCAGGTAAAGGTAACCGTCAGGCCCAAAGGTCAGCATCCCTCCCTTGTGGTTGGGGAACGGCTGGGGGGCTTCTAGCAGTAGTACCTCGCTGCCCGGATCAAGCGCCGTGCGCCCGGCGTTGGCAGTGAAGCGACTCAGCACCGTGCGGCGGGCGCCACCCGACGCCGAGTAGTACAAGTACACATAGCCGTTGGTCTGGTACTGTGGGTGGAACGCGATGCCCAGAAGCCCCTCTTCACCGCGGTCGCGGCTGATGTTGCTGGTGAGGTCAATGAACACCTGCGCGCTGTTGACGTTCGGATCATTGTTGAATAGGTACGCTTTGCCGTCTTGAGAAAGAATAACCACGTGCGCCGTGTCTCCAGGCGGCGAAGTTATGAACACCGGCTTGGTAATGGCGTTAGAAGGCAGGCGCTTGAAGACCTGTTCCGCCCGCAGCGATGGCAGCGGACCGGTGGCTTGCGACGCGGGCGCAGGAGCAGCCGGAGCGGGAGACCCGCTGTCCGTCGGCGGCGCAGGTGATGGCTTGGCTCCTGCCGACGGCGTGGGCGCACCGGAGGGCGGCGTGGACACCGTACCCGCAGTCTGCTGGCATGCGCCCGCAAGCAGCAAAAGCGTGAGAGCGATGACAGCTATCTTCATCTCGGTCATTCTTTCACTCTATCTGTTCCACCGCCAGATAACCTTTATCCCCTCTGCCGACCCACGGCTGGCGTTCATGCGGTACCCGTGGCACAATTTGTATGGCTTTCCACCGCACGGGATTTCTGCCCATCTGTTGTGAGAGGCGTCGAGCTGTGGCTGCTCCCCGGATACTCCTGGCGACCAGCAACGAGGCCAAACAGGCCCGGCTCCGCTGGGTGCTCGAAAACGTTTCAGGCACTATCCACTCCCCGCAGTCCCTAAACCTCCGGCTGGACGTGCCGGAGACCGGCAAGACACATCAAGAGAACGCCATGCTCAAGGCGGTTGCCTGGTCCGAGAAAGTGCCCGGCTCGTTCGCGCTTGCAACCGATGGCGGCCTCCTCGTACCGTCGTTGTGGGAGCAGTGGGACAGTGTGCGCACCCACCGCTTCGCCGGTGACGAGGCCACAGATGTAATCCGGGCGGAGCGCCTGCTGGAGCTCATGGACGACCTGACCGGCATGGATCGCCGCGCCTCCTGGACTGAGGCGATTGCACTGGCGCACAACGGCAAGCCGCTCGCGTGCTGGCAGGTCAGCGGCGCCGATGGGTTCATCCTTGCAGAATTTGACCCCGCAACAATCCAACCAGGGTTCTGGATCGCCACCCTCCTCTACTTTCCTTATCTCGGCAAGACGTACGCCCAGTCCAGTACCTACGAGCTATCCATTGTGAAAGACCCATGGACAAAGCTGAGAACTGTGGTGGGGGATGCCTTGCAGACCTACTTGGCGGGTACGCGAAACTAGGCGGCCCCGGTGGGGAACTCCTTCCTGTGCTCACTAGCCACCAGGCAAAGAAACCGTTATGTCCCCTTCACTCGCCGGATCGTTCCCACTCTCTATAACAAACACCAGCCCGTCCTTGGCCAGCCCGTCCACAAGCTTTTTCAACCACGGCAGGTCGCGGTTCTTAAAACCGTCCTTTACAGTAGGGCCAAGCCTAGCCAGCGGCACCCCATCGTCCGGCACGTGCCGCAGCGCTTCCACGATGCGTCCGCGGTAGTAGCGGTTGGACTCGCGGAACGGCTGCTTCGCCTTGTAGGTGACTGTAGATTCTGCGACCTGGCGCAACGGGCTTTCAAACTCGGGAGCGGCCACGCAGCCGTCGCGCAGCGGGCACTCAAAGCAATGGGGACGCTTTGCTGTGCACACCGTTGCGCCCAGGTCCATCAGCGCCAAGTTCCAGTCGCGGGCCTTGCCCGTCGGCAGCAGGTCGGTGGCCGCTTGGTCCATTTCCTTGACGGACGGCGACTCGATGCCGAACAGCACGCGGCCCACGACCCGGCGGACGTTGACGTCAATAGTAGGCATTTGCGCAGCAAAGGCGAAGCAGGCCACCGCCGCGGCGGAGTACGCACCAATGCCCGGCAGCTTTCGCAGGTCATCCGGCGCGGACGGGATGGTGCCGCCAAACGACTTGACGACTTCCTGCGCCACGCGGTGCAGCCTGATCGACCGCATGTTGTAGCCCAGGCCTGACCACGCCTTCAACACCTCGCTCACGGATGCGGCGGCCAGCGCTTCGATAGTCGGAAAACGCGTCATAAACACTTCGTACTTGGGCGTCACGCGGGCGACCTGCGTCTGCTGGAGCATGAACTCGGACACGAGGATGGCGAACGGGTCACGAGTGCGCCGCCACGGCATATCGCGCTTGTGCGTGGCGAACCACTCAAGCAGCAGCCGATGTACTCGCATCGTATGCTGTGATGCGGGCGGGGCGGCGGTCTTCGAATTCATATTCACCTATAATACTGATACGCGCTGTTTTCGAGCGTCAAGATATCTGCGAACACACCGCGGGGGAGTGGAATGACGACCGAGAAATCGTTTGCGGGCACTACCGAGGTCAAAGAGTTCCCTACGGGTGTGGACTGGATCAACACCTCACAGCCGGTCAGCCTCAAAGACCTGCGCGGCAAGATCGTCATCCTGGATTTTTGGACGTACTGCTGTATCAACTGCATGCACATCATTCCCCAGCTACGCATTCTGGAAAAGCGGTTCGTGGAAGAACTCGTCGTCCTGGGCATCCATTCGCCCAAGTTTCCACAGGAGAAAGAAACGCAAAATTTGCGGAAAGCTGTCCTGCGCCTGGGCATTCCGCACCCCGTGATGAATGACCGGGACTTCCGGGTCTGGCGCTCGTACGGCCTGCGCTCGTGGCCCACGCTCATGTTCATTGACCCGCAAGGCAAAATCATGGGCATCCATGAGGGCGAGATAACAGCGGTTGGGTTAGGTGCTGTTATCAAAGACATGATTGCGGAGTTTGACCAGAAGGGTTGGGTTGACCGCAAGCCGCTTCCGTTCCAGCTTGAGCGGCCGGAGCTTGGCCCGCTCTCTTTCCCCGGCAAGGTGTTGGCGGACGAGAAGTCCAACCGCCTCTTCATTGCTGACTCAAACCATCACCAGATTGTGGTGGCGGACTTGGATGGCCAGGTACTGAGCGTGGCGGGCAGCGGCGACTTCGGCATGCTGGACGGGCTGTTTGCGGAAGCAACATTCAACGCGCCGCAGGGCATGGCCCTCGTCGGACAAGACCTGTACGTGGCGGATAACGAGAACCACACCATCCGCAAGCTGGATCTGGTGGCCAAGACCGTGGAGACCGTGGCGGGCGTCGGCTCGCAGGCGTTCCAGCACAGCGACGGCGGCGATGCGCTGGAGACGGCGCTCAGCTCACCGTGGGACCTGGCGCACAAGGACGGAATGCTCTACATCGCCATGGCAGGGTTCCACCAGATCTGGGTGCTGGACCTGAAGAAGAAGAAGATCCTGCCGTTCGCTGGCTCCGGCGCAGAGGGCCTCGGCGACGGGCCTCTGGCGAACGCGAAGATGGCCCAGCCCAGCGGCCTGTCCATCCACGGCGACATCATGTACGTTGCCGATAGCGAGACCAGCTCCGTCCGCGCGGTTGAGCTGAGGCTGGACGGGTTTGTGCGGACAATTGTCGGCTCGGACCTGTTCGCGTTCGGCGACGTGGACGGTATGGGCGAGATAGTGAAACTGCAACACCCGCTGGGCGTCTGCTCCTATCAGGACATCCTGTACCTTGCTGATACCTTCAACAGCAAAATCAAGCGCGTGTTCCCGCGCACCAAAAGCTCAATGGCCTACCTGGGCGCTGGCAAGCCCGGCAAGCAGGACGGCCCCGGCGCCCTCGCGTCCTTCCACGAGCCGGGCGGCCTGTCCGCCGCCCACGGCAAGCTCTACATCGCCGACACCAACAACCACCTCATCCGCGTCGCGGATTTGGCGACCAGTACGGTGAGTACATTGGAGATAAAGGGGCTGGAATAGCGCTCCGATGCTATTGAGCTTTGTAACACGACGACGAGTATGCGGGATGCCTATGCCAAACCGCCCGCTTTGGCGCAGGCCATTCATATGTATGAAGGATGTTCGAGCCCAACACGAATCTAACTGAATACCTTGGAGCCACAAGGTGTTAGTGAGAAGGAATGTTGACCTGACCCCTTAGAACTGCTCCGTCTGAAAGATCAGACTGGACGGTACAAAAAAGGGGCAGCGATGCCGAGAAAACAGCGGACCACGGAAGAGATCATCACCAAGCTGCGGGAGGTGGAGCTAGGCCTGGCCCAGGAGGGAGACGGTGGCACAGGTGTGCCGGCGGATCGGGGTCTCCGACCACACGGTTTACCGGTGGCGCCAGGAGTACGGCGGCCTGAAGGTCGACCAGGCCAAGCGGCTCCGGGAGCTGGAAGCGGAAAACAGCCGTCTGCGACACGTGGTGGCCGACCTCACGCTGGACAAGCAGATTCTCAAGGAGGCTAGCCCGGGGAAACTTTTGAGCCCGGCCCGTCGGCGGCGATGCGTGGCAGCGGTGCGAGAGCGGCTGCAGGTCTCCGAGCGGCGTGTCTGCCGGGCACTAGGGCAGCCACGGGCCACCCAGCGCTATACCCCGCGCGTCGCTGACGACGAGGAGGCGCTGACCAATTCCGTCGTCCAACTGGCGAGCCGGTACGGGCGCTACGGCTACCAGCGGGTCACGGCCTTGCTGCGGTGGGACGTCTGGGACGTGAACCACAAGCGGGTGGAGCGCATCTGGCGGCGGGAAGGACTCAAGGTGCCCGCTAAACAGCCCAAGCGGGGACGGCTCTGGCTGGTCGACGGCTCCCTGGTCCGGCTGCGGCCCGAGCACCGGAACCACGTGTGGGCCTACGACTTCGTGGCCTTGCGGACCAGCGACGGCAGGCCGGTCAAGCTGCTCACCATCGTGGACAAGTACACGCGAGAGTGCCTGGCGATTGAGGTGGCACGACGACTGCGCTCGGTCCACGTGCTGGACTGCCTGGGGAGACTCATGGTGGAGCGTGGGGTGCCCGAGCACATCCGGTCGGACAACGGCCCGGAATTCAGGCGAAGATTGTCCGGCACTGGCTGCGGCGAGTGGGGGCGAAGACGCTCTTCGTTGAGCCGGGGAGTTCCTGGGAGAACGGCTACATCGAGAGCTTCAATGGGAAGCTGCGGGACGAGCTGCTGAACCGGGAGGTGTTTGAGACGCTCTGGGAGGTGGAGGTGCTCTGCGAGGAGGGGCGCCACGAGTACAACTACATCCGCCCACACACCTCCCTGGGCTACCGGCCGCCTGCGCCAGTGGTCATCCTCACCGCATCTACAAGCCCAGGGGCTGGCAATGTCTCATAACCTGTGGTACAAACTCTGGGGGCGGGTCAGTTCCTCAATTCGCGTCTCACCTCTGCGAAGTGCACTCTCATCCCATACTCCAATCGGATGAGCATCCTGCCGCACCTCTAGTATGTGGGCCTATGCCGCCCAGTTGCGACACAACACATGCATTCTCGTCATCTCCAAGCCAGATGCAGCAGAAACCGTCGGGGCGGGAGGCAGAAAAAAGAGGCCTTGCTTCAGCCCCCGTAAAAGGTTTTTCTGCACAAACGTTACACTTGTATGAACCGTTAAAAGGACAAGACCATGCCTAACCGCCTCGCCAATGAAACAAGCCCATACCTCCTGCAGCACGCGCATAACCCGGTGGACTGGTATCCCTGGGGCCCAGAGGCGCTGGAGCGGGCCAAGCGCGAGGACAAGCCAATCTTCCTGAGCATTGGCTACTCAGCCTGCCACTGGTGCCACGTCATGGAGCGCGAGTCGTTTGAGGACGGAGCGGTTGCACGCATCATGAACGAACGCTACGTCAACGTCAAAGTGGATCGGGAAGAGCGCCCGGACATCGACTCTATCTATATGCAGACCGTGCAGTCCATTACTGGACATGGCGGGTGGCCGCTGAGCGTGTTTCTCACGCCAGACCTCAAGCCCTTCTACGGCGGCACCTACTTCCCCCCTGACGACCGCCATGGCGTGCCAAGCTTCCGGCGGCTTCTGGAAGCAGTGTCCAACGCATACGCGACCCAACGGGCTGAAATAGTGCAGACCAGCAATAGCATTGCCCAGGCTCTGCAGAACAGCCTGGCCCCGTTGCCTTCCACTGACGCCCTGCTGACGCCGGACACGTTGACGGAGGCATTCCAGAATATGGCGTCGCAGTTCGACTCGCATGAGGGCGGGTTTGGACAGGCGCCAAAGTTCCCGCAACCAATGACGTTTGAGTTCTTGCTGTCGTTCGCGCACCGCAGCGGGGAGCAGCTTCCACTGCTGATGACTGAGCTGACGCTGGAGAAAATGGCGTTCGGCGGAATGTATGACCAGCTAGGCGGCGGGTTCCACCGCTACTCCACTGACCAGGTATGGCTGGTGCCGCACTTTGAAAAGATGCTCTACGACAATGCGTTGCTTGCGCGGCTCTACTTGCATGGGTACCAGTACACGAAAGAACCCCTGTACAAACGTGTTGTCACTGAAACGCTCGACTACGTTCTCCGCGAGATGCGCGGCAGCGAAGGCCAGTTCTACTCAGCACAGGACGCCGATAGCGAAGGCGTTGAAGGCAAGTTCTTTGTGTGGGGCTACGACGAGCTTCGCCGGGTGCTGCCGGAAGACCAGCGCGAGCTCGTGACGCGATTGTACGGCGTGACGTCGCAAGGCAACTTCGACGGGCGGAACATCCTGCACGTTGCGCAGTCCTTGGATGTTGTTGCCGCGGCTCTGGGCATCCCTATAGAAGAAGCACAGCGCAAGATTAAAGAAGCCCAGTCTGGATTGCTGGCGTTGCGATCTCGGCGCGTGGCGCCAGGGACGGACACGAAGGCGCTGGCTTCCTGGAACGCGCTGATGCTGGCGAGCATGGCAGAGGCGGGGCGTGTGCTTGGCCGCGAGGACTATGTGGACGCAGCGCGGCAGAATGCCGAATTCCTTCTGGCCAAGCTCTACCAGAACGGCAGGTTGTTGCGGACGTATCGGGACGGCGCCGCAAAGCTGCTCGGCTATCTTGAGGACTACGCCAACCTGATTGATGGCCTGCTGACGCTGCATGGCGTGACAGCGGAGTACCGATGGCTGAAGGAAGCGCGCAAGCTCGCTTCAGAAATGCTGGGGCTGTTCTGGGACCAGCAGGCTGGCACGTTCTATGATGTTGGGACGGACCATGAGCAGTTGCTTGTACGGCCTCGCGAGATTTTTGACAACGCTACCCCGGCGGGCGGGTCTATGGCATCGTTCGCGCTGCTACGGCTGGCGCGCATTACCGGTAACGACGAGCTGACGAAGCCAGCGCTGGCGATGCTCCGAGCGCTGCAACACGGCCTGGCGCAACACCCAAACGCGTTTGGTCATTGGCTGTCTGCGCTAGTATTCCATCTAAGCCCTTCCAAAGAGATAGCGGTTGTGGGAACGCCAGGCAGCCCTGAGACTACGGCATTGTTAGGTGCGGCGTACGCGCTGTACCTGCCGAATAAGGTGGTTGCCGGATGCGATTCGGCGGTGGCGGACGGTGTGAACGACGTGGCGCTCCTTGAAAAGCGTATAGCGGTACGCGGCCTGCCTACGGCCTACGTCTGCGAACACTACGCGTGCCAGTTACCGGTGCAAACAGCAGATGAACTCTTGCAACAACTGAAGGATCGCACGACGGGCTAACCTATTGCATAAGGCCAATTACTGCGATGTTCTTACGTCAGCGAACATGGCCGCCACCTCGTCGTTGGGTATGCTATGATTTTAGTGGGCATCTACCAACGAAGGATCCCGATGATACAAGCAGACTTTGCTAAAGAGCTTTTGGCGCACGTAGCGGTCGGGAAAATCATCGTGATTTTCGATGATTTCCACGGTTTAGCGTATCTCGTTGTGGCAGCCGAAAAAGCAACCCATGAGCACCTGTTATTTATGGCTGGGCGTGGCCGCGGCATTATTACGGTACCCATGCTTGGTGAGCGCCTTATGGCCCTTAAGATTCCGCTGGTGCAGAGCGGCGCCGTAAACAGCGACTACATAGAGGCGTTTACGGTCTCGGTGGACTATAAGAGGAACGGAAGCGGCGGCGGTCAGTCCGCCCGCGACCGTGCAGCCACGGTGCAGGCACTCCTGAGCCCAGATAGTAAGCCAGAGAACTTTGTGCGTCCAGGGCACATCTTCCCAACGCGCTACGCTCCTGGGGGTGTGTTCAGCACGGCGCGGGCTGAGGAAGCGGCTGTTGACCTGGTGAGGATGGCCGGTCTCTCTTCTGCCGCGGTCGTGTGCGCGATAGTGGCTGACACCGGTGACATGATGAACGACTCTGTGGACCTTACGGGACTTGCCCAAGCTCATGGATTGAAGATGGCAACGGTAAGTGACATTTTTAGACTGCGTGGCAGAACTGAAAAAGCAGTGAAGAGAATTGCAAGCGCCCGCCTGCCGACTAAGCACGGCGAGTTCATGATCCACGGATACCAGTGCGTACGAGACTCTGATGAACACGTTGTGCTCGTGATCGGGGATGTAACCAAGGGTACGGAGCCTGTTCCTGCGGCTTTCATCCTGGGATGTGTCGCAGGCCATGTGTTCAATAACCAAGCGTGCCAGTGCGGCGCGCAGCTCCAAGATAGGATTGAAGAGATAGCGAAACTGGGCCGGGGTGTATTGATGTATACGCCCATTCAATCGGTGAACAGGCACCTGGCAGAAGACTACTCTTCTCCACCCGAGCGGGTTGAGAGGTTGTGGCAGGAGTTGATCTCGATACAGATGCTATCGGATCTAGGCTTCCGCAAGGCACGGCTCATGAACGATGATAACAAGGTGGTTGAAGTGCCGGAGCTAAAAGAACTGGCCTGGTAATCCCAGTGGCAATGGTTAAAGAAAAGAGGCAACCAGTTGGTTGCCTCTTTTCTTTAATTTCCGCAGGGAAGCGTCTGCTACCCGTGGATACTGTTCTTTCGCTCCCACTCTTGGAGGCGGGCGTCACGACGTGGTTGAAAGATGGAACCTTCCCCTGGAAGCGGGGTTACACGAGGGCTGGGCTGCTTGCTGTGGGAGATGAAACGTCCAAGCACAGCAATAGAGGCAAGAAATCCTGCGCCCATTGCGGCAGTTGACAAGACCTCTCGGCGTGACAATAGCGATTGTTTCTGGTCAGCTTGCTTCTTTGCCACGACTCCTCCAAATTCGACGGAGACTGTTTGCGCCTGCGTAATTGTACTTACTTAGTTTGAGAAGTACAAGGCCTTTCCACCCAGTAACATCGGCAGCGAAACACAACAAAAGCTATTGACAATGATCACGTGCATGCGTTACCGTCGTTACTGTTTGACGCAGATTTCAGCGCGCAAATATCGGTTGCTGAGGAGCACATGGATCCGCATTTCATTACCACGGCTGAGTGGGCAATGACAGGGCAACTCCTCCGCTTCTTCTGGGGATTGCTCCTCTTCATTATTAGCTTTGCGGGCAACCTACTGTTGGCCTTGTCGTTTATTCCCTCTCTTGTAGGGACTGGACACTTACCCAAGAGCGCTTTGAGCATCAGGCCTGTGTTGTTCGTGATCGCTGCAGGAAGCATAGTCATGGCTGCTTATCTTTTTTACCGCATGGTCCAATTACACACCGTGTTTGGCATCATCTACCCGACACGATGGTGGTACTAGAAGTTACTTAGGAACAGGATCTAAACAGGAGCTGTACGGTTGCAGGAGCCAGCGCCACGGAAAAAAGTTAACTGGATGATGAGGGCGGCGGTTGCCCTCTCGGTTGTTCTCACAGTTGTAATTACACTGGCGGTTGTCCCAAAGATATTGGGCCACTACTTCTGGTCTATTGAGCAGTGGTACCGTGTGACGCCGGTGCAGCCAATTGCGTTCCCGCATCCGTCGCACGTGCAGGTGGATGGCATTGACTGTCTCTTCTGCCACCGCTCCGTTGCTACAGACGCGATGGCTAGCATTCCTCCAGTGCAACAGTGCATGTTCTGCCACAAGCTGGTGAAGACAGATAGCCCTGAGATTCAAAAGCTGGCGAAGTATGCTTCCGATAACGTCCCGGTGGAGTGGATCCGCGTGCATCGCGTTCCAGACCATGTACATTTTGTGCATGAAGCGCACATCACCTTCTTTACGCGCCGTGATAACGTTGCCCCGTCACAGGTGTGCGCCACTTGTCATGGCGACGTAGGGTCTATGCAGCAAGTCAAGCAGGTACGCTCCCTTCGGATGGGCGACTGCGTGGACTGCCACCGGCAGAACAATGCGCCCACCGACTGTGCTGTTTGCCACTACTAGAAAAGTGAGTTGGGAATGGAACTAACACGACGCCAACTGCTGAAACTGTCAGGACTCGGCCTGGGCGGAGTCCTGTACGCGGCCTGCACGTTCGATCTTAAAGAGAACAACGTGGAAAGCCCGACGCTCATTCCTGAAGACTTGGTGAACGGCATTGACACCTGGTACGCGACGCTATGCCGGGAGTGCGGCGCAGCGGAGGGCCTGATTGTGCGCGTCATGGAAGGGCGCGCCAAGAAGGTAGAAGGAAACCCGGCGTATCCGTTGAATGCAGGTAAGCATGGCGCTCGGTGCGAAGCTGGCTTGCAGGCGCTGTACCATCCTGACCGGCTGGCTGGGCCGATTAAGCGCGGGGAGAACGCGCGCGGCAACGGTAAGTTTGAGGCAGCGACCTGGACGGAAGGATTAGACGCGTTCACGGGTGCACTCAAGCAGCAGCAGAGCAACGCGGCCTCCGTAGTTATTGTGACCGGATCGCTCCGCGGGCCTTCCGCGAACCTAGTGCAGCAGTTTACTGCTGGGTATGGCGCACGGCACATGGTGTTCGAGTCGGTTGAGCAGACGGTACTGGGCGAGGCGATCAAGCGCGTGTACGGTGACGTACCGCTCCCGCACTTTGACATTGCGAACGCGCAATATATCCTCTCCTTTGGAGCGGACTTCCTTGGCTCGTGGCTGAACCCGGTTGCATACGGGCGGCAGTACGGTGAGTTCCGCCAGGGCGCTAACCGCAAGCGCGGGGTACTCGTGCAAGTAGAGCCCAGGTTCTCCACGACGGCCGCCAGCGCGGACGAATGGGTGCCGGTGAATCCAGGAACCGAAGGTCTTCTTGCGCTCAGCATAGCGTATGTAATTGCGAACGAACGGCTTGGTGATGCCAACGGGCTCACCGCCCTTGGGGGCACGGCTGCGCTACAGGCGTATGCGCCAGGCGTGGTTGCAACCGCGACCGGTGCGTCAGTAGAGAAGATTCAGCGCATTGCCCACGAGTTTGCTGTGGCTAAACCTGGGCTGGCGCTCGGCGGCGGCAGCGCTGCAGCGCATACGAACGGTGTGTTTAACCTAAGCGCTATCTATGCGTTGAATACGCTCGTTGGAAATACGGGCAAGGCTGGCGGCGTGATCATGAACCCGCGCGCGCCGGCTGGTGTTGAAGCGGTGGCGCAGGCGGCGCCAATGGCGCAGTGGCAGAAGCTAGTTGACGATATGAACAGCGGGCGGGTGCAGGCGCTTATCGTGCGCGGTGCTGACCCGCTGTACGGTCTGCCCGCGAAACTGGGGTTTGAGGCGGCGCTGGCGAAAGTACCACTGGTGGTCAGTTTCTCTGGATTAATGGATGACACGGCGATGTTTGCGGACTGGGTACTCCCGGAGCACACTGGTTTTGAGGACTGGGGCGCTGATGTCCCCTTGCCTGGGCCTGGTTACCAGGTTGTGGGCGTCCAGCAGCCTGTGGTGCGTGAGTTCTTTGAATCGCAGCGGACGAATGACCGAGGCACACGTGGGTTCAACGACGTGCTGCTGACGGTTGCTGAGGGCGTAGGGGGCAAGATAGCGCAGGCGGTGCCGTGGAAGACAAATCGCGATCTGGTGATGGATAGCGCACGGAAGCTGTTCGCGCTCAATCGCGGATCTCTTAAGGAAACGGACTTCAATGCATTCTGGATTAAGCTGCTGGCCAATGGTGGCTGGTGGGATCAGAATGCCAAGGCATCTGCTCCAGCTGCATCCGCATTCAAGCTGCCCGCGCAGGCGCAGAACCCTGAGTTCCAAACGTCTGCGGACACGCCACTCTTCCTGATGCCGTTTGAGTCTAGCCTAGGGGATGGTCGTGCGGCGCACCTTCCATGGATGCAGGCGGCGCCTGACCCGGTGACAACGGCGACTTGGCGCACGTGGGTTGAGATTAACCTTGGACTGGCACGTGAAAAAGGTATAGAGGAAGGTGACGTCGTTAGGGTGACGTCGCAGTTTGGTGAGATTGAGGTGCTGGCAGTGCCGCATCCGGCCATTCCCCGCAATGTGGTGGCTGTGCCGATGGGCGGGGGACATCGCAATTATGGGCGGTATGCGCAAGACCGCGGCGCGAATGTCAACGCGATTCTTGGTCCGGCAACGGATAAGGACACGGGCGCATTTGCCTGGGCGGCGACGAAGGTGCGCATTGAGAAGATTGGCCGCAGGATTCAGCTGCCGAAGATGGAAGGCACCGTCCCGCTGCCAGAGCAACTGGAGCACCAGCAGGCGATTCTGTTCACCAAGCCCAAGAGCTAAGTTGGCTTTACACTGTTCTCTGGAGGAGAATGATGATTACACCGCGGATACCGCATAAGTGGGGCATGGTCGTAGACATCGACCGATGCACCGGCTGTCAGGCGTGCGTGATTGCATGCCAAGCTGAGAACAACATCCCTATCAATACTGAGGATCGCTACATCCAGCGTCGCGCTATTGAGTGGATACGGATTGAGCGTTACTGGGAGGGTGTTGAAGAGGCGGTGAAGACGGGCGACCCAAGCTTGGTGAAGGCGCGGTTTATTCCCGTCTTATGTCAGCACTGCGAGAACGCGCCGTGTGAGCCAGTATGCCCCGTCTACGCGACGTATCACAACAATGAAGGTATGAACGTCCAGGTATACAACCGCTGCATTGGCACGCGGTATTGTGCCAACAATTGCCCCTACCAGGTCCGGTTCTTCAACTTCTTCCAGCCCGTATGGCCGGAGAGTTTATATAACCAGCTCAATCCGCATGTCACCGTGCGCACGCGCGGCATCATGGAGAAATGCACCTTCTGCATTCAGCGTCTTCGCAAGGTGGAGCGCAAGGAAGTGAAGGAGCAAAAGCGCATCAGTGATGCTGAGTTCGACTCAGCCAGCGGTATGTACGGGCCGGCGTGTGTCCGGGCGTGCCCAACTGACACGCTGGTGTTTGGAGACCTGAACGACCCGAATGGCCGGGTGGCCAAGATGGCTAAGGACGAGCGGGGGTACCAAATGTTTGACAGACTTGGCACGGAACCGAATGTTATCTACCTAAAGAAGGTCGACCTGCATGCATCAGAATCAGCGCACGAATAACGGGCATGGTGGGCACCACCGGCCAGACATTCTGACCAGGACCCACCAGCAGGTCACTGCCGAAGTGCTCAATCGGACGTTCAAGACAAGTCCGACGTTCTGGATGATTGCTCTGGTACTGGCACTCCTGGTTGTCCTAGGGGTTGTGGGCTTCATCATGCGTTTGGGCGATGGCTTTGCGGAACGGCTGCCGTGGGGATACCTGGCGGCTGGCATGGGCTTTCTGCTAACAACCGCGATGGCTGCTCCTGTCGTGTCCATCCTTCCGCGTCTGGTGAAGGGGCACTGGGGCAGGCCGATATCGCGTGCCGCTGAAATGTGGAGCGTGGTTGGTATTCTGTGCACGCTGCTGATGATCCCGCTGCTGTTCGTGCTTCCCTCTGCTGAGGGCAGGAAGACGATTTGGTTTATGAGCCAGGTCCATCAGAACTGGCCGCCGCTGGCACCTTGGGGATGGCAGATCATTTCCATGGCAGGGTTTGCAATGCTTGGGTTGGCGCTGCTCTGGGTGGGTGCCATCCCGGATCTAGCCACGGCTCGAGACCGCGCTCCGGCGGGTGCGCGCAAGGGATGGTACGACCGGCTTTCGATTGGATGGGAAGGTACAAACGCGCAGTGGCGCAGACTGCGCGCCTGGCTGGGACTGCTGGGTGGACTCTACCTTATTGCGTATGTGGGTCTTCAGTTCATGGTGAGCTCCGACTTTGTGCAAAGCTTTGTGCCCGGCTGGAAAGATTCTGTGTTCCCAGGCTGGCAGGCAGTCAACGGCTTTCAAAGCGGGCTGGCGGTCATGCTGTTGACCGCTTACGTGCTGCGCCGATGGGGCGGGTTCAAGGACTACATCTTCCTTGAGCAGTTCTGGGCCATGGGCAGGCTATTGCTTCCGCTCTCCATTTTGTTCTTCTACTTCTGGGCGTCTGGCTTCATCACCTACTGGTATGGTCGCATGCCTGCTGAGCACGGCGTCCTCCTGTTGACGCAGTTTGGGCCGTACCTCGGCATCTTTGTGCCCATCATGTTCTTGAACTTCATTCTTCCGTTGGGACTGCTCATCTGGAACAGAATTAGGAAGAGCATCCTCGGGCCGACGTTGATCTCTCTGCTAGTGATCACCGGCACCTTCCTGGACAAAATCCGGCTGTACGTGGGCGCGTTCTCTGTGCCGAACGAACAGCTGAAGAACGAGATGCTTGAGGTCATTCCTGCCACACACTACCCGGATATCGCCGATGTGTTCATGCTGGTGGGCGTGCTTGCAGGGGCAATTTTGCTATACATGCTTGCAAGCCGGTTATTCCCAATTCTGAACATCTGGGAGCAAAAAGAGGGCTTGGTGCTGCAGACGGTACGTCCGTTCCTTAAGACTGAGCTCAAAGTGGTCGCAAAGCCGGACTAGTGCCGGACTGAGTTGGAAACAAGGTAGGCGGTCATGCAAGAGCGAATACCTGTCACGGAAAAAGAGGTTAACGAAGACCTGCTTAAGCCGGTCTTTACTACCCCTATTTGGTGGTGGGTCGCGGTTGCCGTGATGGCCACGGGGGTGGCAGCCGCAGCGGGCGCCGCTGGCTTCATGTTTGTGAACGGCACAGGTGTTGAAGGTATCAACCGGCCAGTCATGTGGGAGTTCCTGATAGTCAACTTCGTATTCTGGGTGGGCATCAGCCACGCAGGCATCATGCTTTCCGCAATTTTGCGACTGACCCAAGCGGAGTGGCGCCGCCCGGCAACACGGGCCGCCGAAGTCATGACCATCTTCTCGCTGGGCACCGCCGCGCTGCACCCTATGATGCATGTAGGCCGTGCATGGCGCATTTATTTTGAATTTCCATACGACTTTGGACGCGGGATCTTTCCAAACATCCGCTCCCCGTTCGTATGGGATCCGAGCGCTATCTTTACGTACCTGACGAGCACCGTCCTTTTCGTGTACGTGGCAATGCTGCCTGACCTAGCAATTGCGCGTGACCGCAGTACAGGCTGGCGTCACACAATGTATTACGTGCTAGCGATGAACTGGCGCGGCACGCCACGGCAGTGGCATTTGCAGACGGTGGCGGGCATCTTGCTCTCCTCCATAATCTTGCCAATTTTCGCTTCCGTGCACAGCATCGTGTCCTGGGACTTCGGTATGGCGATTGCGGTAGAGGGTTGGCACTCCACAGTATTCGCCCCTTACTTCGTCATCGGGGCCGTGTGGTCCGGCGTTGCGGGCGTCATCACGCTGCTGGCGCTCATGCGCTGGTTGTTCAGTGCACAAAAGTACATCCGGCCAGAGCACTTTGACGGCTTGGGCAGGCTGCTCTCTGTCGTAGGTATTGGGTGGTTCTACTTCACGATGATGGAGATTTGCTTTAGCTTATACAGCCTGGAGCCATCCGAAATAGCATTCCGCCATCTGCAGTTGATGGAATGGCCCTTCAATATGCTCTTTGTGCTGTTTGTAACAACGGGCTTCTTTATCCCGGTGGCGCTGTTCATGAAGAAATCGGTGCGGCGCAACGTGGCGGCGATGTTCTGGATTTCCATCTTTGTGAACATCGGCATGTGGCTGGAACGGTACATGATTATCATTCCGGGACTAATGCGGAAAACGGGTTTACCATTTAGCTGGGGTTCCCACAGCCCAAGCCCGATTGAGTTGATTATTGTCACAGGCTCGTTCTTTGCGGTTGCCCTAGGACTCCTCGTCTTCTCCAAGTTCTTCCCGCTCATCCCATTGAGCGATGCGAAGGAGGGCGAGGTCCTCCGGGCTGAGATACAAGTGGGCAAGGTCAGAGTACCGGCGATAGTTCGCGAGTAAAAGATTTCGGCAATCAAAACTGCTCCCAAGTGAGGCGTATATGGCAAACGCAAGTATTCTAGGAGTCTTCAAAGACGTGGACAGCGCCGTTGCTGGGGCGGATAACCTCAACGCGGCGGGGTTCAATGATTTTGAGGTGCTGTCCGGTTCCCCTTATCCTGAAGGGGCATTCGGTGAGAAGCCGCCACGGCACAAGCTCTATGTATTCCCGCTGATCGGGGCGATGTGCGGTTTCACAGTCGGGCTTTTGCTAACCGCTGGAACCCAGATTGCATATCCGATGGTGACCGGGGGTAAGCCGATCCTGTCTCTTCCGCCAATGGCTATCATCTCGTATGAAGGCACGATGCTGGGCGCAGTGCTCTTCACGATTCTTGGTGTCATCTTTGAGTCGCGGCTGCCACGGCCCAGGCTAGGACTGTATGACACACGCATTACGGAAGGGTACATTGGGCTGTTCGTGACCGCTCCCGAGGAGCAGATTGCGCGCGCCGAAAAGGCTCTGCGCGATGGCCGCGCCGTTGACGTGAAGTCCACGTTGCAGCGGGCTAGGGCGCGAGGATGACAGGTTCCAACTTGGGAGCTCGTGTGATGCATACGAAGCGGACTGCTCTGCTAGCCGTACTAGTGCTGTCACTGGTGCTCCTGTCTATGGGCTGTTTGAACGAGCGCTCGTTGCGACGGTTCACAGGCAGCTTCCCCAATACCGGCGCATATTCCTCCGACATCTTCACTGAGATGCACTACCAGCAGTCGTACCGATCACAGGAGCCGACGCGTCTCGCACCACCAGATGGTTCTGTGCCGATTGCGTCCGGCGTCCGATCGCCAGAAGAGTATTTGGCGATGCAGATGAATGGCGGTACTAAGCCGACGACGACTGCTGAGGAGTATGCCAAGCTTCAGAACCCAGTGCAGCGGACGCCTGAGAGCCTAGCCAAAGGTAAGGAACTCTATCGGGTAGATTGTTCCATGTGCCACGGGTTGGAGGCCCAAGGAAACGGCAAGGTGCCAGTGAACGCGCCTAACCTTATTTCAAGCGCCGCCACCAACAATACTCCTGCCAAGGCAGACGGCCACATATACGGAATTATTTCCGAGGGTGGCACGAGCGGCCTGAGTAGCGGCAATCCATTTGCTATGCCAAAGTTCAAGCTTCTGCTGAGCGCAGAAGAACGCTGGACGCTGGTAAACTACGTCCGTCAACTGCAAGGCAACTAGGACAGAAGTATTGTGCAAAGCCCTTCTCAGATGAGAGGGGCTTTTGCTTTGTCATGCGAGGCGTATTCGAGAGCTATCGCATGACTTTGTGGCCGTCCAGAGAGGGACAAGCATGGTATCATGGCAGCAGCGTGTTGGGCTTGGCCAAAGGGCTGTTAGCGTGTTTTTCAGCAAATGTCGGAACTTCTTACAAGATCGCTTGGTGCGATTGAGTGCTTCTCTTTTTCTCCTTGCCCTGTTTTTAGGACTGGCTTGCACATCACCGTTTCAAATGGCGGATCCAATGGAGCGGCAGGCGCAGGAGATTGAGCGCGGGCTGATTTGTCCTATTTGTCCGGGTGAATCAATTGACCAGTCCCAGGTGCCGCTTGCAAAGCAAATGCGAACAGAGGTGCGCGAGGAGCTGCAGGCGGGCAAGACAAAGCAGCAGATATTCGACTACTTTGCAGCGCCGGAGCGGTATGGGCCGAGTGTGCTGGCCTCGCCGCCTCGCTCCGGGTTCAACGTGCTGGCGTGGATGGTTCCAGTGGGCGTATTGGCACTGGGCGGGCTGATGCTGTATTGGGCGCTGAAGAGCATGCGGAAACGAATAAATGCACCCGATTCCACCGTAGTACTAGAGGAGACTGACCCGACACTTGCGCCATATCTGGCACAGGTAGACTCGACACAAGTCATGAGCCCCAGAAAGTCTGAGGAGGCATCTGATACCCGTGGCCGCTAACATCGGTTCTTTGGGCCTGCTGCTGGCGTTGGCACTGGCGGGGTACGCGGTCTGCGCATCGCTGCTGGGCATGTGGCGACGTATCCCGGAACTGGTGGAGAGCGGTCGGTACGCGGTCTACGTAGTGCCGCTGCCGCTACTGGTAGCTACGCTAAGTCTGGTCACCGCATTCGTGAACCACGACTTTTACATCCGTTATGTCATGATGCACAGCAATCTGGCGATGCCGGCGATTTATACCTGGGTGGCGTTCTACGCGGGCAACGAGGGGTCGCTGTTGTACATTGCGCTCGCGTTCTCCTTGATTGGCGCGATTGCTGTGGTGACGGCGCCGAGATCCGCGCGCAGCATCCTGCCGTATACCATCTCGACTATGATGGTGGTACTGATCTTCTTCCTTTGCGTGATGGCGACGATGGCGAATCCGTTTGCCACAATGTCGCCGGTGCCGCCGGACGGGCAGGGGATCAATCCTCTGCTCACGCACCCGGGAATGTTCTTCCACCCCCCGTCGCTGATGCTTGGGCTGATTGGTGTGACGGTGCCGTTTGCGTTTGCGATTGGGCAATTGCTATCCGGCAAGACGGGTGATGAATGGGTGGAAGCTGGACGCCGGTGGGCGCTCATTGTCTGGACGATTCTGACCATAGGCTTGATGTTAGGATCCTGGTGGGCTTACACGATTCTTGGCTGGGGTGGTTACTGGGCGTGGGATCCGGTGGAGAACGCAGGACTGCTTCCATGGCTTCCGCTGACGGCGCTGGTGCATTCCATCATAGTGCAGAAGCGGCGCGGAATGTTCCGGCTGTGGAACCTGGGGCTGGCGAACATTGCGTTTGGGCTGGCACTGTACGGCATGTTCATGAACCGCGGCGGTCCAGCCCCATCGGTGCATTCGTTCGGGCAATCCGCGATGGGATGGACATTTCTAGCGTTCCTGGGCGCCATGGTGATCGTGTCGTTTGCCCTATTCTTCTGGCGGTACGACAGGATCAAGAGCGCCTCGTCATTGGACTCTATGCTGTCGCGTGAGGCGGCGTTCCTGGTGAATAACCTGTTGTTTCTGACCATTGCGTTTGTGGTGCTGTGGGGCGTGGTATTCCCGCTGCTGTCTGAAGTGTTCAAGGGTGAAACGGTCACGGTGGCCCGGCCGTTCTATGACGTGGTGGCTGGGCCAATGTTCTTGGGTTTGCTCATTTTGATGGCCATTGGGCCACTCATTCCATGGCGCAAGGCATCGTGGGCACGACTCAGGAGTGCTCTCCTAGTCCCCGGAGCGGCAGGGCTGGTAACGATCGTGGTTGTTACGGCGCTAGGCATTCGAAAGCCGTTTCCTCTCATGGCTTTTGGGTTTGCTGCTGCGGCCGCGTTTGGGATATTCCTTGAATGGTGGCGCGGCACCCGGGCGCGGCACCAGCGCGGGCTTGGGTATCCTCAGGCATTCTTTGGGCTATTGCTGGCAAACCGGCCTCGATACGGTGGATACGTGGCGCACTTGGGTGTAGTGCTACTGGCGATATCAGTGACAGGATCATCGTTCTACAGCGTGCAGCGGGATGTTTCGCTTGCGCCGAACGAGCGGGCAACGATTGCGAATTATTCGCTGCTCTACCTCGGCTCTAGCATCCAAGAAAAGGCTGACCGCACGGAGTACACGGCGTCGTTACAGGTGTACCAGGGCGACGAGCTGGTCTCGACCCTCAAGCCTGGATACACATACTACCCAGATTTCTCGACAGCAGCCACGCGCGCAGGCATTCGGTCAACGCTCGGCGAGGATCTGTACATCATCGCGAGTGAATTTGGCACAGATGGGCGCGCGTTGTTCCGACTATACGTGAACCCTTTGGTGATGTGGATGTGGATATCCACAGTGCTGTTTGTGGCGGGCACGTTTGTGTCGCTATGGCCAGAACGCACGCAGGTGCAGACTGCGGCGACGGCCCGCCACCAGGTGGCCTCAGCCTCGCCGCCAGTGAGGAACGGGTAATGGAAGCGTTTGTTATTGGCCTGCTGCTTGTGGTGGTGTGTCTGGGCGTAGTAAGCTGGCCGTTCTTTCGCAAGCGCTCGGTTCCCAGCGCTGAAGCTGAGAGCTTTGATAAAGCAGTCGGTATCCAAATAGCGGCGTCGCAGGAACTCAAGGCATTGGAAGCGGAGCGCGCGGTGGGTGAGATGACGGAGGCCGAGTTTTTTACCCGGCGCAACCAACTCCGCCTTGCCGCGGCGCACGCACTGCGTGACCAAGACCTGTTGCGGCCCCAAGCACAACGCACACCCGACATTGAGTCTGAAGTGCTCGCCGCAAGGCGAGGCCGACAGGCGCGGCAACCCAAGTGTCCTGTATGCAGCAACGCACTGCTAGACGGCACCGTGGAATGTCCCCGATGTGGAACGCTGTTTTCAAAGAATGGCCACGTTGTTGACTCGCCCAACCGCTAACCGCCTGCTTGTTTCGGTACTCTTCGTAGCGGTCGTGGCCGGTGCCTTTGCCGTTTGGCTGGGACACGCTACTGCGCAGACGACTCTATCTGTCGCGGGCCGCGTTGTGAACGGCACGGCGGGCGCGAGCATCCCGTCTGGCCTGGCGGTGCAACTGGTGGCACAGGCGGGCGACTCGCTGTTGGCGCGGCGCGAGACGATAACGGACGCCGATGGAAAGTTCTCTTTCGCGGATATTCCAAACGAAGCTGGAGCATCGTACTTTGTGGTCGCTGAATACAAGGCAGTTACGTACCAGGCGCGCATTGAGCCCACACAGTCCGATGCCAACTGGCGCCTCACGATTTACGAAACGACGTCTGAAGCTACGAACCTCCGCGTCACCGAGAATACGTTGTTTATTCCTAGAACGGACCCTCAGCGGAAGAACCTGCTAGCTCTGGAGCTTGTCCGGCTTGACAACAGTGGAGACCGGACGATGGTTCCTGACCTGACACAGGCTCAGCCTAGGGGTCTGCTGCGATTTTCACTGCCGCCGGATGCTATGGACCTGGACGTGCAGTCTAGCCTTCGCGGCGGCAACGTAGTGCCGGTGGACAAAGGCTTTGCGATGACGACGCCGGTACCACCCGGCGGCTATGACATTCTGTTCACCTATTCGATTCCGTACTCAGGGAAAGCGCTACAGTACACGCGCACCTTTCCGTTTGGGGCCACGACCTTTGAGCTGTTAGTGCGAGAGGAGGCGGGGAAGGCAGAAAGCCCCGGGCTCGAACCTGGAGCGGACGTAACGATTGATGACAAGCAGTACCATCGACTGATTGGCAAAAACTTGGATGCGAGCTCTCACGTAGATCTGACCTTTACTGGCATGCCATTGCCGACAATTATGGACCGTGTGATGCAGCCCATCAAGGACGGCAGCGCAGCGAAGATTGGCATCCCCATTCTGGCAACGTTGCTCCTTGCGCTGCTGGTGGCATATGTCATCATGCGACGGCGGAGTGCACGTACAACACTTGCCACCGCGGATATAAGTGTTACAGACGCGCCATCTGCGGGATCCTCCACGGAGCGGCAAGCACTTATTGACGCGGTGGCAGAGTTGGATGAGCAGCTTGCGCAGGGAACTATTCAGGCAGATGGTCATGCGGAAAAGCGCGCGGCGCTCATGGAGCGCATCCGCGCTATGGGCCGAAGCCAACCGAGCGAGCAGTAGGCGCGATGTCACAGCGGATACGTGTACTCCTAGCGGTTTTAGTGCCGGTAGTAGCACTCTTCGCGCTATTCGCGGTGACGCTGGTGCGCACGGGCGGGAAGCCGGCGGGCATTGGCATCAACTCCGCGTTTGGTAGCGTGGTGGTGGAAGCGCGGTCGGCGCGGCCATTTTCCCTGCAGATGTTATCCGGTACTACTATTTCGCTAGAAGACCTGCACGGCAAAGTGGTCATGATCGATTTCTGGTCGTCATGGTGCCCGCCGTGCCGTGACGAGGCACCTACATTGGAACGAGTCTACAAGCAGTACCAGGACAAGAACGTGGCATTTCTTGGTGTTGCCATTTGGGACACGAATGGCGATGTGCAGAAGTTCATTGAGAGGAACAAGCTTACGTATCCCATTGGGATGGACAACCAAGGGAAGATTGCCATTGACTACGGAGTGAGAGGTATTCCCGAGAAGTATTTCATTGACAGACAGGGCACCTTGGTGCGGAAGTTCATTGGCCCGGTCGATGATGAACAACTAAGCAAAGTGCTGGACGAACTGCTGGCAAAGCCTTAGCCGGCAATAACCTCATACATTTTTTGGATTGCGTTGATGTGTTCGTCTGGGAATCGCAGGCCGGAGCCTGTGGTGCCTACCATTGCATGTGTGGCGCCTTCCGCTTTCCACGCCGCAGCTTGATCACCCCACGCCTTTGGGTTTCCGAGGCTGTAGGATAGCCGTGCCTCGATACCGATAGTCTTTGGGTTACGCCCCTGCTTACGGGCGAACGTTCGCATCTTCTCCAAGGTCGCTCTGCCGGCATCGTTCAGTTGGAAGGCCGGGAACCAGCCGTCCGCCAGGCGGGCAACGCGCTCGATAGCAGCGTCGGCGGAACCGCCAATCCAGACAGGAATGGGCCGCTGCACAGGGAGCGGATTGATACCAGCCGCCGTAATCTTGTGGTATTTGCCTGCAAAGGTCACTGACGGTTCAGTCCAGAGCATTCGCAGGACGCGAATTTGCTCTTCAAGGCGACGCCCCCGGTTGTGGTAGTTTTCGCCAAGGGCCTCATACTCGACATCGTTCCAGCCGATGCCTACGCCGAACCGCAACCTTCCCCCGGAGAGCACATCGATGGCAGCGGCCTGCTTGGCGGCGAGGACGGTCTGGCGCTGCGGCAAAATGACAACTGCGGTAACCAGGTCTAATTTCTTGGTCACGGCTGCGGCAAAGCCAAAGAGCACCATAGGTTCCTGGAATGGAGACATGTGGTTGTACGGGCCGCTCCAGTTTTGGCGCTTGGTGGCGTCAGCACCCACTACGTGATCGTATGCAGCGACATGGTTGTAGCCTATGTCCTCGACGGCTTCCAGGTACGCCCGGATGCCGCCCGGATCCGAACCAATTTCTGTTTGCGGAAAAACTACGCCAAGTTTCATGAAGACTACCTTTCAGAGATATCTCTTTCTCTGGTTGATGCAGAACACTGCCAGCCACACTATCCGGCGGTAGATCATCAGTAATCTGCCTTCTGCCCGTGCAAAACAACTGCATTGTCAGAGCGCCAAATAGTACCGTGAAGCCAAGTGCCTATGTCAAGCTAAGAGCGATTTAACTTGACGATTTCCGACGTGTTTTCTGTGCGTCACTACGTAGATGCATGTATTGTGTCGCCATGGCCTCGCAGCATGGTTTAGATGCAAGCATCTTGTCACAACTGGCCCACGTACGCCCAGGTGGTGAGTACGTCGCAAAATAGCTTCTGGCAGCGTGGGATGCTTTATGTAAAGGTTTGCAAGGCGGGTTCAGCGAAAGGTATTGAGTGGCTATAGCGCCGCCCCGTGGTTGACCACCTATGACAAGTCTACGGCCGTGGTGCGGGTACAGCAATTGTTGGGTGTCACAAGACCTTAGTAGCACTCCCACCAACCCTCGCGTTTATCGCTATTAAAAGCATGTTGCATGTCTTGCCTCCTGTTAAGGATTCTACCTGAGTACAGACTGCGTACAATAGCAGAATAAGCGATCATGGAGATGGGCATGCAGGTGAGCCACATCAGTGCGGTCACCCTAGCGGTGCACGATATGAAAAGAGCCCTAACGTTCTATCAGAAGATGGGGTTGCCATTGTCGCACGGGAATGATGCGACCACTTTCGCAAGCTTCCAGGCTGGCAACGGATTCATCAACCTTCTCGTCATACCACACTATATGCCTGTTTTCTGGGGGCGCGTCATTGTCCACGTTGACGACGTGGACAGATTCTATCGCTACATGAAAGGCCAGGGCCTTTCGCCAAATGAGCCCCGTAACGGAGAATGGGGCGAGCGCTATTTTCATATTACTGACCCTGACGGTCATGAACTCAGCTTCGCCAAGCGTCTCCAAGAGTAGGCGGAGTCCGACTCGTATGCCATTGTTTAAGTAGAATTGGGTTTCTCAGAGCGATTCGCCGCCAAGCTTGCGTATGATCTCTAGCACAGGCACAATTGCTGCATTCTGCGCCACGGCAGGCAAAGATTGATGCGGTTCGCAACCTTTCTGTGGTGGCTTACTACTCGCCGGACAAGAGCGTCTTGGCGTTTGTTGTTCGCCTCATTTGTGGCAGTGGTGCTCAGCACGGTCGTGGTGTCAGCTACTGTGCTGTACGCTAGCACTCTGGCAGCGCGCGGCCTGGAGCACGCCATGGCAAACGTGCCCGCCGCTGGCTTCAACATTCAAGTTATTGCGCAGGAGCGGCCGCTTGGCCGGGCGGAATATGACAAGCTGCAAACGGCTGTCGAGCATTCCATAGACACTCGCTTTTCAGGGCTTTTGCGGGCAGAAGAGCGCTACGGGCGTATCGCCAGCTCAGGACTGTTTGAGCCCTCGCGGAGCCGACCGGGGTTGCAAGGCTACACCTATTTCTTGACGCATTTTGAAGAGCATTCGCTCTTGGTAGACGGCCACTGGCCTGCTCCTTCGCCAGTGCACCTCGCGGATGGCCGTGAGGCCTATGAGGTGTCCATAGGGCAACAGGTAGCGAGGCAGCTACAGTGGAGCCCCGGGTTTGTGCTGGCACTACGCCCGGCATCGGCAGAGCCATCGGCGACCCTTCTGTTAGTGGTCTCTAGCGTTGCCATTCCGAAGGACCCTGCGGAAGAATACTGGATGGGGGACACCAGTATCTTTACGGTGCAGCAGAGTGATGCAGGACAATGGATCCCCATATATATACAAGAGGAAGCGTTTTGGGGTGGGCTTGGCGCGCGCTTTCCCGGAGCGCCCGGTGACTTTTGGTGGCGTGTTTTCATTAACCCATTCGCTATTAACCCAAGCACCGTTAACCAGACGCTAGACGCGCTGCGCGGGCTTGAAACTGACGTCAACAAAGTGTTTCCGCGATCATTGGTGCTGAGCTTGTTGGGCCCTGAGCTTAAGGAATACCAGCGGCGGCTGGCTCTTGCGCAGGTGCCGATCTACCTGTTCGCGGCGCTGGTGGTTGGCGTGTTGCTGTATTACTTGTGGATGGTCAGCAGCTTACTGGCGCGGTCGCGCGGACCTGAGGTAGCGTTGCTGCGCAGCAGGGGAGCTAGTCTACTCCAAATTGTTGGGATCATGGGTCTGAGTGAGGGCCTTTTACTGGCCACCCCCGCAGTGCTAGCCGGTCCGCTGCTGGCACTTGGGTTAATGAGATGTCCTGTAACTGCTGCCCTCTTTCATAGCGGCAGCAATTCAACCATTGCTGCTGGGGTCACGGTGGAAAGTTACACGTTAAGTGCTCTCGTTGGAGTGCTCGCTATTGCAGTGCTTATGCTGTCAAGTCTTACCGTTGCGACTGGTGGGGTTATGGAATTCCACCGCGCGCGGAGCCGTCCGTCATCCGTCATGGCGTTTCATCGGTATTACCTAGACGTATTCTTGTTGCTCATTGTTGGGTTTGTGTGGTGGCAACTTCGGAATCGCGGCGGCTTCATTACCTCGCGCGTGCTGGGCGAAGGAATTGATGTTTCACCGGTGACATTGCTGGGGCCAGCACTTGGGTTGTACGCGGGTGGGCTTATCTTGCTACGCCTCTTTCCGGTAATGGTGCGCATGCTAGCCAAGCTGGCTGAAATGAGCGGGCCGCCGTGGCTGGTACATGGACTACGTCGCGTGGCGCGTGATGCCAATCTGTACGGCGCGCTAACACTGTTGCTGACACTGGCTGTGTCGCTTGGTATTTTTGGCGCTGTGTTCTCCGCGACTCTGCAAGAGACACGCCGTGCCCAGGCGGCATACCGGATTGGCGGCGAGGTAGTCGTGCGGATGCCGTTCTCTTTGGGTGACCGGTTTGAGAAGACACGTTCGTCGATTGAAAACATGCCTGGAGTCTCTGCAGTGAGCGTACTGCGCCGCGCGCAAGGTTCGCTGGTGAAGGGTGGCCCGCAGTCTGCTGTAAACGTACTGGCGGTTGATCCAAGATCGCTGGGAGACACGGCGTGGTTTCGGAAAGACTTTGCCGCTAAAGGCATTGATGAGCTATTGGACCCGCTAGCCGTGCCGGTAAGCCCTGGCGCGGGCATTCCGCTGCCCACAGGCACCAACCGTATTGGCGTTTGGATGCGCCCTAATAAAGCATTCCCAGGGCTGAACGTGTGGCTTCATCTAACTGGTGCGGGCGGCGAGTTAAGCACCGTTTTTCTAGGCGAACTTGATGTACCGAGCTGGCGGTTCTTTCAAACTGAGCTCCCGGTGGGTAGTGCCGCACCCGCACGCGTACTGGGCTTTGTGCTGACAACTGGTTTCCGTGGAAGCATTGGCGCGGGCGACCTTTTGCTGGATGACCTTACAGCCATAGACACTACTGGTAACTCACGTGTCGTGGAGACATTTGACCAACCAGGACAATGGCAGACGTTGCCGCATCGTGGTGCCGCAGCAGACACGGTATCGGTGGCTGCCACTGGGCGAGCACGCAGTGGTGGCGCGCTGCAGTATATGTGGACGGCGCCATACGGAGCGGACATGCGCGGCTTTCTGGCGCCTGTGGTGTCTCTCCCCATTCCCGCGATAGGTAGTGCACCGTACAAAAAGGACGAGGACCTGATGGTATGGGTGGGCAATGTGCTGATACCCGTGCGGATTGTGGATACGGCGTCCTATTTTCCAACGCTTGACACGACGCGCAGTCCGTTTCTGATTCTTAACATCGAGCACTATCTTCAGTACCGCCAGGTATTGCCTTTCTCAGGAGGTGACTATGCGGACGAGTTATGGATTGGGCTTGAGCCCGGTACTGATAGCGAGCAGGTAGCCACGGCCCTCCGGAAGATTGTGCCGTCCTATGCAACGGTTGTAGACCGGGAGACAGAGGCGCAGATAGCCCAGGATGACCCACTGACGGCAGGAGGATGGGGCAGCCTGGTGCTACTAAGTATGATTGCGTTGATTGGCGCGATGGTCTTGGGGTTCAGCTTGTTTGCCGCTCTTTCCATTCAATCAGGAAAGGTGGAGCTTGCGGTCTTGGAAACCCTGGGGTTTTCCCGGCGGCATATCTTTCTGCTGGTTACGCTGGAGTTTCTACTGGTATGCGTCACCGGCATACTTTCTGGGTTTGTGATTGGGTTATGGGTTGGACGGTGGACACTTGGTTACTTAGTGACACAGGGATTCACGTCCTCGTCTCTACCGCCGCTGGTTCTCAGCTTGGACGGCCCATTGAGCACGCTCGCAATTCTTGGTACGGCCCTTGCTACGGGCATTGCGACAGCCCTGGCGCTGGCAGCAATCTGGCGCGCGCAGGCCAGTGAGGTATTACGAGGAGAATGATGGGCCAGCGAGCCGCGCGAGAAAACCGAGGACCCAACTGGCTGGCGCTCGTCAGTGGGGCATCGCTGGTGGCACGGCGCCGGCTGCGGAGCGATTGGCGCTTGCAGGCAGCAGTGGCGTTCGGGATGGTGCTGGCGTCGGCACTGATGGCAAGTGGGGTAGTTTACTCAGCCGTGTTGCAGCAATCAGCGCTGCGGCACACACTGCGCACGAGCGCTCCGGCAGCAGTAAACCTGCGCGTGGAGCAGTTTGAACTCCTCCAGCAACAGAATTTTGAAGAGAACAACCGGGTGATTGAGCGCGAGATTCAGGAACCACTAAGCCCTTACTACACCGAGCACTCGCTGTATATCCAAACCACTACGTTCTTCTTCAAGGGACGTCCGTCCTGGGACTCGGTGGGGAACAATCGACCGCGCGGGCCTGTGCAGTCTTTCAGCGGGATTGAGCAACATGTAGACGTTCTGCAGGGACGGTTACCTGTACCGAACGCGCCTCAGTTAGAAGTAGCCATTGAAAGCACTGTCGCATCTGCTTTGGAGCTCAACCTGGGAGACACGTTCGCCATCTACTCGGCTGTGCAGGCTGACCAGAACCTGACAGTGATGGCTACAGTCGTGGGCATAATTCAGGCAAATGACCCGGATGAGGAGTATTGGTTCGGGTCACGTGACAAGCTCAGCAACACGTCATCGTCTTGGCTGTGGGCACCGATGTTCACGACACAGGACGCACTCTTCAGGCATGTCACAAAGCAGCATGCGACACTCAGGGCAAACTTCAACTGGCACTTTTATCTGGACAAAGACCATATCCGCGCAGCACAGGCTGAGCAGCTCTCAGCTATGGTTCGGACGGCAGTCGCGAAGGTCCAAAGTGGCATAGATGGCTCCGCTACTACAACCGACCTGCCTTCCGTGCTGGCCCACTATCAGGACAGGTTGCTTCTAGGACGATTACCACTTTTCCTCGTTATCTTTCTTGTCACCGGAACACTAATGTACTACCTCTTTCTGGTGGCGGGCCTGCTTGCCCGAGAGCGTACAACTGAGACGGCGCTGCTTAAAGGGCGCGGCGCAACAAATGTCCAGATTGCCTTTTTGGCTCTTGTTGAGGGGGCCATGATCGCAGTACCTGCTATTGTTATCGGCCCTGTGTTTGCGCTCGCAATGGTATTCCTGACTGACCGCGTTGCCCCGATCCAGCTGGGCGCTTCAGGGCTACTTGAATCCACGTTTTCCTGGCAGGCATACCTGCTTGGTGCCGCTGGCGTATTGCTGGCCGTTGCTATGTTCGTCGTAGCCAGCCTGATGGCGGCGCGGCGCACAATTGTGGATGTCCGCCAATCACAGTCAAGGCCGCCAGATACGCTGTTTATCCAGCGCAATTACATGGATGTGCTCGCGCTCATTCTCGTTGGACTGCTTTTGTGGCAACTCCGGACGCAAGGCTCATTTGTAGTCAAGCATGTAGGTGATAGGGCTTTGCAGTTGGATGTTTCACTCTTGCTTGGACCCGTGCTTGGGTTGCTCGGTATTGGGCTGATTGTCTTGCGCACGTTTCCAATAGCAACACGGCTGATGGCTCGTCTCATTGAGCCTATTGGACCTATTTGGCTGGTGCAGGCTGCGCGCCGCCTGGCACGCAATCCAACGCCTGCCGGGCTACTAGTCGTGCTCCTGCTTTTGGCTACCGGCCTTGGCGTTGTCGGTGCGGCGTTCAGTGCGAGTTTGGAGCGCAGCCAGCAGGAGCAGGTGCTGTACCAAACAGGCGCGGACCTGTCGGTACGACACACCGGTGGCATGTGGGCGCTGCTTGAGCGTGGCCCCGCTGCGTGGCTGGCGCAAAGGCCGGGTGTTGTTAGCGCAACGGATGTAGTGCGGACGAGTGGCTACAGCTCCGCCACGGGCTTCGGAAGTGAGGCAACTGTGCTGGCAATTGACCCAACACAATTCGCAGCTACAGCGTGGACTCGTTCCGACTTTGATAGTGCGCGGTTAGTTGGCTTGCTTGAACGGCCTAGTGGCATATCGGCAAACCAAGGGTTTGTGCTGCCTCAAGGCGCCCAGAGGCTTTCCATTTGGGCGTCTATTTCGCGGCCGAACGCCAACGTCATCCTGATCGGCCGCTTGCGTGATGCGCAGGGCTACTACTTCGACGTGCTGTTTGGTGCGATGGGCGAGGCGGGATGGCGTCAACTTTCGGCGCAGGTGAAACCGCAGGATACACCGCAGCGTGTTGGATCCCCTTCGATCAAGTACGCCGCGCCATATACGGTGATGGCGGTTGCATTGAGTTCTCGGGGCGCGTGGGTGCCTGGTGGACTGTATCTAGACGAGCTAGCTGTTGAAACCGCTATGGGGGAGCGCACAGTTATCACCAATTTCCAAGAGGTGGTCAATACACAAGTACTACAGGACTTCAGCGCACCAACGCGTGTTGCCATGGAACAAAATGAGACGGTGTCACGGCCAGGCCGCAGGAGCATGTCGATTACATGGGGCAGCGGAGGCAATGGTATTCGCGGCGTCCAGTTTGGTGAAGGGATGGGGCCAATCAACATGGTGGGTACCGCCAACTTTTTCGCTCAGAACAAATTCAGGATTGGCGAAACTGTCACAATACACACCCTTGGGTCCACTGTACCAGTACATGTCCGTGGCATCATTAGCTATTTCCCAACGATGTACCCGGACCACGAAGAATTTGTGGTCATGGATATCAAGCAGCTTGGCCAGTACGCCGCGCTGCATATGCCTAACCTCTTACAGCCGAATGCGGAAACGTGGGTGCGTATTGAGCCAGGTGCAATGGATGTCGCTGGGCTACGGAGAGGGGTGGAGCAGCAAGGGTTCTGGACGTACTCCACTCGCGATGCCGCGAGCGCGCTAAAGACGCGTGTTGCGGACCCATTGGTCACAGCTGGTTGGAGCGGTCTGTTGGCGTTGTCTTTCTTGACTGTTGTGCTCGCTAGCATTTCCGGCCTGCTGCTGTACAGCTACATTGATGCACGCGAGCGCCAGACGGAGTTCGCGCTTATGCGTACACTCGGTTTCACTCGTCGCGAGCTCAGCGGCGTGGTGTGGTTCAACTTGTTGGTGGTAGCTGGCGCAGGGATTGGTCTAGGGAGCGTGTTAGGCATGCAACTTGGCCGGTGGCTGCTGCCGTTGCTAGAAATAGCGGAAGGCGGAAGGCGGCTGATTCCCCCAATGGTGCTGGACATGAACTGGGCCATTTTGGGGATAACCTATGCGTTCCTTGCACTAGCCGCACTTATTACCGTTGTGGTGCTTTCTTGGCTCTTAGGCAAACTGGAACTACAGCGCGTATTGCGCATGGGGGAGACGTAGTCCATGGCCACATCAATAGATGCGCGGCCGCTGGTCGTAGACTGCCAGGACTTATTCAAAATTTACAAGCGCGCTGACCTTGAGGTGGTGGCACTGCGAGGGCTAGACTTGCAGGTGGCGCAGGGCGAATTTATTGCGGTTGTTGGTACCAGTGGGAGCGGCAAATCCACATTTCTCAACATCCTTGCAGGGCTGGACAGGCCATCTGCGGGCAGAGTACTGGTGGGTGCGCGTGACTTGCTCACAATGAACGAGAAGGAGCTTGTTTCTTATCGCAGGCAGGAGGTTGGATTTGTTTGGCAGGCGGTAACACGGAACCTGCTGCCATACCTTACAGCAGAGGACAATGTTTCTCTGCCGATGGCTATTCAGGGCGTAGATGAGTCGGAACGTAGGAAACGCGCTGGCGAGTTGCTCACCACGCTGGGTCTCGGCACCAAGAAAAACCGCTATCCCAACCAGCTTTCTGGCGGAGAGCAGCAGCGTGTTGCGATTGCCGTGGGGCTGGCGAACAATCCGCCGCTGATTCTGGCGGACGAGCCGACTGGCGAACTTGACACACAAACCGCTATCAACGTGTTCGATGGCCTACGGACCATTACAGAGCGCTATGGCACGACTGTGGTGGTGGTGACGCACTATCCCGGTATTGCACGGCATGTTGACCGCGTGGTACAGATTCGAGACGGGCGTCTGAGCACAGAGGTGGTAATGCGGCCCACGTTCCGTGGAGGCGACGCGGTCCTTGAGGAGTACGTATTGGTGGATGCAGTCGGGCGCCTCCAATTGCCAGAAGAACAGCTTGAGCGGCTGCATGCCCAGGGACGCGTAACTATAGAAACCCAGGGGGATCGCATTATTATCAGGGCAGTGGGGTATGCCGGAGGCACGCACGAGTGAACAAGACTGGAAACCTTATCGAGGCTACTGGCCTCCGGCGTGTCTTTCAGACCGGCGGACAAGAGGTGGTTGCCGTGGACGGCGTGAACATGACCGCCCGGCAAGGCGAATTCCTGGCGCTGGTGGGCCGATCTGGCTCCGGCAAGACCACGTTGCTCAATATGCTCGCTGGCCTCGACCGTCCAACGCAAGGTGTGGTCACGTTTGAGGGCCGCGACCTGTCAAAGCTAAGCGAACGGGATATGGTTGAGTTGCGACGCCGGAAGATAGGGTTTGTGTTCCAATCATTTGGACTGCTGCCTTTGCTGTCAGCCTATGAGAATGTAGAGCTACCACTGCGCATCAATGGAGTACACGGCCGAGAGCGCAAACAGCGCGTGGATGAAGTGCTTGCGCACGTAGGCTTGGGCAAACGTGTCCAGCACCGGCCGTTTGAGCTCTCCGGTGGCGAGCAGCAGCGCGTTGCAGTGGCGCGTGCGCTGGTGACCCGACCACTTGCCATCTTTGCGGATGAGCCGACGGGGGAATTGGACTCGCTTACGGGACAGGTCATTGCGAACATGCTGCGGGATGTGGCGCAGAAGCAAAAAATTACCGTTGTGGTGGCTACGCACGATCTGCGGCTGGCCGGCATGGTAGAACGCGTGTTAGAGATGGAAGATGGCAAACTGCAGCGGGTGAGCAGACCAGCCCCTGTATAGCATCTAGGCTGGCAGGGCCAGTGACACCCTGTAACGCCGCCATTGCACCGCCATGCGCACCAGCGATGGCCACATAGCTGGTGGCAGGGCAACTAAGGCGCGTAGTACCGGGCCGGATGTGAGCAGTCGCGAGAAAAGTCGCGCTGGAAAGTCGAAGTCCCCATTTTCACGCTCCAGAGTCTGGAAACTTGGCTTGCCAATGACAGTCAGCAGTGCGTCCACCTGTTTAGGCGTGAGGTTGAGTAGCATATGGCGCAACGCTCTTCCTATGACAAGTTCGCGGCGTACCTGTGCGCCCCATGTGCGATCGTAGTCACTGAGGGCGGACTTGGTGAAGACGCCACGTTCCAGCGAAGAGACGACGGTGCGGGCGACAAGCTTGGCGCTGAGGATGCCGGTGTGGATGCCTCCGCCGGAGGTGGGTTTAACACTGCCGGCAGCGTCGCTGACGAGCAGGATGCGGGTGTAGGTGATGCTTTCCGGAGGCGCAACGGATATAACGCCGCCCTGGAGTCGAAGGAACTGGGCGCCGCGCAGGTGCGAGTGGCGTTCCAGGAACGGTTCCAACAGGCGGCGCGGGCTCAGCGATGAGTCTGCGCTACCGATGCCGATTTTCACGACGCCTTCCTGGGCGGTGGGAATGATCCAGCCGAATCAGCCGGGGATGCGCTCCGGATCCACGAACACTTCCACCAGGTCGTCCCGCAACGCGTGGCCGGTCACTTCGCCACCGATAGCTGCGATGGCTTCGGCGGGCTTGGCGAGGCCGAGGGGACGCGAGACTGCCGAGAGGGAGCCATCCGCGCCGACGACGAGGTCTGCGGTAACGGTATGAGACGCGCCGCCGCGATCATATGTTACACGCGCGATGTCATCGCTCACCTCCAAGCCTATGAATCGGCTGCTTAGTGAAAGGGAGGCGCCGGCTTTTTGCGCTTGCTCAGCAAGTGCCTGATCGAAACGCTGGCGGTCGAGGACGAAAGCGCGTTCTCTATCGCCACCGATGGTGACCTGACGGCCGAGGGGCGAGTGAACGATGGCGCCTGTGATGCGGTGGACGACCAAGTCCTCATTGAGGTCTGCGGCTTTCAAGGTGCGCGGCGTGACGAGGCCAGAGCAGTGAACCGGATCGCCAACGACGGTGTGCTCTTCCAGCAGAAGGACACGCCAACCGTGCCGCGCAATATCCCGGGCAGCGACGGAGCCCGCTGGCCCAGCGCCGACGACGACAACGTGATGATCAGCGGGCATGCGCACCCTTCGAAACGCTACTCAACTTCCGCCATGATTTCTATTTCCAAGGCGACGTTGAATGGCAGCGAGCCCATGCCTACAGACGTGCGGACGTGCTTGCCGGCATCGCCAAAGACCTGGACCAGGATGTCTGAGCAGCCGTTCATGACGCGGGAGTGATCGGCGAAATCCGGGACGGCGTTGATCATGCCAGTGACTTTGATGATGCGCTTCACCTTATCGAGGGAGTCGAGGTTTGCTTTGAGCGTGGCCATGAGGCTGAGAGCAGTGAACCGAGCGGCTTCAGCGGCCTGCTCAACGGTCAGGGCGCCGCCCACCTTGCCGACGATGCGGGCGCCGTCCGGCTTAGCGGAGACGTGGCCGGAGGTGTAGACCACGTTGCCGACGCGGACGAACGTAGTGTAGTTAGCGGCAGCGGCCGGCGCAGCAGGCAACTCGATGCCGAGATGCTTCAGGTTTGCGTCAGCAGAAGATTTCTTTTGCGTCGCCATAATCCCCCCCTTGTTATGTTTCCTTGCCGCCACTTGTTACCCGACAACTTCCGGTGTTGCTTGCTTGGACACGACGAGAATGCATGTATTGTGTCGCAAATGGGTAGCAAAGGCCCACGCCCAAGCGGTGTCTCACAATGCGACTGCCTCTTCCACGGCCTTCATTTCTTCCGGCGTCAGCGGCTTTTCTACGGCTTTGGCGTTTTGGACTGCTTGCTCCGGCTTGCTGGCGCCGATGATGACCGACGTGACAGCGGGGTTTGCGAGGGCCCAGCCGATGAGCAGTGCGGGAACGGGCTTCTCATATTTCTTGGAGACTTCTTTGAGCTTGGCTGCGGCAGTAGCCACCTTCTGCGTGAACATGCGCTCCATCATCTGCGGGCGGGAGGCGAAACGGGAGCCGGGCGGCGGCGCCTGGTTGGCCTCGTAGCGGCCCGTGAGGAGACCACCCTGGAGAACGGAGAAGGGTGTGATAGCCACTTCATGGGCCTTGGCCATGGGGACGACCTCTTCCTCTATGTCACGGTTGAGCAGGCTATAGCTGGGCTGAGTGCAGACGAAGCGCTCCAGGTTGAGCTTGTCGCTGATCCAGAGGGACTGGACAGTCTGCCAGGCGCTCCAGTTGGAGTTGCCGATGTAGCGGACTTTGCCTTGCCGTACCAGGTCGTTAAGGGCGATCATAGTCTCTTCCAACGGCGTGTCCAAGTCATACCGATGCATGGACATGAGGTCTACGTAATCCGTGCCCAGGCGAGAGAGACAGGCGTCAGTGGCTTCAATGATGTGCTTGCGGGAGCCGCCGCGGGCGTTGATGTCATTGCCGGTGGGCATGAAGATTTTGGTGCCGACTACCCACTGGTGGCGCTTGCTCTTGACGCCTTTGCCGATGATCGTCTCAGACGCGCCGCCAGTATAGGCGTCCGCAGTGTCGATGAAGTTGACGCCAACATCAAAAGCGGCGTCCATAACCCGATGGGCGCCTGCTTCGTCCACGTAGCTACCGAGCATGTTGCTGCCGAGGCACAGTGCCGAGACTTTCAGCCCGGAACGGCCCAAACGGTGATATGGCATGGAGGTCTTGGCTGGTTCAGCGCGCTGCTGTGTCATCTGAGTTACCCCCTCTCTTTATGGCCTGCTCTTTGATTACAGATGCGTCGTGCTGGAGGTACTCTTGCACCCTAGTAGAAGGAATGTGGCAGCCAAAGCGGCCGGTGTCATTGGCTTTGTCTGGGAAGATTTCCTTCGACGGAGTCTGCGACGCAGGCTTCCGATCTGCTGGAGAGGGAAAGGGTGCGCTCCCTCCTCGCCCCTCCGACCCCCCCCATCCTAACCTTCCCCCTCAAGGGGGGGGTAGGTGCGCCCTACGGCCACCACCCCGTCCTCTCTTGGTCCCTCTCCCCTTCGGCGTCGGCTCAGGGTCTGCGATTCAGTATCTACGATCTTGGCAGGCCCTCCTCTGGTACGAAGCAAGCAAGGCTGGGTCGGGCTATTTGTTTTTAAAGACGGGTGCGCGGTGTTCTGTGAAGGCTTTGGGGCCTTCAACGGTGTCCTCCATGCCGTTCAGGTCACGCGCCAGGTAAGCGGCGTAGGCGTGGGCCTCAACGGGCGGAAGATAGGAACCGCGGTAGATTGTTTCCTTTAATATGCGCACGGAGCGCGGGCCAAGCTGAATGACACGGTTTGCCCAATCCATAGCCTCAGCCATGAGCTGATCGCCGGGGACGACCTTGTTCACCCAGCCCATTTCATAGGCGCGCTGTGCGTTGATGCGCTTATCGCCCCAGATGGCGAGCTCAAGGGCGTGCGCCAAGCCGATCTGGCGGGTGAGGTCATGAGCCCAGTCAGCGGACAGGTTCCAGCGTGTTTCCGGAATGCCGATTTCAGCAGTATCGGCGGCCAAGCGGATGTCGCACTGCATGGCGACGGCGAACCCGGCGGCGAGAGCGTAGCCGTTGATAGCGCAGATAGTGGGCTTCCACAACGCCAGCTTTTCATTGAGGGGGGTCCATATCTTGTCGGCAAGGCTCTGCACGCCGTGCCCGCCCATGGCGTCGATGGCGGCGGCCTCTTTGAGGTCGACGCCGGAGCAGAATGCGCGGCCGGCGCCGGTGAGAATGGCGACCCATGCGTTCTCATCATCGCGGAAGCGCATCCAGCCAGCGTTGAGCGCGTCGAACAGCTCAGTGCTGAGCGCGTTGAGCGCGTCCGGCCGGTTAAGGGTCATCACAACGATGCGACCGCCAGCGTGAGTCGCGTACTTCAGGACGGGTTCTACCATGGATGGCTCCTTCTCTGAGTTGTGTGGCGTAGTCTGTCTTTTTGCCAACATACATTGTAACGCGCATGGGGCATCCCCGAAAGGCTTTGAGCGTCGCAGTTCGGTTCTCTGCCATTATTCTGCTACCCGCCTACGGCGAGAAGGTACGGCCCTAATCCTTGCGGGAGGAGTCGGTGAGGCGAAGGAGGGGCAAGCGAAGGAGGGCTTCGATGATGATGGCGCGGGACATTTTGGAGAGGCCTTGGGTGCGGTCTTTGAAGAGGATGGGGTGCTCCCGGACGCGGAGGCCGGCGCGTTTGCAGCGGTAGGCGATTTCGGCCTGGAAGGCGAAGCCGCGGCAGGTGAGGGGACGCAGGCCAACGGCTTGGAGGGCGGAGCGTCGGTAGGCTTTGTAGCCGCCCAGGGCGTCGTGTTGCTCAAGGCCAATGACGGTGCGGGCGTAGAGGTTGCCGTTGCGGCTGAGGAAGTTGCGGGCGCGGCTCCAGTTGGGGTCGGTCTCGCCGCCGTAGGTGTAGCGGGAGGCGATGATGACGTCTGCGGTGGAGAGGCCTTTGACCAAATTTGGTATGTACTCGGGCGCGTGCGAGAGGTCAGCGTCCATCTGGATGACGATGTCAGCGCCGCCGTCCAGGGCGTGCTTGAAGCCGAGGATGTACGCGGTGGCGAGGCCTTGCTTGCCTTCTCGGTGGAGCACTTGGATGCGGCCTGGGTGATCCTGGGCGAGACGCTCGGCGAGGGCGCCGGTGCCGTCGGGGGAGTTGTCATCGACGACGAGGAGGGTGAGGCCGGGCAGCGGCAGGCGCAGTAGGCGGGTGACGAGGTCTGGCAGGTTTGCGGACTCGTTGTAGGTGGGGGTGACGACGGTGATTTTGGGAGTAGTGTCGGGCATATGAACTCCGAATGTCAACGTGCGTACCTGCGTAAGGATAATATACTCCCGAGAGGATAGCCGACCAACGCTGAATGTGAAGAATGCAACATGAATCCTGAACTGGCTAAATTCCTAGATGCTATAAATCCCTTTCGTCCAAGTTGGTCGGCGATTGAGGTGCGAGCAATCATCAATCTGCGCAACCAACGACTTCTAAGTATGGTTGCGTGTCTAACCCCCCCCAGAAGCCCACTGCTTTTGACGTGACTGACCAATATAGTGATTGGCTGTTTATGCGAGGAAGCTTGCCCGTCGAAAGCCTAGAGCCGATGTTACAAGGATGGAGCGAAGGTCTAATCCAGTTGGGAAATGTTCCGCTCGCAACATCTAATTTCCCGCGCCCAGAATTCAGAAACCTTGGACAATGGAACTCAGACGACTTTTCCTTGGGGTGGCCTGAAATAACTCCATATCATTGCTTCGTTGTCCATGCCCATGGCATTGAGCAGCTGGAAAACCTGGCTCAACCTCAAGACATTATGACAATTGCTAAAACGCTTAGTTTTCGTGGGGTTGATGAACTTACCCTCGATCGACTCCATTTTCGGGTAGGCAATTCTTATGCGACCCACGTGTTATTGCTGGCGCCCCTTCAAATTGGCATGTCGGGTCAAGTCACAGCCAATAAGGTCATGATAACTGTTCGCGTTCACGAAGGCATATCTACTCAAGATCTTTTTTTGAATACGAGGATTGAAGACTTGCGGGGCAATAGAGTTGTGCCTGATTCGCGATTTCCTCTCGGTCCGAGCGTTAAAGCCTGGGGCGGCAATTTCCGTGTGTTGGTCGACGAGCATGAATATCCATCTGGCGCAGCGCGAGAAGAAGCCCATCTGTAGCATGCCGGATACAAGGAAGCGCAGAAACCTTTGACGGTTTCTCGATTTAGTCTTGTTGCCGATGAGAAGGAAGCTAATCCAAGGTGGGCTCTAGTTTTGTCATTGATAGGCCAAAGCCAGAAATGGGTAAGAAGCGGAATCAGAACGCAAAGTCCTGAAGACGTTTTGAAACAATGGCTGGGATTTACCGCAATTAAGCCCGCCGCTGAAGACTTTGAAAGAGGTGTGAACTGCTTGCTGTTTGCCGCAGGATGTTCATTGCTGGTACTTCTTGAAGCAGATGGTGTTGATGCTGCTATTTTCCAAGATGAAGATCAAAAGCAAGCCTTCTTAATCTCGTGTACAACCGGCTCGGCTTTGGTGGCACAAATGGCGGCTCTAAAGCCGCAAGCAAACCGAGCTGCCGATTCTCTAACCGATTGTTCAGTTGTTCCGGCGATTTTCATGTGTTACGAGCTTCGGGACTTAACACTTGGAGCCTTAGAAGACTTCGAAAAAGGAAATATGAGACTTGTGCTTCGATCCGATCTCCAAGATATGTTTGAAATGGTGAGCGGGAAAGAATGGAGACACGCACGTAGTCGCGTTATGGACCCTCTAACCATGCCCCACAATGCGTGGGGTTTAAGAAATACTCTTAGGGATTGATTCCGCCTGCACTGGCGCGAATACCTTAACTGGCTGGCACAGGCCTGCGGATTTATCGTAGCGGACGAGGGCGATGAAGTCTTTGTCCAGGTAGACGCGGATGAGCTCACCGTGGGGGGTGAGTTGGGGGAGGTCCAGGCGGACTTGTTTGCCCTGGGTGATGGCGACGGCCATGGGGCGCTGGATGTGGACGGCGGGGAAGGCGGTGAGGGCGATGTCGGCGGGGTGCAGGAGGGGTTCCCCAGCGCCGGATAGGGCGGCTTGCTCAAAGGCTTCTAGCTGGACGGAGTTGGCCAGGGTGAACGGGCCGACTTTGCTACGGACAAGGCTTGTCATGTGGGCGCCGCAGCCGAGGGCCTGGCCGATGTCGTGGATGAGGGAACGGACGTAGGTGCCGCGGCCGCAGTCGATTTCGAGGCCGAAGGCGGGCGGCGCCCAGTCGGTGATGGCGAGGCGGGTGATTTCTATTTGGCGCGGCTCACGGGTGACTTCGTGGTCTTCTCGTGCGAGCTCGTAGAGGCGCTGGCCCTGGTGCTTAAGGGCGCTGAACATGGGCGGGACCTGGGCGATAGAGCCAGTGAATGCCTTTAAGGCCTCTTCGACTTGGTTCCGGGTGATATTCGACGCATCGGCGGTGGCGGTGACGTCGCCGGCGGCGTCGTAGGTGTCGGTGGTGACGCCGAGGAGGACGTGGGCGCGGTAGGTCTTGCCTGCGTCTATGAGGTATTCCATGACGCGGCTGGCATTGCCGAAGAAGATGGGCAGCAGGCCTTCGGCGATGGGGTCAAGGGTGCCGCCGTGGCCGACTTTTTGGTCTCGGGTGGCGCGTTTGATGCGCCGGACGGCTTCCATGCTGGTGATGCCGACGGGTTTGTAGAGGTTCAGGATGCCGTTAGCCATCGGCTTGCTACTGCTGGTCTGGCCGGCGGGCGCGGGTCTTCTCGTCGGTGGCGGTCACCTGGTCTATGAGGGTGAGGAGGCGCTGGCCCTCTTCTATAGAAGTGTCGACGGTGAAGTGGAGCTCGGGGACCTGGCGCATTTCCAGGCGGTCGCGAAGTTTTTTGCGCAGGAATCCTGACGCGGCCGTGAGCGCTTTCATTACGGGGTCACGGTCTTCTTTGCCGCCGAAGACACTGACGAACACACGGGCGGTCTGAAGGTCAGCGGACGTCTCGACGGCGGTAATGGAGACGAGGGTGCCGACGCGCGGGTCGTTCATTTCACGTTGGATGAGCAGGCTGAGCTCCTCTCGGAGGAGGCTGTTGACGCGGTCTGTTCTACGGGACATGTGGTGTGCCTCCTAGGCGGGGGCGTTGACGGCCCCGCCGCCCTCCCCACCTCTCCGTTCGTCCCTCCCCTAAAAGGGAGAGAAGTTAATTAGATAGTTTTGATAGAGATACTTCGACTCCGCTGCGGCTTCCCTACGCTCCGCTCAGGGCCAAAGGACTGACAACGAAATGCTAGGAGCGGACGATGGAGAAGGCGACGAGCTGGTCGCCGACTTGATAGTCGTTGAAGCCTTCCATGCCGACACCGCACTCCATGCCGGCGGTGATTTCTCTTGCTTCTTCTTTGAAGTGGCGCAAGCTGTTGATCGTACCCTGGAAGATGGGTTTGGCGTCCCGCAGGACGCGGATGCTGGCGCCACGGCGGAGGCGGCCGTCGGTGACGGCGCAGCCGGCGGCCTGGGCGCGTTTGCCCATGGAGAAGAGGGCTTTGACGACGGCGCGGCCTTCAATAGTCTCCAGCACCTTGGGCTCAACCATACCTTTGAGGGTTTTTTCCAGCTCTTCAACAAGCGTGTAGATGATGTTATAGAGTCGGATTCCCACGCCCTGCTGCTCAGCAAGATGCTGGGCGCCGGGCTCCACGCGGGTGGTGAAGCCGACGATGACGCCGTTGGACGCGCTGGCGAGCAGAACGTCGCTTTCCGTGATGGTGCCGGCGGACGCGTGGATGATGCGGAGCTGCGCCTCTGTGTTGCTGATGCCGGCAAGTGCATTGCGGATGGCTTCCACGCTGCCCTGCACGTCGCACTTAATGACGACGGGCAGCTCCTTGATTTCGCCGCTACGAACTTTGGAAGCGATGTCCTCCAGGCCGAGCACGTGGGTGGAAGCGACCTGTGTCTGGTGATGGGCGATCATAGCTTTGGCCGTCTTTTCGTCTTCCACGGCGACCAAGATATCGCCCGCCTCAGGGAGCTTGTCCAGGCCAAGGATTTCGACAGGCATCGCCGGCTCGGCGGCGCGGACACGGCGGCCCTGGTCGTTGATCATGGCCTTCATTTTGCCCCAGGTGTTGCCAACGACTACAGAATCGCCGACGCGCAGGGTGCCGTTCTGGATGAGCACGTGAGCGATGGGGCCCTTGCTCTTATCGAGCTGAGCCTCGATGACGACTCCACGGGCTTTGCGATCCGGATTGGCCTTGAGCTCCTGGATTTCAGCGACGAGCAAGATGCTGTCCAGCAGGTCATCAATGCCCGTGCGCTGTTTTGCAGAGACGGGGACGGTGACAGTATCGCCGCCCCATGATTCAGCCACGAGGCCGAGCTCGGCCATCTGGCGCAGGATTTTCTCCTGGTCAGCGTCCGGCTTGTCCATTTTATTGACGGCCACCACGATGGGCACTTTGGCAGCTCTGGCGTGGTCAAGAGCTTCGATGGTCTGGGGCTGCACGCCGTCATCCGCAGCGACGACGAGGACGGCCACGTCTGTCACCTGAGCGCCGCGGGCGCGCATGGCGGTGAACGCCGCGTGGCCAGGGGTGTCCAGGAAGGTAATCTTGTTTCCCTTGTACTCGATCTGGTAGGCGCCGATGTGCTGGGTGATGCCGCCGACTTCTCGTGCGGCGACGTTGGTCTGGCGAATGGCATCGAGAAGGGTAGTCTTGCCGTGGTCAACGTGGCCCAGGATGGTGACTATGGGGGGACGGGCGATGAGATGCCCCTTGTCTTCTTCCTGCTCACCCTCTCGTGCGATAGATGTGGCCTGAGTTTCCTGCTGCTTGACGGCGATGCCGAGAGCTGCGGCGACTTTGGAGGCGGCATCGTAGGCGATGACGTCGTTCATGGCGGCCATGACGCCGAGGCGCATGAGGTTCTTAATGACGTTGATGGGGGTCTCGTGGAGGTCCTCCGCGAGCTTATGGACGGTCAGAGACGCGGGAAGCTCAATGGCGGCCGCGTCGGGGTTGGTCAGCGGGGTGACGACCGGCTCAGCCAGCTGCTCCGAGATTGCCACGGAAGCGCGGCGCTCAGGCCTAGGGGATTGTGTTGGAGGCGTTGGCGGGCGGCCCCCTCGATTGTTGCCTCTGCGTTGTGTCATTCTTTCACCTCACCCTCACGGGAACGCCCTCTCGACAAGGAGTGGACTCATGGAACCGGACTATCCCACGTTTACCCTAACCCTCTTCCCTGATTGGGCGAGGGGATTTAGTCTTGGGAGGCTGGCAAGGTAGCCACGTGGGTGGTCAACAGTGCCCGTTCTTCCGCCGACAGCGGGCTGCGCAGTGCGTTCTCGATGCGCTTCCGCTTGATCCCGTCCTCCCAGCACGAGGCTTTGAGGCAAAGATAAGCGCCGCGACCGGGTTTTCTGCCTCCGCTATCCATTTCCAGGACGCCTTGCGGCGTCCGGACGATGCGAAGGAACTGACGCTTGTCACCCTTTGTGCCGCACGCGATACAGGTCCGCAACGGCACGTGTTTCTGCCGGATATGTGTTGCCACTACTGGGGTACTTCGTCGCCCTCGTCCTCATCTTCGACAGGGCGGACGCGGCGAGCGCGCTTAGGCTGCTTGGACTTGGCTTGCTCTTCAGTGGTCTCCGGCGTGGCGCGGGACTTGCCCCGGCCAGGGAGCACGTCTTCAGCGAAGCGAAGCCCCGGAGCCGGCGCTTGCGGGCGGAAGAAGCGACCAAGCTTCCACACCTCTTCGTCGGAAGGAGGGGGAGGCGTGACAAGCTCTTCCGGCTTGGCGGGCGCTTCAGCCTTTGCCGGGGCGGCGGCAACCGGCTGCACGGGCGCTTGCACGGCTGCGCGGACAGGCTCCGGCTCCGGCGCGGGCAGCTGGACTTCGACGGGCAATTCGGTGCCGATGGGCTCCGCCACAGCGACAGGCGCGAGCTTAGTCGCCTGTGCGGCTTCGTATTCAGTAACGCTGCGCACGTCAATACGCCAGCCGGTAAGTTTGGCGGCCAAGCGGGCAGTCTGCCCTTCCCGACCGATGGCGAGCGACTGCTGAGCATCTGGCACGACGGCGACGGCGATCTTATCATCCTCGTTCAGCTCAACCTTTTGAACCTGCGCAGGACCAAGAGCGTTGGCGATAAACACCTTCAGTTCCTTGCTCCACTGAAAGATGTCAATCTTTTCGCCCTGCAACTCGTTGACGACATTCTGGATGCGCACACCGCGCGGGCCGATGCAGGAGCCGACGGGATCCACGCCGTCCTGGCGCGCGGCCACAGCAACTTTACTGCGAGAGCCCGGCTCGCGCGCGATGGCCTTGACCTCTACGACGCCGTGGTAGATCTCAGGCACTTCACGCTCCAGCAAGCGCTTCAAGAGGTTCTTATGCGAGCGGGATAGGATGAGCTCAATGCCCTTGGTGCCGCGGTGGATTTCCAAGAGCAAGAACTGCATGGTGACGCCGGGGCGGTAGCGCTCAGTTAGCACCTGTTCCTCTTTGGGGAGATAGCCTTCCGCCCTGCCTAGCGAGATGACGAGACGGCCAGGCTCAGCGCGGTCCACGCGCCCTGGGAGCATTTCGCCCTCACGGTTTAGGAAGTCAGCATAGATAAGGTCTCGCTCAGCTTCCCGCAGGCGCTGCAGGACCACCTGCTTGGCGGTCAGCGCGGCAATGCGGGCGGACGTTGGGTTGTTGACTTCAATCTCAATCTCTTCGCCGAGCTTGGCATCCGGTTTGATGCGCGTGGCATCAGCAAGGAGGATCTGTTTGTGGGGATCCTCAACTTTGTCAGCGACCGTCTTGACCATGAAAATTTTGAAGCCCGCTTGCGGATTGAGTCGCACCATAATGTTTTGGCCGGCGGCCTGACTCTCCTTGCGATAGGCAGACGCCAGCGCAGCCTCTACAGCGGCGACGACCTTCTCTTTGGGAAGGCCGCGCTCAGCCGCCAGTTGCGTGACAGCCAGTTCGAATTCACTCTTGGTCATTTTGCCACTCCGCTCCCGCGATGCCTACTGAACAAAAGAAGTGGGACAAGCCCACTTCTGCGCACAGAGGTTATGACGCTTTCACTATACCACTTATCGAGGCTAGTTGCAACCGCAAGAGATGGCAGTTTGGGCGCTGGCTACGGGATTGCTGCGTAGTGTTGAATGACGAGGCCGCGGGATGACTTGCCTCTCCGCCTCTTCCTTCTTGCTTGTGCTTGGGACATTGCCCCACGGAAGAACGCGCGTTAGCTCGGCAGGGGGGTGCCCATGCCCCGTTGTTTAGCGAGCTCATAGATGCTCCAGGCGGCGGCGATGTCTTCCAGCGCAATACCCTGGGACTCGAAGAGGGTAATTGCTTGCGGTGATGGGCGAGCTTTGATGTTGCCCGCTACCACGTCGCGGAGCTCACGGGCTTGCTCCCAGCGAAAACTGCCGCGCTCAACGGCCCACATGAGCTCGCCGCATTCCAGCCTGGCGTCTTCGACGTCATCGCAGACGATGTACTCGCTGCGGCTGATGGTGGTCTCATCGATTTCACGGCGCTGCCAGGAGTTGCCGCCAGCGGCATTAATGTGCGTCCCAGGAGCAAGCCAGTTGCCGTCAAACACGGGATCGCGGCTGCTGGTGATAGTGATGACTATGTCCGAATTCTCCACGCACTCCTTGGCAGAACCGACGGCTTGCATTGGGACGCCAAGCTGGCGCTGCATTTTGCTAGCGAAGGCATCGCGGTGCTCCGGCATCCGGCTGAAGACCTTGACGTGCTTGATCTGACGAACCGCACAGACGGCGGCAATTTGCGTCTCGCCTTGCTTGCCTGCGCCGATGATGCCAACGGTGGACGCATCGGGACGGGCCATATACTTGGTGGCAACGCCGGATGCCGCGCCGGTGCGGATTGCGCCGAGGAAATTTGATTCGAGGAGGGCAAGGAGCTCGCCGGTCTTGCTGTTGTAGAGGTTGACGAGCATGTTGGTGCGCATGCCAGCGGCGGCATATGCCTTGAAACCGCAGCCCTGCTCCATATCTGCTCCTTCCATTATCTGAAAGGAGCCACTTGGGATGCGGATGCGACGGCGAGGGTGGTTGACAGCCTTACCCTGGCCCCAGCGCTTGAACATACCTTCGACGGCGTCAAGAGCGACGGACATGGTGAGGAGCTGAGCTACTTCTGATTCCTTTATATAGAGGGGCATATGACACACTCCGTTCGCATGTTGATGATGTGGATAAGGCGCGAGTGTTACCCATCGCATCGCTATTGCTAGGCTGGCATGTATGCTATCATTTTCGTGCATCAACTTCCCAAGCATGAGGTTATTAGCCATCGTGAAGGAACTGGAACAAATCGCCGCACGAGTCCGAGTTTGCGTTGATTGTTCCCTCTGCCAAGGCCGCACCAACGCTGTTCCGGGCGAAGGGCCGGATACCTCCAAGATCATGTTTATCGGCGAGGGCCCTGGATTTTACGAAGACCAGCAGGGCAGACCGTTTGTAGGGCCGTCCGGCAGATTACTTGAAAGCTTGCTGGTGGGCATCGGCCTCAACCGGAACCAAGTGTTCATTACCAATGTGGTGAAGTGCCGCCCTCCAGAGAACCGCGACCCGCTGCCAAATGAAATCCAAGCGTGTGCCCCCTACTTAAGCAGTCAGATTCAGGCATTGAAGCCCAAGATTATTGTGACGCTGGGGCGTTTTTCCATGACGCACTTTTTCCCTCAGGAGACGATCAGCAAGGTACATGGCCGCGCACGCAAGTCGGGCGGCTTCATGGTGTATCCGCTGTACCATCCTGCCGCGGCCTTGCGCTCGGCCGTTATGAAAAAGGCTCTAGAAGATGATTTCAAGCGCATTCCGGCCCTACTAAAAGACATAGAACAGGCGGCATCACCCAACGAGCCGCCCGCGAAGCAACTGAAACTTATTTAACTATTCGAAAGGCGTCTCAAGAACGTATGACAGACCCACTTCGCATCATACCCCTGGGTGGCCTGGGGGAAATAGGCAAGAACATGATGGCGCTGGAATGTGGCGATGATATCGTCATCATAGACTGTGGGCTCATGTTCCCCGAAGAAGACATGCTCGGGGTTGACTTGGTCATTCCCGATATTTCGTATTTGGAGCGCAACCTCAAAAAGCTGCGCGGCATTCTCATAACACACGGGCACGAAGACCACACGGGCGCGCTGCCGTACGTACTGCCCCGCCTCAGAGTGCCGGTCTATGCAGTTGGACTGGCTCACGGCCTAATCCAGACGAAGCTCCGCGAGCACCGGCAGCTACGGGACTCGTTGCTCCAGATGGCGGAGCCGGGCGTGCCAATCCAGCTTGGTGCTATGCGTGCAGAGTTCTTCCGCGTGTGCCACAGCATTCCGGATGCTATGGGTATTGCTCTCACGACACCTCAAGGTCTTGTTATCCATACGGGTGACTTTAAGATCGACCACACGCCGATTGACGGCAAGGCGATGGACTTCCAGCACGTGGCGCGGCTGTGCGAGAACGGGCTGCTGCTATTGTGCTCGGACTCGACGTACGCAGAGGTGCCTGGGTTCACGAAATCGGAAGCGGTCGTAGCCGATGCGCTGGGGCGGATCATTCGCGAAGCACCCGGGCGCGTCGTCATCGCCACATTTGCGTCGCTCATCTCACGCGTGCAGGTGGCGCTGAGCGCATCGGAACAATCAGGCCGCAAGATGGCGGTGCTTGGCCGAAGCATGGTGGAAAACGTGGCCACAGCCACTAAGATGGGGTATTTGCAGGTGCCTCAGGGCGTGCTTAAACAATGGGACCAGATTAGGGATTTACCTCCTGAGCAAATCGTTATCATGACCACCGGCAGTCAGGGTGAGCCGACGTCCGGCCTGGTGCGGATTGCTAATAAACGTCACGAGGACATCCGGATAATCCCCGGCGACACGGTGGTGCTTTCGGCGTCACCGATTCCGGGAAACGAGACGGTAATCAGCCGCACCATTGATAACCTGGCGCGGCAGGGTGCCCGGGTGCTCTCGACGCGCAACGCGGAAGCAGTGCATGTTCACGGACATGCAAGCCAGGAAGACTTAAAGCTCATGCTGCGGGTGACTCAGCCAAAGTACTTTGTGCCAGTCCACGGCGAATACCGCCATCTGCTGGCCCACAGCGAGCTTGCGCAGCAGGTCGGCGTGCCGACGGAGAATGTCTTCGTCTTGGAAGACGGATATGTGCTGGAACTTGACGAGGATGGCGGCAAAGTCGTTGACCAGTTAGCGTGCGGACACGTGTACGTGGATGGCCTGCAGCTTTGGGATCCGGCTAGCACCGTGCTGCGTGACCGAAAGATGCTCTCCATGGATGGCATGGTTCTGGTAGTGCTGACGATTGACCAGAAGAGCGGGATCCTTATTCAAGACCCGGAGATTGTGTCGAGCGGATTCATTGAAGCGCAGCAGCATGATTTGCTGGCGTCGGGCGTAAAAGCACTGGTGGATACAATAGAGCAAAAGTCCGATACTGTATTGCAAAGTGACCAGATTCGTACACTGGTCAAGGAAACACTTGGCAAGTTCCTGTATACTCAGACCAAACGGAGGCCTATGATCTTTCCAGTGGTGGTCTCCGTCTAGCGTTCCGGTCCTAGTGAATGCGTCCCGACTGAGAGCGGGACCCTTGTGAGGTAGATACGATGGCACGAGAAGGGCATCGGCGATCGATGCGTTTGGCTACGGCCGAGTCAGGACCCTTTGACGGGGTTCCGGAGAAAATGCAGGTTTTCCTCAAGAGTCTCCTCTTTATGGTCCTTATTGTTGTGTCCGCTGCCCTGTTATACGCATTATGGCCGTTTATGCGCTGGGGTGTGATTGCGGTGGCTGCCGGGTTGGTGGGCGTACTTTTGCTCCTATGGCACTACCCCAAGTGGCTTTTTAAACACTTGAATCTTCCCCTTGGCTTTATGGTGCTTATGCTGGTCATGGCCGCGGGCCTTTCGCTGTACCACGCTGGGTGGGGCGGACGCATTGGGGACGCAGTGGCAACGCGGCACATTGCGCTGGCGGTATTTGCCATTGGCTGGGGGATTGCAGTGGCGCTGTGGATTGCGTTCCCGCGGTATATGCTGGCCGCGTCCAGAGCGATGCTGGCGGCAAGCATCTGGGCATGGGGCAAAGCACAGACGGCGTATCGCGGTGCTAAGGTGGCGGCGCTGTTCCTGGCGGCGGTGTATGCGAAGTACCCGCTGCACACGTACGCGGTCCTTGGCGCAAAGAAGGCGGGCTTGGCTGCGCGCAATCTGTGGCTCCGTATGTTGAGGAAGCCGCTGCCGCAGGCGCCTATTTCTATTGCAGAGCCGAAGCCCGCGCCAAAGAAACGGGCTAAGAAAGAGGAATCGCCCGCACCAGCGGTGGCCGTACCTGCCGTTCTTAAGGAAGCACCTAAGCCACGTGGAACAAACTCACTTGGTGGGTGGAAGCTGCCGCCGATGACGCTGCTGGCTGAGGAGCCAGAGGCGAAGGTCTCTGAGGAAGAGAACCAGGAGAAGGCGCACCTTATTGAGCAGACACTTACGGATTATGGCATCGAGGTAACGGTGGAAGAGATACATCCTGGGCCGGTGGTGACGCAGTTTGGCCTAGTGCCGGGGTGGGCTCGGAAAATCCGAGACGTGAAGGAACGGGAGAAAGACGGGCGGGTCAAGTTGGACAAGGATGGGAAGCCGATCATGGCGGCGATTGTAGAGAAGCAACGTGTGCGTGTGGACACCGTACTTAATCGCGAAAAGGACTTGGCGCTGGCGCTGGCGGCCAGGAGCCTGCGGTTTGAAGCTCCGGTACCGGGCAAGGGGTTCATTGGGCTTGAGGTGCCGAATACCACGCCGCAGCCCGTGACGCTGCGGGGCGTGCTGGATTCGCCGCAGTTCAAAGCGCTACAGAAGAAAGGTAACCTGCCCATTGCGATTGGCAAGGGGAGCGGTGGCGAGGCGGTAGTAGCGGACCTGGCGGACATGCCGCACTTGCTTATCGCGGGTTCCACAGGCAGTGGTAAGAGCGTGTGCATGAACACCATTGTCGGCAGCTTGCTCATGCAGTCCACGCCGTTCACGGTGCGGTGTGTGATGACCGACCCGAAGCGCGTGGAACTGACTCCCTACAACGGCATCCCGCACCTGGCCGCGCCGGTGGTCGTGGAATCGTCGCAGGCAGTTCCGATGCTGCGGGGCGTGATTGGTGAGATGCAGGAGCGTTTCAAGAGGCTGGAGGCCGCGAGCGTTCGCAACATCGCCTCCTACAACCAGAAGGTGACGAGGCTGGAAGAAAAGATGCCGTATCTAGTAGTCATTATTGACGAGCTGGCGGACTTGATGATGACGGCTTCAACCGACGTAGAGGCGAGCTTGTGCCGGCTGGCGCAGTTGGGCCGCGCGGTGGGTATCCATCTGGTGGTTGCGACGCAAAGGCCGTCTGTGGACGTGATCACAGGACTTATCAAAGCGAACTTCCCAAGCCGCATTAGCTTTGCGGTCACATCGGGCATTGACTCACGGACAATTCTGGACGGCTATGGCGCGGAGAAGCTGCTGGGGCGCGGCGATATGCTCTTCTCGCCCCTGGGGTCACCGAAACCGAAGCGGGTGCAGGGAGCGTTTGTATCTGATGGAGAGATCCAGCACATTGTTTCATTCTGGAAAGAGCAGCAGGGCGTTCCAGTACCGCCTATTACGCTGGTGACAGAGGAAGACGGTGAAGAGGACGAGATGCTGGAGCGGGCAAAAGACATGGCAGAGGAATACCACTCCTTGTCGGCGTCATTGTTACAGCGTAAGCTTGGAATAGGGTATCCTCGGGCATCACGGCTCATGGATAGGCTTGAGGAGCTTGGTGTGGTGACGCCGGGAGCTCAAGGCAAATCGCGGGCGACCACTACGGTAGTTGGAGAGTCAAAGCCTCCAGGGGAGTAAGCGAGCTTGGTCAGGAGTTTCGGCGGTCTGCTGTCTGCGCTGTTTGGTAGAGGGCGCAAGGGCGAGACAGAGAGCGAGCTGCGCGACTCCTGCTTGTTGTGCGGCAGCCAGCTCAAAGGTATTCCGCTCTATGACACATACCGCGTCTGCCCTAACTGCCGTTTCCACTACACCCTCACAGCCAAGGATCGCATCAAGCTTCTTATCGACTTGAAGGGCTTTAAAGAGAAGTTCCTCACCGTCAGCTCGCTTGACCCACTAGCGTTCAGCGGCAAGGTGCCATACCGCAAGCGCCTCTTTAAGGACCAGCGCCGCACCGGGCTCAACGAAGCCGCGGTGGTTGGCCGGGGTAAGATCGGTGGTCGATACTGCGTCGTTGTCTGCCTGGACTTTGGCTTCATGGGCGGCAGCATGGGCTGTGTGGTGGGCGAGAAGGTGGCACTGGCGTACGAGTACGCGCTCCAGCGCGGGTGGCCTCTGCTTATGGTAGTGACGAGCGCGGGTGTGCGGATGCAAGAGGGCGTGCTGTCGCTGATGCAGATGGCGAAGACGACCATTGCGGCCAACCAGTTCCACAAGGCGGGGTTGGCATCTGTCTGCGTCATCGCCAGTCCCACGACGGGGCAGGCGTACGCAAGTTTTGTGAACCTGGCGGACGTGCTGATCGCGGAGCCGGGTGCGATTCTTGGTTTCTCACCGATGCGGGTACTGCAACAGGTGGCGCAGGGGCCGCTGCCGCAGGGGGCGCACACATCTGAGGCGCACCTGAAGCACGGCATGATAGATATGGTGGTGGACCGCGAGCAGCTACGGCCGACCGTCGAACGGTTGCTGGATATGCTCGCACTCAAACGGGTTGAGGCCCGGCTGAAGGTACCGAAGCAGGCGAAACAGAAGACGAAGAAGGAACTGCCGTCGGCGACCACAGCGCTGCAACTGGCGCAGGTGGAGGGACGGCCGAACGCGAGCGCTTACATCTCGCGCATCTTCTCCGACTTCATCGAGCTTCATGGCGACCGCGTCTCCGGCGACGACCCGACAGTGGTCTGCGGGCTGGCAACCCTGGAAGGCGCGTCCTTGATGGTAGTGGGGCAGCTCTCGCGCACGCCGGGAGGGAACGGGCCACATCCGCTAACGCCGGAGGGCTTTCGCAAGGCACAGCGGGCTATTCAACTGGCGGCCAGGTTTGGGACGCCGGTGGTAACGCTGATTGACACACCTGGGCCGTCTATGACACTGGAGTCCGAAGAGCAGGGAATTGGGCACGCCATTGCGACGACAATGGCGATTATGGCGGAGCTGCCGGTGCCGACCATTGCGGCCATCATTGGCCAGGGTGGGCGTGAGAGCGCGATGGCGCTCAGTATGGCAGATACCATTCTGATGATGGAGAACGCGGTGTTCCTGCCCATCTCCCCGGAGAGCGCGGCTGGGCTGATGTACCGTGATGTCACAAAGGTTGCGGAGGCTGCGGAATCGCTACGGCTGACGGCGAGGAACTGCCTGGAGATGGGGGTCATCGATACTCTTGTGCCGGAGCCAGAAGGCGGCGCGCACAAGAACCCGGATGAGGCGGCCACCTTGCTCCGGCTGGCGATTATTCATGCACTGGCGGACCTGCAGAAGAATTCAATCAGCAAGCTGCTGAAGCGCCGGCAACAGAAGTTCCGCACCATGGGCGAGTACACTAACTACTTCCGCGCAGTGCTGGCTAGAGAACTAGACGCGATGCGGGAGGCCGCGGGTGAGGCTGCCCTAGAACGGAAGCAGAAGAAGGACAAGAAGGGCAAAGTCATCCAGATGCCAGTGAAGTCCCTGGGCGATGGTAAACGGCACGAAGCAGATACGTTGCCAACTGGTGAAAAGGGCAAGAAGGAATAACCAAAACGTCAGTGCATGCACAGGAGCGACGGGATTTTTCACCGCTCCTGTTGTGTTTTCCAGCTAGTAGCTCTTTGCAATTTCGGAATGCCAAATGAGTACACGAGCAAGGCTAGGCGGTAGCGGGGACTTCCAGGGCGGCGCGAATTTTATTGACGAGCTGCTCGTACTCTTTGTGGACGTGCTTGCTGCCCAAAACTGTGGGCTTAGATGTGTCGCGATAGTCACCCCGCATTTCCAGGCGGCCCAGGAACGGGATTTCCGCATGCTTGGCCACAGCCTCACCGCCGCCATGACCGAAGATATCACCGCTGAAGTTTTCAACTACTCCAATTGGGTGCATGTTTAGCTTTTTGATCATGTTAATGGAGCGGAGAGCGTCTATCTGGGCGAGTTCCTGTGGCGTCGCCACGATGACGAAGCCGTCCAGAGGGAGCGTTTGCATGATGGTGATAGCCGCGTCAGAAGTCCCAGGCGGCATATCTACTACTAGGTAATCGAGGTCTCCCCAGTCCGTCATTTCCAGAAACTGCGTGATGGTGTTATGAATCATGGGGCCGCGGAAGATGATGGCTTCATCCTCTTTTTCCTGAAAGAAGCCCGTGGAGATTACGCGCACGCCCCATCGCTCCGCAGGGATGAAGCGGTGCTCTTGGTCTTCGTAGCGGGCGCGCTGCTCAATTTTCATGGCCTTGACCACGTTGGGACAATCGATATCCGCGTCCATAAGACCCACGCGCTGGTGTTGCTGTGCCAGCATAACCGCGAGGTTGACGGCCACGGTCGTTTTACCGACGCCGCCTTTGCCGCTGTAGACAGCAATCTTATATCGGATTTTATCCAGACGCGTCTTGATATTGCGGCGCTGCTCCCAACTCCGCTTCATGGCCTCAAGCTTGGCGCGGTCCTGCGGCGACATAGGAGGCCGCTGCGAGCCAGGTGCCTGCGGCGACATAGGAAGCTGCTGCGGGCCAGATGGAGGAGTGGTCATTAATCTGCTCCTTCTACAATGAAAGAACGGACATCAAGAATCCGGCACGGCTGTTATGCGATGCCGAGAATCTGCTTACCCTCTGGCGTGATAAGGTCAGAACTCCAAGCCGGCTCCGCAACGATCTCGACCTCTACGTCTTCCACACCCTCAATTTCGGCAATGCGCCATTCTGCCTGCTGGCCAATGTACGGACCCATGCCGCATCCGGGCGCGGTAAGAGTCATAGTAATAGCCACTTTGTTCTCGTCATCAATGCTGATGTCATAGACAAGGCCCAAGTCAAAGACGTTAACAGGAATCTCGGGGTCGTAGACCTCACGGAGGGCGTTGATTACTTGTTCTTTCGTAACTTTTGTGGCTTGTTCCGCCATAGCTCACCTCCGCTTGTGTAATGCAAGTATAGGCGGCGGCGATGCGGCGTGTCAATTCTTACCTGTTTGGTCAACGTTGTGTTTTCGTGACCAAAACGAGGGTATTTCGAGTTGCAATAAGCCATCCGAAGCTTTACTCGGAATGAACTCGCTTTTCGCCCATATATACTTGTGACACATTATTTGGTGGGTATCTGCTATGCGTTTACATTACGTAAAGCTTTTGGAAGTCGTACGCGAGTTGTATTCCATTCCACGGGGGATTGAACGCTTCGACACCTATATCCGAACTTTCACTGATCCGATGACCGGGCAGATGACGCTGCCACTGGCTGGTATGAATCCCATGGGAAAAGAGCACCTACTGCCCTTCATAGACGGGCTCATCACCCTCAACGCTGATGGCATCGCCGAAGAAGCAACTCTAGAAGCTGAGGAAAGGCTGCGAGATGAACCCGGCGCCTATAAGGTGTGCGTGGTGGTGAGCGATGACCTCATGGGAGGCTGGACCAACCGTTACACTGCGGAGTTTGACGGGCGTTTCCGCCAAACGTCCATCTACCAGCGCGGCTGGATTGTCTCGCTGGTGTGGACGGGCGACAAGGCATACAGCGCACAGCGTATACGAGAAGAGGTGCTAGCCTCTATCTTCCGCGCCGCCTATATGCTGCGCCACGGCCGTGCCTTTACGCTGCGGGCAATGCTAGCGCAAGAAGGCTATGCACTGGCGCAGGGCAGGGCAACAGCGCCAACACTGGACCTCGATGACCTGGCCTATACGCGAACAGTCCTCGCGCAATACCTGAATGCTTCCGACAAGCCCACGGTGCTGGTGGCGCTGTTTGGCGATGACGCAGCTAAGCAACTTGGCTATCAGTCGCTGGGACTATCGCCGCGCGCCGGGCTGGCGCTGGCCCGCGCCGACTACGGAAACCAACCGCTCTAGCGGAACTCCACCACTATTCGCACCCCCTGATGCATGCGCCACACAAGGTCAGCATTGTTCTGTGTAAGGGGGCTTCGGCACAATACCCTATGCGGAATGTCATCATTACATCCACGATTTCTTCATACTTCACTGATACCCTGCTAGTGCCGACCAGACGGAGGACCCTGGTAAACTCGCAGAACCTATTTGCGCCGCACAGCGGGTGAATCCATCTTGCTCACTCAGGCGTTCAGGCAACTGAGCACTCTAGTCAAAAGTCAAAGGGAGCCCAGAACTATGAGAAGCGTATTCGTTGGACTTGTCGCGGTTCTACTTTTGGTCATCACCGCCTGCAGCACCTCCCCGACAACAACCTCGCCAGCACCGACTGCCGCGTCCACACTCGCGCCGGCTGCGAGCACGAGCGTGACGTCCTCAACACCAGCGGCATCGATAACAGGCGCGCCAAGCATTCCAGCCGCTGTGGATACCACCCCGGCGCCAGCAGCATCCGCTAGGTCCACGGCGGCATCGACAGGCTCCGTAAAGCTGGATATTCAGCCAACGTCAAGGGCATCCTACATTGCCAAGGAAGAGTTTGCCGGCAAGGGCTTCTATCAGGCTACGGGCACGACGAGCTCAATCAGCGGCAGCATTGTCTTGGAGAACGGCAATGTAGTGAACGCGGATCAGTCCAAGCTTACGGTGAACCTCACCACATTCAACACGGACGACAAGCAGCGGGATCAGACTATTGCGCGGATGTTCAGAAGGAACCCGAACGCGGTGTTTGTGGTGCAAGGGGTCACGGGCGTGGCGTCGCCGATGCCGACGTCAGGCAGCGCGACGTTCAAGCTGATTGGCGATATGACGATTAATGGCGTGACGAAGCAAGTTGCGTGGGACGTGAATGCCACATTTGACGTGGACATGGTGAGCGGAACGGCGACGACAGAAATCAAGTTCAGTGATTTTGGCATGCAGACACCGCGGACGTTCATTGTGCTAAGTGTGGAAGATACACTAGGCCTTAAAATCGACTTTACCATGAAGGCAACTGGTAACGCAGAAACAGAAATCGGACGCCCAATGTAGTATGGGGAGGCCCTCCGCTGGTATGGAGCGCTTCTTTGTGTATCCGCCCCACGACTGCGACTACACCGGGAGTAGTTCCAGGTATTGACGAATGGCGATAAGATCCTTGTAGTCTTGGATGGCTTGGCTTGCGCCAATAGCTCCAAAGTCGAAATTTCGTTGAGAAGGATGGTCACCATGACTTCCACGTCTGGCCGCACTACTCAGTACAAGGTTATCGGCACCAGGCCGCTTCGCCATGATGGCGCAGACAAGGTGACCGGACGCGCCCGCTATGGCGCAGATATCAGCATGCCCGGCCTGCTGCATGGAAAGATCCTTCGCAGCCCACACGCTCATGCTCGGATCAAGTCCATCGATACGAGCGCGGCTGAGAAGTTGCCTGGAGTGAAGGCCGTCATCACCTCGAAAGACCTTCCTATTTTCCAGCATGACGAACCTATCGACTTTGGGGAGGTGCAGGGCAATCCGCGCATGTTAGCCCATAGCGTCCTAGCGCGCGGCAAGGTTCTGTACCAAGGCCATCCAGTTGCCGCAGTAGCGGCTACCAGCCAGCATATTGCGGAGGAGGCAATCCAGCTTATCAGGGTTGAGTATGAAGTATTGCCAGCCCTCCTGGACGCTCGCGATGCCATGAAAGATGGGGCTGTGCTGCTTCACGAGAACTTAACCACGTCGTTCTCGACAGACAGGACGGGCAGAGGCCAGAAGACCAATGTGAAAAGCAATATAGCCCTTCACGTCCAGTTCAAGCGTGGCAACGTGGAGAGTGCTTTCAAAGACGCCGATGTAATCGTGGAAAGGGAGGTCACCACCTCTACCATCCATCAAGGCTACATTGAGCCGTACATCTCCACAGGCTACTGGGGTACAGACGGGCGCATCACCATCTGGACCAGTACGCAGGCACCTTTCGGCATCCGTGCCTCCACGGCAGCGATTAGTGGAGTGCCTGAGTCCAACGTTAAAGTGGTTCCAATGGAAATAGGAGGAGGGTTCGGAGGTAAGCAACCGGCCTACCTGGACCCTCTGGTGGCGATATTGTCTAGGAAGACCGGTCATCCAGTAAAGATTGCCCTGACACGGAAAGAGGTTTTTGAAAGCACGGGGCCGGCCCCCGCCACCTATATACGGTGCAAGATTGGGGCAACCAAGGACGGGCGCATTACGGGCGGCCAAATGTTCCTTGCATACGGGGCCGGGGCTTTCCCCGGCTCACCGGTAGGCGGTGGCGCCATGAGCGGCTTTGGACCGTACAAGATGGACAATGTACTCATAGATGGGTACGACGTAGTGGTGAACAAGCCTAAGGTGCAGTCGTACCGCTCTCCAGGGCAACCTCAAGCAAATTTTGCCGTTGAGCCGGCGATTGACGAGCTTGCCGAGAAGCTGGGCATGGATCCCTTGGAGTTCCGGCTCAAGAACGCTGTGCAGCAAGGGGACCTCATGCCCAATGGCACGACGTTCCCCCGGATAGGCCTTAAGGAAGTTGAAGAGGCAATGAAGAACCACCCTCACTACAAAGCGCCACTCGGCGGTCCCAACCGAGCTCGCGGCGTTTCAGTAGGGTTCCGCTTGAATGGCGGCAACGTTTCCTCAGCCACTATCAGCGTGAACGATGATGGCACCGTTGGGCTCGTTACCGGATCGGTGGATATTGGTGGGACACGGACATCGGTGGCAATGCAAGCGGCCGAAGTCCTGGGGCTTCGTCCAGAGGATATTGTTCCTACCGTTGGAGACACCGATTCCATTGGATATACCGGGACCACCTCCGGCAGCCATGTCACTTTTGATACTGGCTTTGCCGCAGTCACGACCGCTGAAGAAATCAAACGTCTGATGATTGTGCGTGCCGCAAAAATATGGGAGGTGCCCCCCGCCGAAGTTGCTTTTAAGGACGGCTCGTTTACCTCTTTGAAAAACCCCAACGATAAACTCACTTTTAAGCAATTGGCTTCCCGGCTGCGAGCCACCGGCGGCCCTGTTACCGCTTCGGCCATCAATCCTTCCACAGGGGTAGGACCAACCTTTGCGGGCACCATTGTGGACATTGAAATCGACCAGGAGACCGGCAAAGTAAGCATCCTGCGTTGTACTGCTTTCATGGACACAGGGAAGGCCATACACCCCAGTTACGTAGAAGGGCAGGTCCAGGGCGCCACCGTTCAGGCTATTGGATGGGCGCTAAACGAGGAATACTTCCTGAACCGCGAGGGTGTAATGGTCAACTCCTCATTCTTGGACTATCGCATGCCAACCACATTGGACGTTCCCCAAATTGATACAGTGCTCCTGGAGGTGCCGAACCCGCTGCACCCGTTTGGGGTGCGCGGCGCAGGCGAGGCTCCTATTGTGCCTCCAATATCCGCCGTATGTAACGCCATTTACCACGCGACGGGTACGCGAATGGCTACGTTGCCCATGAAACCTGATGCCGTTTGGGAGGCAATGGCGGCCAAGGCAAAAGGCAGAAAGTAATTCGGGACTCCAGACCTTCGTGGAGGAAATGGGGCCGGCAGGGATCGAACCTGCGACCAGTCGGTTATGAGCCGACCGCTCTACCATTGAGCTACAGCCCCGCGACGCAGCATCTTCGCCGTTCGTTGAGATTAATGCTGGCTGCTTATTGTGCTTATCAACTGGGGTGATAAGCACCTATGGCCTCTAGTTTGGCTTTCAATTCTACAGGACAAGGGCGCTTTCCTGCACGAATCTGCGACAAGAATGGCTGGCTTACTCCTAGCTCCTTAGCGATGCCTCTCAGTGACACGGCCGCCTCCCTTTCCCTGTTTCTGCTTCTTGTCGCGGATTGCTTCCTCTAACCACTGCCCGACGGTCTTATCGGCCTCCAATGCGGCGATGCGGGCTTCTCGCCATGTGGCGGGGTCTATGCGGACTGCTATGAGCTTTCGTCGCAGTTGTGTCATGCCCGAACTTATATAGCATGCTATACACTTCAGTCAAGGGGCATGGGACAGACTGGCAGAGAATCCCCGCCTGAGGCGGGGCGTGAATAGGTCGATGCGCGGGTCGTTTGGAACAACGCCATCCGCCCAGCTGTTCGAAAGAACGAAGTGCGCCCAACTGCGAAGCGTCTGACGACGCCCGCCAGGACGGTACGACCTCATGGGATAGAATGGAGGAGAGGATGTAGTCCGCCCGCGTCAGTTTTGATTTTTTGTTTGAATTCCCAAGCTAACAATCAAGCGAAACAATCAAACTCTGGCCCTGCCCGCGCCGCCCGTGGATGCGGCGGCCGCAAAAATATTGTTCCTTAATCTCTGCTCCCATTTTGTCTATGTGTCGTCGCTGCGCTCTAAGATGTTATCGGACGGAGAAGCTTGCAAAGTGCGTATCCGCTCGTCAAGCTCCAGGACGGCCTGTTGGTTGCCGTCGAGGAGCTTGTAGCAGCGTTCCAAGTACAACTGCGCAAGAGACGCGCCCTTCCGTGAAGGATTTTGCGCGGCCTTCAACAGGTCTTCCGCCAGATACCGCTCAGGTAAACACTTTCCTAAGGATTGTACCCGTGCCCCGCTGTCCTTCACTAGGTTTTCGTCCCTGCCGTCCAGAGCAAATCGAAGCGTACCAATAAACTTCGTCATTTCGGCCAGGCGATCGCGGTCGCTCATGAGCTGGTAGAGGATGTCGTCCACATTGAAAGTTCCCGACTGAGCTGCCGCAGCCGGGATGGACGGCGCGGGAAGGGTGCTGATGTGGGCCTGGTATGCCTCGCCATAGCGCTGCACGACGTCATTCACAGCGGTAAGAAGGTACGGCACCTGTGCTAGGCTCACAGTGCCGCCAAAGAGAAGGTCATCGCCGCGGGCGTCGGCAATCTGGTTCAGGTGATCCTGACCTTCACTCGCCTCAGGCACTGGAGGGAAGGCAAAGGCGGAAGTACCCTTGCCAAGCTCAGCAGCCTGCGATGCCAGAAATGGCGGCAAATACTTCACAATATCCACCGTCACCGGCAGCACTACGACGTACGTGGAGACCAGTTTCGAGGGGTCGTCAGCATCCTTAAAATAGAGGAGCGCGTGGCCTTTAGGCTTGGCCTGATCGCCCCGTTCAAACGTCAACATGGCCCTTCGCCGGATATTTAATCTGTGCATAGTATAGCAGCGGGTAGTAATGGCGCGCAGGTTCAGCAGCCGTGGAACGGCACAGCTAATTTGGCCCCGATCTGGTGTACCATACACTCGCAGAATACAAGCGGTGGGCGGCTAGACAGCATCACCTGTTGCGTTGAAGTAGTATTCGGGGAGCGCGACCATGAGGGGTCTGGCACATGGCTGAGCAGCAACGTCCCTCGCAGTCTCCGATACGGGGAGGCATGCCCGGATGCTCCATTTGCGGCCTCAACTGGGTCCCTGCAGAGACGCTCTTAACGCTCGTGACAGCCACGCGCGCCTATTGGTGCAAGGACCAGGCTGGGTGCGCTGAGCGCTGGCTGCTCAAATATCTGAGCGGGCGCCCACTGAGGGTTGACGCTGTCACCGCCATTGGCAGCGGTCCCAGGCAGCAAGCGGTATTCGAGATCGCATACCACGTTAATGGCCAGGCTGAGGTCAAGAAGCGCGTGGTGATGCCGGAACTGCATGCTGGAGAAGACCTGCACCGGCGGTCCGAGCACTACCATCTTTTTGAGTTTGGCAAGGACATCACGGACTCCTTTGGCCCGTAGCTCTCTGCCATATTCATTTAGGCTTGGATAAGGAAATGCCGGAACATCTTACCCTGACCGTGGCGCAGATGCTCACCGAACGCGGCAAGAAAGTAGCTGTGGCTGAAGCGACCGCATGCGGCATGGCGATGGCGAGCCTCGCCTCAATACCTGGCGCATCCCGCTACTTCTTGGGAGGCATCGTGGCCTACGGCCAGGACACGAAGGCGGACGTGCTGCACGTTCCACCTGCCGCGATGCGTGATGGCGCGGTCAGTCCCGCCGCGGCCGAAGGAATGGCGACGCGAGTGCGTGAGATGTTTCGGGCCGACATTGGCCTGGCGGATAGCGGCATTGCGGGGCCCACTGGCGGCACGGACGAGAAGCCTGTGGGGCTGGTGTATGTAGCGCTCTCGGCGGCAGACGCAGCCCTGTGGGAGCGGCATACATTTCATGGAGAGCGCGCGGCTATCCAGCAGCAGACAGTCCAGGCGGCATTCGATCTGCTGCGGCGCTATTTGCTGGCGATACGACCTCGCTAAAACCATTTCAGTTACCTTCTGCTCGTGCTCGATGCTTTTTCATCCAGCGTTAACACTCCGTTTCTTGACAGCGACCACGTTGCCTGGGAACCTATGGTGAACATATTTGATGACTCATTGCTGAGGAAGAACTTTGCGAAAAACCAAAATCGTTGCGACGCTTGGCCCGGCCACGGCGACCGAACAGGGCATAACGCATCTCATTGAGGCGGGAGTAGATGTCTTCCGCCTCAATTTTTCCCACGGCACGCACGAATCTCATGCACAGGCGATCCAGATAGTGCGCCAGCAGGCCAAACGTCTGAAGAAGCCGGTTGCAATTCTGCAGGACCTACAGGGGCCGCGCATTCGCACAGGCGCTCCGGACGGAGATAAGCCGGTCCGCCTGATTCCGGGCAAGCGGGTGACTGTAGCAGGCGCGGACGAACCAAGCACCGAAGAGCGGATCACCATTGATTTCCCGCAGCTTGCACAGGTGGCGCACGCGGGCAACCGCATCCTGATTGCGGACGGCGTCATAGAACTCCGAGTGGAAAGCAAACACAACGGAGTGCTTTTGGCCAAAGTCGTCCGTGGTGGCGTGCTTGATGGGCGCAAAGGCGTGAACCTGCCGGAAGTCAAACTGCCCATTCCCAGCTTCACGGATAAGGACCATAAGGACCTTGAGTTTGGGGTTGCCCAAGGCGTGGACTATATCGCGCTAAGCTTTGTGCGGGAAGCGGACGATCTGGTAAAGGTACAGCGCGTCTTAAAGGGTATGAAACGTTCCACGCCGCTGGTTTCCAAGATTGAGAAGGCCGAGGCAATTGAAGCGCTTGAAGGCATCGTAAGCGCATCTGGGGGAGTTATGGTCGCACGGGGCGATTTGGGTGTCGAGCTCTCGCCAGAGCGCGTGCCCATGCTCCAGAAGCGGATTATCCGCACAGCCAACGAGGCCGAGGTGCCGGTAATCACGGCCACGCAGATGCTGGAATCAATGATCCACAGCCCGTGGCCCACCCGTGCCGAGGCGAGCGACGTTGCCAACGCGATCCTGGATGGCACGGATGCCATCATGCTGTCTGGTGAGACGGCGGTTGGCGAGTACCCGGTACAGGCTGTGGAAACGATGAACAACATTGCGTTAGAAGTGGAACGCGCTGATATCCAACGCCAGCGCGCGCCTGCGGCCGCCAACTCTCATACCCACAGCCTGAGCCGTGCGGCGGTGGGGCTTGCAGAAGAACTCAGGGCTGATGCGCTCGTGGTGTACACGCGCAGCGGCTACTCGGCGCAACGCTTGTCCAAGGAGCGGCCCCAGGTCCCCATCTTCGCGTTTACGAGCGAGGAGATGGTCTACCGGCGGCTGGCATTGTGGTACGGCGTGCTGCCAATTATGGGGCCGTTTGTTGAGAACACCGATGCCATGATTCAGCAGATGGAGCAGCAGTTAGTATCGCGCGGCCTGGTGAAGCGTGGTGCAACGATAGTGATTGTGCGCCTATCCCCGCCGGCAGCGCAGCACCATTCAAACTTTGTGACTGTACGCACCATTCCACGCTTCTCTCACGCTAGCAAGTAATACCCCCTAATTCGTCCCCGCTTTCGACTTCTATACCGTGTCCGTAAACTGTTAACTACATCGGCTAGCTCGGAAGCACGTCGTATGGCATCCCGTACCAGGTCTCGCAGTACCAATTAGGGACTACGCGCGTACAGCGGTTCGGAATGGAGCTTCGCAAGTATCAGAGACTTTCGTTTGACGTGTATTTCTCGCCAGACGTGCCTACGGCGCTTGTGTTGGACCTGCAGGGCCATGTGCAAGCCGTGCGCGTGCAGCTCACACAGCGCTTGGGCGTTGAAGACCGCACGATCCCTGACCTGTATGTGATGGGCAGCCTGAAAGCGTTTGGGGCCGCCGGGGCCACGAGTGGTCTGCGGGTCACCATCGAGTCCGGCTTTTTTGCGCCTGGCGGTAACGCTCCCGGTATTTACCTGCTGGCGAACAAGCCAATACCTGAACTGAAGAAAACGCTCACGCATGAGTACACGCACCTTCTCGTGGAAGAAGGCGCGGGCACGAGTCTGTTGCCGGCCTGGTTCAATGAAGGGACGGCGACCTACTACGAAAATGTGATTGGTCTTACATCAAGCAACCCCGACGTAGCCCGCAACCTCGATCTATTACCGCTCTGACCTGGTGCGCTCTATGGTACTGGCTAGCACATTGATGCCGTTGCCGACTTTGGAAAGCCAGCGCGATTGGAACGCTCAGCGCGACCCGCTCAAGGCGTCCCAGATTTACTCCGTGGGTTTCATGGCAATTCACTATCTGGTCACCACGTATGGTGAACAGAGCGTGGGCACCCTGATCCAGTAATTTGGAAAGGGTCCTTCCGTTTCGGCTGCGCTCCAATCCGCCACCGGCCAGAGCTACACCGAATTTGACAGGTGCTTTGCGGAATGGGCGCGATTGTACAGAGACCCGGAGCGGGAATCTGTCCGAAGCTACTACCTTGTAGCAAGTAGCATTGCGAAGGAAATGGCGGCGGCTTTAACGCAACGGAACGGCGCCAAAAGCACATGCCAGTTTTCCGGAGGAGATTACGTCATTGCCGTTGCGACTGGCCTCGCAAATCACGCCGCCCCAGTCGTATACAAACGAGCATGCGTCTCTGCGCTTGTATGTGGACCGAGCCCAGACCTGGTTCCGGCTGGAGCACGAGTACTGTGTTTCTCTCAGTGATGCCAAGCGGCTTGAGTCCGACCGGATGATTCCCGAGATTGACGCCCGTGATTACAACATCCAATCCAGGCTGCTAAACGCAGCATTTGCGTACCAGGCAGGGAACTAGCACACTTTGCACTACGCCTGGTTACTCCCCAGCGTCATGGTATACTGTGTCCATTGGTTTTCCGCAGTAAGACGCCAGTTCGCGGGAGTAGCTCAGCGGTAGAGCTCCTGCCTTCCAAGCAGGAGGTCGCGCGTTCGAATCGCGTCTCCCGCTCCAACCCCATCACCACCATGTAAACAGACAGCAGCCCCTCCAATTGACAAAGCACACCGCAAGAAATGAGTTAGCGCCACATATCGCCTACGTCTAGGGCTCCTTCATTCCCCTTTCCTTCCGGCTCTCTATTTGCAAGAGCCTACAGATAGCTTAGGGGCAGATCGTCATCGCGCTCCTGGTGGTCGCTTTGGTTCCCTGCGCTGAGGGCGTGCTGGTCGGCTATCTGCGGTGGCGTGCGGGCTAGCGAAGGACTACTTCCGCTTTAGCAACCCTTGCGGCTGCTCGTATGGCAATTCTCGACTCTGAAGACGCAAGACGAAAGTTCACTGGGAAGCTCGCCGCCAGGATGGCCCGCCAGATCGGAGTGACCTCAACAACCCTTCACGACGCCGTAGCTTGTACTGTTTCCAAGGAGCAGTTCTACCGATTGCTCTCGACTTGTTGACGTCTTCGACTAGCATAGGCAACTGCCTGACTCTTGCTTACGGGCATGAAACCATGAAAGCAAAATGACTATATAGATATAGTTCATCGCAGGTTTCATCGAGTCATTATTTAGGACGGCGATAATTGACTTCGGAATCAGGAATAGTGAACTTTGCCAACAACGATTGCTCTATTTCAGTCGGACGCTTGGCGTTTGGACTATTCGCCACCGCTTGCAACCGCTGAACCGCTTGTTGGAAGTCAATCGTGAGTGTCAAATTCGCCGACTTCAACTGGGCCAGCTCTGGGACGGTCGTTGGCGCAACCAACTCGCTGACCTGACGAGTAACTTCGCGTTGCACTGCCGCGTTGATGTCCGTAGTAGTTGGGTTCAATACGCCAACAAGCATCGCTATGACGAGTATAGAAAAGACAGTGGCGAGTATCCAAAAGGCGACCGGCTGCTCTTTCTGGAACGTTCTCATCACTCCCTCCGAACCAGCGGCATCAATGCACCATTCAGCAGTAAAGCCACAATGAATAGTGCCCTTCTTCGGCCGTCGTAACCTTATGCCCCGTAAGCTGCACATGACTATGGCCGCGAGCTGCGCTCACCGCAGTGGAGTTATCTTAATGTAGTGGACTTAACATGACTGGCGAATTTGCAATACGAAAAGCCCGCCTCCACACGTGTGTACAGGCGGGCTTGCCCATGTGAGATAGTTGCGATGGGCTGTTAGTCGGAGCCCTTACCCCTATTAAAGATGAGTCCCAGAATAACCAGTGTTACCGCACTGATAGCTACATACTTGACGCCTTCGATGACGTAGAAAGACCAGTCGTGCATGCAGTTCTCCTTTGTACATCATGCTCAATGCCATCAAAGATTGAGCACACAATATTCTTGGAGAAGAGTGTATCACAGCGCACGAAAATGGTAGAGGTATTCGCTAGAAGCGAATTCTTAAATAATGGGCGGGGGAGGGGGCGGCGGCGTCCCGGGATTTGGCAACGGGTTGGTTGGAGGCATGTCCGGCCCAGGGCCAGAACCCTCCAGGTGGGGAATGTGCTCAGTTGGAAGCCTTGGTGGCGGAATGCCTTCCCTCAACTCACGCATAGACATCGTGTCCTGCAGCGGTGTTTTTTCTGGCGCGTTGCTTTTCATACGGTAAGTATACCTACCCACTTGCACCGTGCCTCACCCAATCAGATTAAGGTTCTCGATGCGAAGTACCGCTGTGCACCATGCGGTAGACTAAGACTATGGTGCAACGCTTCATTGTGTTCCTTACGGTTTTATCTCTTCTCTTCCTCGTTATCTCCGCCTGCCGAACAACTGCTCCATCAGACCTGGTGCTGGTGGTGGACGTGGTAGACGGGGACACCATCAAAGTGGCTATTGGCGGCAGGCTTACGACAGTGCGCTACATCGGCGTCGATACGCCGGAAACGGTTGATCCCAGGCGTGATGTCCAGCCGTACGGGCCAGAAGCGTCGGCAGCGAACAAGAAGCTAGTCCAGGGCAAGATGGTGCGCCTGGAGAAAGACGTGTCTGAGACAGACCGCTTTGGGCGCTTGCTCCGCTACGTCTACGTTGGCGACGTGATGGTTAATGCATGGCTGGTGGAAAACGGTTATGCGCAAGCCATCTCCTATCCGCCAGACGTGCGGCATCAGGATCTGTTCATCAAGTCGCAGCGTGAAGCGCGTGAGGCCCGTCGGGGCCTCTGGGGCCTGCAAATGGACTCGTCTTCTAGCGCGCCACCAGTGCCGTCCAGCGCACCGCTCCTGCCCCACGACCCGCAAGGATCGGATCGCGATTGCGGCGATTTCCGCACCCAAGCCGAAGCGCAAGCCTTCTACATTGCGGCAGGTGGGCCCGGGCAAGACCCACATCGGCTGGACAGCGATGGCAATGGGAAGGCGTGCGAAAGCTTGCCCTAGCGCGAGCTTGCAGACTTCGTTGCCGCCGCACCTCTCTCCGCACGGACTTTCTTTATATCGAGCACTGCCCAAAGGAGACTTCAGTAGACGAACGGTGAACGTCCCGCATGCGTGAAACTATGCAAGGGCATCGGCTTGTTGAACAGGTACTCTGTGGAGTTTCAGGCCTTGAAACGGGCGTCCATCCTGCTGCCAGCAAAGCAGTTTTCCACGAAATACAGGGTTGGCAATGGGGACTTGCTGGGTGTGTTCTTGTACGCTATGCTAACGCCCGTGGTGATAGCTGGTAAGCATCAAAGCGTCGCCAACACTGCGTCCGTAAAAGGAGTTCACTCAATGGCGCTCCAGGACAAAACCCTTACCTGCCGGGACTGTGGTCAGGCTTTTATCTTCACGGTGAGCGAGCAAGAATTATTCGCACAGCGTGGCTTCACCAATGAGCCACGCCGTTGCTCCACTTGCCGGGCTACCCGCCGGGCATCCGAAGGCGGCGAAACCGGCGGCGGTATGAGCACCGGCCCGCGGCAGATGTACCCGGCCGTTTGCGCTAACTGCGGCAAGGCGACGCAAGTCCCGTTCCAGCCTCGCGGCGACCGACCTGTATACTGCAGCGATTGCTTCAGCCGCATGGGCGGCGGCACGCGACGCCGCTAAACCTTTCGGAATAAGAATCAGGGCCGCGGTGTGATAACCACGGCCCTGATTTCATAGCTCTGTAAAACCGCCTCGTGTCTTCCTCAGATTACAGCGTCTGGCTCTTGTGGTTACATGCCCCAATACTACCCGCTCCAGTAGTCCTTCCACCTGGCGTCTACCTTCCGCACAACTTCATCAGTCATGGTCAGTGGCTTGGGATAACCGGGCTTCCAGGTCGCATCAATTCCCATCACTCCATGATGTACAGGCTGCACGCCGGCGAGTGTGGAGCTGCTGAAGACGATGTCCCGTGCTGGGTCGTATCGCGTGAAGATGCCCCAGAGCAGTGAGTCCGCATTCGCCAGTTGCACATCAGGACTTACGGCAACAATCATCTTCAGCCCTTGCATTGGCTCTGCACGGACCAGGCGCTGCAAACCTTCGCGCGCGGGGTGCTCTATTTGCACCACCAGCATAGTGTCTTCAAGAAGGCGCCACTGGCGGATGCCGGGCCATATCGATGCCGGATCCGCGCGCAGGCCCGGTGACACACGCTCACCGCGCGATTGCTGAAGGAGCGTCTCGCGCTTTGCCGTTGCATCAATAACCATACGGCTTCCAAGGTGCATGGTATAACTCGTAAAGTCCAGTGTGTCCAGCGAAACGTTGGAAAGCAGCGTGAAATCCCGTTCCGGCGTAAAGTGCTCTCGCATGGCGCGCAGCACGGCATTGAAGTCGCGCACGTTCACATCAGCGTCAACCAGGATGAGGCACTTGGTCAGCGCAAGCTGCCCTTCACCCAGCAGGCCCAACGCCGTACGCATTGGTTCCTTGGTGAACCGAGTCTTCGTGGACACCACAAGCAGGTTATGGAAGCCAGTAGCGTAGTATGGCCACAAGTCGCTTACTTCAGGGCGAAGAAGCTTAAGGAAGGGCTTCATAAGAGCCTGTGATGTCTCTCCCCAGTAGCGTTCTTCCTGCGGCGGCTTGCCCACGATGGCGGCTGGGAACACCGGGTCCTTTCTATGGGTAACCGCTTGCAGGTGGAAGACTGGGAATGGCGCAGCGTCCGAGTAGTGTCCAAGATGGTCGCCAAACGGGCCTTCCATTGCCCGCTCTCTTTGCGGCACGATGCCTTCCAAGATGAACTCCGCATTGGCCGGCACGGTCACGTCAAGAGTTTTTGCGCGGGCCATGTCTGTAGGCTTTCCACGCAGCAGTCCGGCAAACATGATCTCTTCTAACGACTCCGGCAGCGGCAAAATGGAAGCCAGGATCAGCACTGGGTCCCCGCCGAGCACAACAGCAACGTGGAGCGGTTGATCACGCTCCTCTGCTTCAAAGTAGTGCAGGCCGCCGCCCTTGGAGAGCTGCCAGTGCATCCCTGCCGTGTTGTTTCCATAGACATGCATGCGATAGACGCCCATGTTACTGCGGCCGGTCTTGAGGCTGCGCGTGAGCACAATCGGCCAGGTGAGAAAGCGCCCGCCGTCATCAGGCCAGGACTTGGTGACGGGCAGAGTCGAAAAGTCGCCAGGTTGTTCCACTACTTGCTGGCTGAGAGCACGCGAGACCAGCTTCTGCCGTGCACTACGCACTCGTAGCAACGTGCTGCGGTTCCGCCACAGCGCCTTCAGTGAAGGCGGGTTGAGCTGTTGTATCAGAGCGACAAACGCTTCACCAAATGCATCCGGTTCCATGCCGAGCGCCAACCGCACTCGTCGCGCGCTGCCGAAGAGGTTTGCCACCAGCGGGTATCGTGACCCTTCTACCCGCTCGAAGAAGAGCGCCGGACCGTCCTCGCGGATGACGCGTGTATAGATTTCGGTGATTTCCAGATTGGGGTCAACAGGTGCTTTCACGCGCCGCAGATCACCGCGGCGCTCAAGCTCTTGCAGGTAGGATTGCAAATCAGGATATGGCATTGTGCTCTATTGTAGTCTGTGTGAGACATGTACATTGAACGGAGAAATTCCTTGCTACTGAACCAGGCGTGGCGCCAGACCAACCCAATGCCCGAGAATCCCACACGTGCGCAGAAGATTGCGTGGCACGTGGTCCACACAAAGGCATGCGCGTGCCGGAAAGTGCCGGCCAGCCTCATGGAAGAGATCAAGCGGCGCAGACCGTCCTAAACGTCAAAATGCTTGTGCGGCCCGCTGCCCAAGGTTCTCTGCAAACTGCTCCAGGGCTTCACGCGCCTTCTGCTCAACAAAGGGTTGCCCCAGGGCGTCGATACGCCCGGAGAACTGCACATCGATCTGGACGATGAGTAGTGACCCCGTGCCGAAGGCCCCCAGCGATACCGTTATCGCCCCGTGAAGGCCACCAGTACGGCTGTCATCCACTTCTACCCCAAGCGACAGCCGGTGATCATCTGGGACCTTCTCTAGCAGCGTCACGGTCCCTACCATGTCAAAGCTGATGGGGCCAATGTGTACTTTGAATCTGCCGGTCCAAGTGTCTTTGTCCTTTGGCACGACCGAATCAATGCTCGGAATACACATGGCTGTCTGCGGGACATCTCCCAGAATAACCCACAGCCGCGGGGCAGACATTGGAATGTGGCATTGTTGCTGAAATTTCATTCGCTCACGCCGCTACTGGGAGTGCTGCAAAAGGAACATATTTGTTACAGTCTATTTCCTTTACCATACGTGGCTGATGATTGGTAATGCCAATTCATAGGTAGTGACCTGCTCCGTAAGCAATACTGGGCGATGTTAGCAAACCCGTTATCGTGTTGTTCGTGAAAAGATACTAACTTGACAAAAACGCGAACAGCCCTATTGTTAGGCGGGGCTAGATGGCTATTCTTTCCGCACGCTTGGGGGTTCTAAGCACCCCATAGTTGCAAGAAAGATATATGGAAGCATTGACCTTTTCGTAGACAGGTCTTCGCAAAGACCGTCTCTGTTATGCACCCAACAGGTGGAAGCCAACAGAATATCCTGCGGAATCTCAGTTTTGTATGCCTTACCTAAAAGGGTTTTCCTCGAAGACTGTTATCTGTTCCACGTCCTGGCGGAATTAGGAGTACGGACATGAAATTCGGACGCATGGACATCCATGTGGTCAGTGATGGTACTTGGCGGCTAGACGGGGGGAGTCTCTTTGGGCAAGTGCCCAAAACCCTGTGGGAACGGATGGCCAAGCCGGACGGCAAGAACCGCGTCCGGCTTGGGCTGAACTGCCTTCTTATACAGTCCCCGGAGGGCAACGTCCTGATTGAGACTGGCGTTGGCAAGAAGATTGACGAGCGCCGCAAAGATAACTTTGCCATCGATGGTGGCAAGCTCATCAACAACCTGCGCGCAGTAGGCCTGAAGGCCAACGACATTGACCATGTGGTCCTCACCCATTTGCATTTTGACCACGCTGGCGGTTGCACCAAGTTCAATCGACGCCGTGAGCCGGTCCCAACATTCCCGCGCGCACGCTACTACGTCCAGCAGGCGTCCTGGGAAGATGCGTGCCATCCTACCGAGCGTGGCCGCGCTTCGTATGAGCCGGCGGACTTCCGGCCCTTGTTGGACAAAGGTAGGCTGGAACTTCTGACCAAAGAAAAGGAAATTATTCCCGGCGTGTGGGCCAAGCCAACGGGCGGCCACTGTAACGGACACCAGATGGTGCTCATCACCGGGTCCAGCCGCAAGGTGGCCTATCTGGGCGACATCATGCCCACGCCCTACCACGTGCCGCTGCCTTACATCACGGCATATGATCAGCACCCTGAGCAGACCCTTGATTATAAGCGCGCGGTCCTTAAAGAAGCTGCGGAAAGTCAGTGGCTGGTCGTTTTTTCGCACGGCTTTGACGTCCACGCTGGGTACATTGAGCGGCAAGATGGCCGGTACTCCATCAAGCCGGTCAACCTAGCCGTATCCGAATAATCCAGCTGGATGAAAAGGAGAGGGCCGGTTGCACCGGCCCTCTCCTTTTACTCGTTTTGCTTGTGATCCAGAAGGATCAGCCTGGGCGCGCCACGGGCGTCATAGGTGTCTCGTTCGATGGTATAAGCGATATCAATGCGCGAGGCCAACGGCACTGCGGCGTACTGCTCCGTGCCGCCCCGCTGCGCAAAGGCCATAGCTGTCCACAGCGCGCCTTCACTGCGCAGTTTGAGCATCATGTGTTGGCCCGCATTGCCCAGCCGCCGCTTGTCCACAACAGAAGCACCCCGGGTCAGAAAGATGGGCTGCGGGTTGCCCGCGCCGAATGGAGCCATGCGTTCCAGAAACTCGAACGTCTCACCCAACAGAAACCGCAACCCCACTTCCGCGTCAATACGGAGTGCAGGCGTTGGGTCCAGATTGCTCAAGTCAGGCTCAGCAGTCTCGCGCAGCGCCGCTAAGAAGGCTGGCAGCTTCGCGCGCTCCACGGTGAACCCTGCCGCACCGGCATGGCCGCCAAATCGCACTAGGTAAGAGGCGTGGCGCTGGAACGCGGCAGCCACATTGAACTCAGGAACGCTTCGTGCGCTTGCCCACGCCAGCTCCGTGCCCAGTGCGGCCACGACCACGGGACGGTGAAACTCCTCAACAAGCCGACTGGCAAGCAAGCCATTCACGCCTGGGACGAACCGCTCGCTGGCAACGTACAGAAGACGCTGCGTGTGCGACTGCTCAGTGGCGCTGGCAAGAGCAATCACCCACAGCTCCGCAGTGAGTTGTTGACGCTGGCGATTGAGCTTGTCCAACTCATCAGCCCAGGGCCGCGCTTGCTCCAAGGTTTTGGCGGTCAGCAAGTTGAAGCTTGCATCGGCGGAGTCCATGCGGCCGGCAGCGTTGATGCGCGGCACTAGGCTAAACGCCATGGACCTGGCATCGATGCCGCCTGGTCGGACGCCCGCGGACGCGCAAAGCGCCAGAATACCTGGCGCAGTGCTACGGTTAAGCGCCTGCAACCCCTCAGTCACCAGCGTCCGGTTCTCGCCAATAAGCGGCGTGAGGTCCGCGACTGTGCCGATGGCGGCAAGCCCCAGCAGATCGTCCGGGAATTGCTGGTGGGCATTCAAAAACAATGCGTGCGCCAGTTTGAACGAGAGACCAGCGCCGGCCAGGAACTGCAACGGAGAGTCCGGGGCAAGCCCGGAGGTAGTCACCATAGCTACTGCCGGGGGTGTCTCAGCGTCAGCAACATGGTGGTCGGTGATAATGGTCTCAACGCCCATGTCCCTCGCGGCAGCGACCTCCGTAGAGGCAGTGATACCGCAGTCCACAGTGATGATGAGAGAAACGCCCTGGGCCTTGAGCGACGCGATGGCATCCAGGTTCAGGCCATGTCCTTCTCGGGAGCGGTGTGGCAGGTAGGCGACCACCTGGGCGCCTAGCCGCGCCAATGCCGAATACAGCAGCGCACACGCGGTCACGCCGTCCGCATCAAAGTCGCCGTACACCGCTATTTTCTCGCCTTTTTGAACCGCCTGCGTGACACGTGCAACGGCAGCGTGCATGCCTGGAAGAAGGAACGGGTCACTAAGTGGCGGTGGCTTCAGGAAAGATTGGCTCAGGGCGCCGGAAGTGACATTGCGGTTTTGAAGCAGGGTAGCCCACAACAAGGGGATGCCCATATTCCGGGCGGCGTCAGAAGTCGCGGGCGGCAGAATAATCCACCGCCGTGAAATGCCTCTCTCGCGCTCACCTGCCACCATGATGCTCAACCTTTGCAAAGACCGAAGGCTACTTCTCAAACCGCCGGAAGATGAGGACTGCATTGTGGCCGCCGAAACCGAGCGATGTGCTCATGGCTGCGCGCACCGTGCCACGCCGGGCGGTCCACGGCGTGTAGTCCAGGTCACAGTCAGGGTCGGGGTTGTCCAGGTTAACGGTGGGCGGAATAACACCTTCTGTAATAGCAAGCACGCTAATGGCGGCCTCTACCGCACCGGCGGCGCCCAACAGGTGGCCAGTCATTGACTTGGTTGAGCTTATGGGGATTTTATAGGCCTCAGGGCCGAAGACCGACTTAATCGCCTGAGTTTCACCCTTGTCATTAAGCTGGGTAGACGTTCCGTGGGCATTGATGTAGTCGATCTCCGTCATGGGGATGCCCGCTTGCTTGAGCGCAAGCTTCATCGCCCGCGCGCCACCCTCGCCAAAGGGAGCCGGATTGGTCACGTGGTAGGCATCAGAAGTCGCGCCGTAGCCAACCAGCTCAGCCAGCGGCTTTGCGCCACGTGCCAGGGCGTGCTCCATTGTTTCCAGCACCAGGACGCCGCTGCCTTCGCCCATGACGAAACCGTCGCGTTGCGCGTCAAACGGGCGGCTCGCACGCCCTGGTTCCTCGTTGCGCTTGGACAAAGCGGAACACGCGTTGAAGCCTGCAACGCCGATGGGGCAGATGGGCGCTTCAGTGCCGCCACACAGCACAGCATCTGCGTCGCCACGGCGGATAAGCTCATACGCCTGGCCTATAGAGTCAGCGCCGCTGGCGCAGGCAGAGACCACGTTGAAGTTCAAGCCCTTGGCGCCGAGCGCCATGGACACCTGGCCAGGCGCCATGTCGGAAAGCATCATAGGCATGAGAAAGGGACTAACTCGGGTTGGCCCTTTCTCCTTCATCACGTTGTACTGCTCGGAGAGGGTCAGTATGCCGCCAATCCCGCTGCCGATAATAACGGCGACGCGCTCGGCGTTCTGTGGCGTAATCTCCAGGCCCGCATGTTTTACCGCTTGCTTGGCTGCGTATAGGGCCAGCTGCACAAACCTATCGGTGCGGCGGGCCTCCTTTTTGTCAAGAAAGGTAGTCGGATCAAATCCTTTCACCTCTGCGGCGATGCGGGTCTCGAAGCCTGCCGGGTCGAACGCCGTGATCGGGCCGATGCCGGAGCGTCCCGCAATAAGGTTCTTCCAGGAGCTTGCCGTATCTAACCCCACCGGGGTAACCATGCCGAGGCCGGTCACGACCACGCGGGTCTTTTCCAAACAGCGCCTCCTGTCAGGCAGAACGAATGCTAAATCACTGATGTTTGCGGGTTATCAATGCACTGGGAATTTGGATAGGGGTCAAATTGACATATGGTTATCTGCTCGACGGCATGGGTACACCTGGCTCCTTGCCCCTTTGGCAGTCACTTGTTTCCCTCGTTCGTGGTGAGCCTCATTTCAGCCCGTTCGTCCTGAGCGAAGCGCAGTAGTACCCGACTGCCTACAGCAGGGCGGAGTCGAAGGATGAACGGACACCACAGGAGCAGGCAGCGTTTCCCAGTTCGGCCGACCCAGGGTCTGTGTCAAATCCATAGTTCTGGACAGCACCTTACCAGGTTTCGATTCTCGAATTGACTCACAACTGTAATGTGACGCCCATTGTACCAGCAACGGCGTAGTGACGCCGTTTCCTACCTATCGAATTCGCAGCTTCTTGCCTAGCTCTTCATCCGACGGCTCAACGAGAGCAGTCCCATCCTGAAAGACGATAGTTGGAGTGTTCAGCCGGTTCTTGGGGTTCTTTGCAATCGCGGTACGGCGGCCTTCTTCACTCTTCTCCACGTCCACCCACGTGTACTGGATTTTATGGGTATCCAGAAACGCGCGCGAGCGAATGGTATCTTCACACGTGGTCTTGCCGTAAACAGTGACGTTCGCCATGTGGGCTCCTTAATGCAGATTAGTGACTTCTTGGACGTATTGTAACCAATAGACACACACCCGCCCCACAGATTCCTAAACTGACTTCTCGCCAGCTTCAAGACAACCAAGGCTTGTGCATAACGTTCTAGGTTGTCATCCTCAGTACAAAGTAGAGATCACGAAAGAGGCTCAGACATTTCCTAGCAAGGCTAGGCTGCATTTGTTCACACATGTAGACAATAAATCTCTGGCCCCTGAAGACTTGCGTTAACACACGACTCGGCGCCTACTATGCATACAAGTCGCTTGCCTGTATCGCGGCCTCTTGAATCAAGAGCTGTCAGGACCAGAGAAAGCAAAACTTTAAAAAACAAATATCAATTCTGGAAGGTGGCCACGGCCTTCAAAATTGTTTTGCGCACGAATTGATTCAAAAAAGCAAATCCCGAAAAACGTTAAACACAAGGTGATGTATCTTAAACGGGACGCAGAGATGAGCGCGGGGCTGCTGGCTGGCTTTACATGCTCTCAGTGGAACCTTAACACGGAGGCATTATGACTGCTCAATACCTCTCGCTGGACTCGCCCCGCAAACCTGTACATAAAGCATTCCGTGCTGCCAAGGGGTATTTTGCGACATACTCACCACCTGGGCCTACACGGGCCAGTTGTGACAAGATGCTTGCATCTGAAACCATGGCGCAACATTGTCCTGAGCGAGCGGAGGCAGCCGAAGGAGATCATGGCGACACTATGCACAACTATTCGGCATCGTCCAAAGTAGAGCCGCAACGGAACTCGTTGGGTATAGCGGAGAAATCGCGCTGTACTTGCTGCGCCAATCCACCTTCCTGTATTCCCCTTCCATTCCATGGAATGGAAGAGAACGCTGACCGGCTTTGCACGCGGCAACCAGGCGGAAAGTGATACACTATCGACGGAATGCTCCTAGAGCATCCAGTACAACTCACAGGAGGAACATATGGTTCGCGTTCTTGGTGGTTACCAGACAGATTTCGCTCGTAACTGGACCCGTGAAGGCAAACATCTGGTTGCGCCCATGAAGGAAGCGATCCAAGAAGGGTTGCGAATCGTGCAACTCGAGCCGCAGGATATTGGGACAATCCACGTGGGCAACTTTGGAGCAGAGTTGTATGCCATGCAGGGCCACCTGGGCTCGCTGGCGATTGAGGCGGACCCTCGTTTCCGCGGCAAGCCCACAGGCCGGCATGAAGCCGCGTGTGCGTCAGGCAGCATCGCAATGCTGGCCGGGCTGTCGGACATTGAGGCCGGGCATTACCAGACCGCAATGGTTCTCGGCGTTGAGCAAATGAAAACGGTGAACTCCGTGCAGGGCGGCGACTACCTGGGCACGGCGTCCTGGTATGAGAGAGAGGCGAAGGGCAAGGACTATCCTTTCCCGCGCCTGTTCGGAAAGATTGGCGCGGAATACGTTCGGCGCTACGACATGGCAAAGTCAACATATGAGCAGTACCAGGCGTACCTTTCCGATCTGATGTATCGTAACGCGCGAAAGAATCCCAAGGCGCAAACGCGCGACTGGGCAATGAACGAGAAGCATGCGCTCACAGAGGACAAATTCAACCTGCGCATCTCTGAGGAAATCAAGCTGTCGGATTGCTCCCAGGTCACGGATGGCGCGGCTGTAGTGTTTCTGGCGTCGGAAGAGTACGCGCGCGAGTACGCGCGCAAGCATAACATCGACTTGAATACCATCCCGCACATCCTTGGCTGGGGCCACACCACGGCGCCGATGATGCTGGCGGATAAGGTTGCGGAAAGCCTGAATTACGACCGTCCCCTTCCGCACTCGCGGGAAGCGGTGAAACAGGCCTACAACCGCGCGGGCATCGAGGGGCCAGAGCAGCTTGATGTATATGAGTTCCACGATTGCTTCACGACCACAGCGTACGCATCTGTGGACGTGATAGGTCTGACCCGCCCCGGCGAGAACTACAAGGCCATCGAAGGGGGCTGGCTGGAAATGGACGGCAAGCTGCCCATCAACCCCAGCGGAGGTCTCATTGGTGGCGGGCACCCGGTTGGCGCAACGGGCATACGGCAGATGCTGGACGTCTACAAGCAGACCACCGAGAAAGCCGACGACTACCAGGTGGCTATCAAAAACCGTAAGGCTCTGATGGTAAATATTGGCGGCAGCGGCACTACCAACTGTGCGTTCGTGGTCGGCTTCCCAGAGAGCACGACGACAAAGGCAAAGACGCGGCGTTAGCAGGAAGGCGAGCATCCTGCAACACCCCTAGCATGTGGCCCTATGCTGCCCAGTTGTTGCAAGATGCTTGCATCTGAAACCGCGCTGGCAAGTCACGGCGACACTATACATGCATGCTCGTCATGTCCAAACCCGGAACAGCAGAAACCGTCGAGGTGATTTTGCGCTAAAAGTAAGGGGGTGGGTTTAAAACCCGCCCCCTTACCGCGTTATTCGGTGAGAAACGTATCAGCTAGTTCGCGATAGCGCGCTGACGGCGGCGCGTGGGAGGCCGCTGCTGGACCGGCGCCGGAGGTGGCTCCTCGGCCTCCTCCTTGGGAACGAAGTGCGCTTTGAAAGCAAGAAGCGGCACGGTAATGGCCATGACCAGAAGCGCAATAATGTGCGCTTCTTGAAGACCTCCGAACCAGAGACGGTCAACACGGTAAAACTGAATAAAGAACCGGCCAAACGAGTAGAACGCCAGATAGGCCACAAAGAGCATGCCATCCGGCTTGATGCGACCCCGAACAAAACGCCAGAGTATGAAAAACAATAGTAGGTCCCATATCATTTCGTAGACCACGGCCGGATGCGTGGATACCAGCCCGTAGCTCCGAAATGTGGGGCTCTGCGGATTGCTCCAAACGAAACCAAGAGGCATGTTAGTTACTTTGCTGATGTGCTCGCCATTCACAATGTCGCCAATGCGGCCGATCGCTTGCGCGGGGAGCATCCCCAAAGCAGCAAGGTCAGCGACTCTGCCGACAGGCAGCTTGTAGACGCGCGCCGCGAAGACCCCACCCAAAAAGCCGCCCAGGATAGCACCCCACAGGCCGATGCCACCGTTCCAGATGGCGATGATGAACTGGGGATTAGCGGAGTAGTACTGCCATTCATCAACGACGTGAACGACGCGGGAGCCAAGGATGCCGCCTACAATACCCCAGATGGCCAGGCCGTAGATGGCGTCGACGGTACGGTTTTTCACCTCGCCAGTGGGCACTTCAATACGGACAGCCCCACCGACCCAGCGGTCAGTGCGGTGCAGGAGGACACGTCGCTTTTCTTCGCCCTTGCCAGGCTCGCCCTGGAACTCAACGGTCATTTCCTCCGGGCGCTCAGACCAAATGGGATACACGAAGACGGCGCGCTCTTCGCCGCTTACGGTACGAACGTAGCTATACGGGTCGCCGCGTAATACGTGGCGGAGCTCGCGGTGGAGAACGCTGGTCTCGCGGACCCAGGGGTCATCATATGTATCGCCAATCACACTACCTGTTCTAGTAATAACGGTCACACGCGTTCCAGGTGCTAACTGAAGGTCTTTGAGCGTCTTGGTAAGCTCACCGGAACCCAACGGCATACCGCCCGGTGCGCCCTCCCTCTCGCGGACACGCAGATCTTTGAAGTACTCGTCCGCAACACGGCGCACTGGCCGGATGGTGTCCCGAATCTCGTTCTCCAGCTTGCCCAGGAAAACATCGCTAGTGTTGTTCCATTTGGCCACTATGAGAACGGCAAAGGCAACACCCACAAAGCTGAAAAAGCCGTGCCAGGATATGACAAACAGGCTGGTGTTGAGCAGGAAGGGGTCCATACTGATGTGAATCACAGTGGTGGCTTCTTTCTACACTGCTATCTGTGTTAAGTGTACGTCTAGTTAAGGGTAGCAGATTATGTCGCTGCATCGGCGGAGAGGTGCTCCGTCTCCTAAGCCGAACACTGACCCACCTCCGCTCAGCAATCCTGCGCTAGGGATAGGACGCATTCACCGCTACGGAGGAATTGGACTTAGTGAATCTTGACGCCGACCTTCATGAGCACGTTGTAGGTGGTCATGATATTGCGGCCCATGCCGAGAATATTTGAGTCCAAACCCAGCGCCAGTCCGAGCATTTGCGGCAAGTGCAGGATAGGCAGGTCAATGTTCTCGTTGACCTGTGCCGCTGCTTTGGGCTGGTAACCGTCCAGGTTGAGATGGCAGAGCGGGCATGGCGTGACCATGGCATCCGCGCCACGGTCCTTAGCGTCCAGAGTGTGTTTGGCGACCATGCCCATAGAATTCTTCTCGTTGATCGTGGTGATGGGAAAGCCGCAGCAGCGCGTCTTGCCAGGGAAGTCAACGACTTCTGCGCCGCACGCTTCGATGATGGACTCCAGGGAGGTCTGCCGCGCCGGATGCATGTCAAAGCCAAGCGCGGAGCTGGGGCGCACAAGGTAGCAGCCATAGAATGGCGCTACACGGAGCCCGGTCAGCGGACGTACAACTCTTTTCTTCACTTCTGTGGCGCCAATATCCTCAGCCAACACCCAGAGCATATGCTTCACTTCAACGGTGCCCTTGTACTCCAGGCCTTCTTCCTTAAGCACTTCGTTAACTTGGGCGCGGTAGCTGGGATCGCGGTCCAGGCGCTGATGGGCCTGGGAGAAAACACCCTGGCAGGTGCTGCAGATGGTGAGAATGGGTAACCCCATGTTCTCCGCCATGGCGAAGGTGCGAGCGTTCAGGCAGTCGCCCAGAAAACGGTTCTTCTCTTGCAAGATGCCCGCGCCTGTGCAGGATGCGCCCTTCATCTCGTCCAGTTCAATGCCGAACTTTTCAGCAACGGCAACAGCGGACGCAAATAACTCAGGGCAGCCGCCCTTAGAGACGCAGCCTGGATAGAAAGCAAACTTCACGTCGATATCTCCTTAGCGGTCTAGCGGGGCATCGGCTTCTTGCCCTGGACTTTTTCGACCTCATGTGCCTTGGACATGATCCTGCGGACGCTCTGTACGCCTGGAATCGATTTGTGGAACAGCGACGGCATCTTCCGTTTATACGCAGCGCGCATGGCTACGGGCAACATGCCAAGCAGCTTAGGTACGTTGAAGAACCCAAATGTATTGATGACGAGTTCGGCTTCGTTGAGCTTGCCGCCTTTCTTAACGCTATCTTCAAAGGCGTCCGCGTGGCGCACACCGTAAGAGTAGTCCTTAGTGCCCAGTTCATCAGCCTTCGTGCGGAGCATCATGATGCGGCCCATAGGGTCAACGCCCTTGGGGCAGACCTGCACACATTCCATGCAGCGCGTGCAGTCCCAGATGCCGCCGTACTTGTTGTACTCAGTGATGCGCTCCTTGGTCTTGCCGTCACGCGGGTCCGCCACGAAGCGGTACGCCTTGGCGAGCGCGGCCGGGCCCAAAAAGTTGGGGTCCATTTCCAGCACCGTGCAGTCGGAGACGCAGGCGCCACACATGATGCAGCTCATGACTCCCACCAGGTGGAGCATGTCCTCGTTGGAAGCGATGCGCTCCTCTTTTGGCTCAGGCCCCACGGGCTGCAGGTACGGCTCTACTGCGCGCACCTTGTCGAAGAAGAGAGACATATCAACCACCAAGTCTTTAACGACAGGCTGGTTGCCCATGGGCTCAACAAGGATGACGTTGTTCTTGCCCAGCGCCTTTTCCACCTTGGTCTTGCACATCAGGCCGGCGTGGCCATTGACGCGCATAGCGCAGGAACCACAAATGGCCCCACGGCAGGAGCAGCGAAGCGTCAGGCTCTCATCTTGATACTCGCGGATCTGGATAAGACTGTCGAGCACAGTGGAATCAGCGGGCGCATCGACCTTGTACTCCTGAAAATAGGACTTCTTGTCCTCGGAGGTGGCTTCCGGGTTATACCGTTTGACCTTGAGCGTGATCTGCACGCGTAGCTCCTCCTACCTATTGGCCTAATACGACCGGACCTTTGGTTCCCATTGGGTGAAAACGACGGGAAGGTAATCGAGCTTGGGACCGTTCTCAGTGTTATACGCCAGCGTGTGCTTCATCCAATTGACGTCATCGCGGTCCGGGAAGTCTGTGCGGGCGTGGGCTCCGCGACTCTCTTTCCGTGCCAGCGCACCCGCCACAATCACTTCCGCGAGATCCACCATGAAGCCGAGTTCCAGCGCAAAGATGAGGCTCGTGTTGAACACCTTGCCCTTGTTGCCGACTGCTACCTTCTTATACCGCTCCTGAGTTTTCTTAATGTCTGCCAGTGCGGTCTTCATACCCTGCTCATTACGGAATACTTGAACGTTCTCCGTCATGGCGTTGCCCATGTCCAGGCGAATCTTGGCCACGCTGTCTCCGTTTGCAGGCCGGTCAAGAAGCGCCTTGATGTGCTTCTCGTCCTGCTGCACCCGGGCTTCTGACACCTTGGGCGCGGGCTTGGACTTGACCATTTGCGCTGCGTGCTCGCCGGAGCGCCGGCCAAACACGACAGTGTCTAGGAGCGAGTTTGCGCCCAGACGGTTGCCCCCATGTACGCTCACACAGGCGGTCTCACCCGCGGCGTACAGGCCGGGAATCTTGGTGAGCCCGTCCACGTTGGTCTTAATCCCGCCCATGATGTAGTGGTAGCCAGGACGGACGGGAATAGGCTTATCAGCAAGGCTGAAACCCATGTAGTCAATAGCAATCTCGTTGATGTATGCCAGCTTGGTCTCTATCGCCTCGCGGCCCAAATGGCGGAGGTCTAGCAGAACACAGCCATCTATGCCACGCCCTTCATTGATCTCCGTCTGCTCAGAGCGGGAAACAACGTCGCGGGAGGCGAGTTCCTTGAAGGTAGGAGCATACTTCTCCATAAACCGCTCGCCCTTGCTGTTCAGCAGGTAACCACCCTCGCCACGCGCGGCCTCAGTCATCAGAATGCCGTTGTTCTTGAGCGTGGTGGGGTGGAACTGGGTCATCTCCATGTCCATAAGTGGCGCGCCGGCGTTGTATGCGAGGCCCATGCCATCTCCCGTCACGATCAGCCCATTGGTGCTCGGCTCAAACACTCGACCGCAGCCACCCGTCGCCAGGATGACGGCCTTGGCGGTGATGACTTCCAGCTTTCCAGACTTGATCTCCATGGCTACGACGCCGCGGCACTCGCCGTCTTCCATAATGAGCGAGGTGACAAACCACTCTTCATAGACACGGGTCTTTGCCTTCAGAATCTGCTCAAAGAGCACATGCAGGATAGCAGCGCCGGTGATGTCCGCCACGTAGAATGTGCGGGCGCGCTGCTGGCCGCCAAAGTGGCGGGTGCCCAGCTTGCCGTCGGGGCCACGGCTGAAGATGACGCCCATATGCTCCAACTCAATAATGGAGCGTCCGGCATCCTGGGCCAGAATCTCAATGGCGTCCTGGTCGCCCAGGTAGTCGCTGCCCTTCACCGTCTCGTACGCGTGCTCGTGCCAGTCGTCACCAAGGTGCGTCAGCGCGGCGTTGATGCCGCCCTGAGCAGCGTTGGAGTGACTGCGTACCGGAGTGACCTTAGTAATGATCGCTGTGTCTGCGCCAGCCTGCTGCGCTGCCAGTGCGGCGCGCATGCCTGCGAGGCCCGCGCCTATCACAAGGACATCGTGTTGGTACATCCTGAATTACCCCCTTGCGTATGCAGCCAATAACTATAGCAGGGGGTGCCGCATACCACAACTGTGTTCACTACGCCATTGCCAGGAAGATTGTTGACTACATCACTCGACTTTTAATTTGCCGGTTTGGCCAAATCAAATAAGTCTAATGCCATGAGCAGGGCGGCAATGCTTTTGGAGTCGCGAATCGCACCGCTACGGATGAGAGCTGGGATGTCTTTGATGGGGGTGGGAACGTTCTGGATGTTCTCATCCTCATCGGCATCAAGTGCGCTGGGACGCAGCTTCTTGACGATGAACGCGTGCATCTCTTCTGTGCAAAAACCTGGAGACATCCAGAAACTGCGCATGGGAATCACTTCATCACCCGTAAAACCAGTCTCTTCTTGCAGCTCTCGCAACACTGCGTCCCTCGGGTCCTCGCCTTTTTCGATACCGCCTGCGGGCGCCTCCAGGAGCTCTTGGCCTGTGGCGTGGCGGTACTGACGGACGAGAATGACATTGCCCTTGTTGTCCACGGGAACGATGACTACAGCAGGTGAGTGCTCAACGATCTCCCGCTTTGTTTCGACCGCTTTGGCGCCTTTCTTGAGGCGTACAGTGTCAACGCGCAGGCTCACAACCTTCCCAGAATATATGCGCTGAGAGCCAAGAACTTCTTCCCTTTCCACGTTCCTCTACTCCCTCGTTCCCTCCTAAACAAGCCCCTAACAAGCCCAGGGAAGTTCGTTGCCGTTAGGACTTGTCTGACATAGTGCGGCGTTCGTCAGGAGAAATCGGCTTGCCAAAACCAAGCCGCTCAAACAGCATTTTGTAGAAATAGGTGCGCGACCCCATCCGCAGGAAACGGGCAACGTGCTCGCTCCCTCGTACCTCCAGTGAGTCGCCAGGAGCGAGGGGCATGTTGATAAATCCGTCAATGTTGAGACTAGACTGGTCGTCCTGGCCAAGCGTGAGCCTTACGACAGCACTTTCATGGACAACAACAGCGGCATTTAGCGCAATTTGGGGCGCAACCGGCTTTATGAGGAGCGTCTTACTCTCCGGGTGAAGCACGGCGCCACCGGCAGAGAGCGTATATCCCGTGCTGCCCGTAGGCGTAGCCACGATCACAGCGTCCGCAGCATAGGTCGCCATGTGCGCACCATCTACTGAGACTGCGACGAATACCAGTCGCGAGACGAGCGTGCGGCCCAGCGCTGCTTCATTTAAGCTAAGAAAGACCTGTTCTGTGGCCGCTGTTTTTTCCCCTCTAGGCAATACAGAAACCTGCGCCATCATGCGCTCTTCCGTCCAGGCCTCGCCTCTTAGGTAGCTTGGCAGGCGCTTCAAGGCTTCACTGGGCGGAAGTTCAGTCATAAAGCCAACGCGGCCAAGGTTGACACCTAGGATGGGCACGTTGTTGAGAGCCGCGTGGTGTGCGACACGGAGGATGGTGCCATCGCCACCAAGGACTACTGCTAGCTGGGTCTCCTTCATGGCGGCGGCAACGGTATGTGCATCGGATGCGTCGCACTGCCAGGTGGGATATTCCCCGACGCAGTAGTCAGCCAGCTTTGTTGCGAGCGAGACCGCTTCGGGCGCGCGCTGGTTATAGATAAAGCCAACACTGCGTTGCGCCATGTGTGCGCCGTCCTCGTATCTTCAAATGGCGTTTTCTGTGGCTATCAAGCCGCTAGAGGATAGCACACTAGATAGTTGGATACAAAATCGTCAGCCGCAAAGAGACTCGACACAGCCAAGAGGATTAGGTAAGGTAGAGCCAACTCACAAAAGGAGGCTTCATGTTTCAACGATGGACGGTCAAGGGCCAGCGATGGGCAGGCTTGATCAATGGCATCGTCATCGGCTTTGGCGTTGAGAGTATCATTTTTACAGTCAAGACCGGTGACGGATCTTCGCTGCTCTTCGGTATTGGATTTATACTCATTGGCGTCTTTATGGAGTTTTGGCAGCGTAACCAGGCGAAGAATTTACCCGACACCGATTGGCGGTGGGGATCAGGAACAAGTGGGTCTAGTGATCCGAGAAGCCAACCCTAAATCCTGCTACGGAAAGAACAGGCCTATCTCTCGCAGATACGGCGAGCCTTCCTCCCAGTAGGGCAAGCCAGGCACCAGCCTGTTCCTGAGAAGCGTTTGCAGCGTGGGATAGTAGGTGCTGAAGTCGCTAAGGCGTGCGGTGACGTAGCGGTCCACGTCCTGTGGCGCAAACGCAAACAGGTACTGTAATGTGCCACGCGCCGCTTGCTCCGATATTCGGTTGTTCTCGAACAGCTCGACTCTTTGCTGGCGCACGCCTGGCTCAGCAAAGAGCACCATCCAGAAGAGCAGTAAGCCGCGCGCGTGCTCGTCTGTGTTGGAATCCGAGACCGTGTCACTGAGCCACTTATCCATGTAGCGCTCGTACGCTTCTGTTTTTGGGTAGCGCATCATTGATATGCCCGTCAGGTTCTCCAGAGCTCGCAGGAAATACACCTCGTGCGCGTAGGCCTGAGCCTCACGGAGCGTGCTGAAGCTGAAGCTTCCTGCCGCGGCGTCCAAATCAGGGCGTAACAGCTCCTGCCTAAAGTGGCCCACCTCGTGCGCCAGCGTCGCGAGCACCTGGACTGGTGGTCTGTCCGCGCGCACCACAATGCGCTGGTGGCTGCGCCAGGGCCCCTGGAAACCGTCTTCCCGCCCAAGCCGTCCGCACGCCGTACTATACGGCATGCGCTGCGTTGGGGTCACGATGGAGGCAAGGTCAGCACATTCAATTTTGACCCAGGTCTCGAAGTCCTGCTGATCAAGCAGATGTATGGATACGTCTTCCTCGTACAGGCTCCTCTTGTAGACGACGTAGTACACAGAATCCAGGATGTCCAGAACATCCTTTGTTGCTTGAGAGCTTGACGACAGGGCGGCGGTGCTATCGAGGAGAGCGGGAAGCTTGGCAAGGCGGGCAGCAATAGCTTCGTCGGTGTACTGTTGTGACAGAGCAGGCACAAGGGGCTTTCCCCACACAAATTCACGGAATACCGAGGTAGCCGGCTGCGCCTGGGCGTTGCCCCCAAAAGCCGGGCTCACTTCCAAGGTAAGCCGATGTGTCCCCGTGAACCGAGACGTGCCCTTGTACACCAGCGGGGAGTCCAGCACCACATCAATGCCACCTGGAACGAGTGCAGGGCGCGACCATTCATTGACGGTTTCGCCGTCTAGTCTCAAGGCCACGCTATATGGACTGGTTGGCTGCGTCCGACTGCCGTTTTTTACCGCCCAGTGAATAAGCACGCGGTTCGCGCTGTCCAGGACGTTGGGCGCTGTGAAAACGCCCGCAAGATTTGTGGCCACGATGGCCCCATCCCACTGCGGTGGTACGAAAGGGAGAACTTCCGGGCGACCAAGGGAGACGCTAGTAGTAGGGGCCCGAAGTTGGGGAGTGAGCCCGGTCCGCAAGAAAAACTCCGTTGTGAAAATGTTGTCTTGGGTACGCTGTTCCAGCAGGTCCTGCTGCGGGTCCACAATGACTGTGGCCTGATGCCAGCCGGGTTGGAGATGGACGACATCAAAGAGGCCATCCCATTCCGGCGTCAACACTTGCCCATTGGCCACAAGACCATTTTCTTTATAGCGCGCCACCAGAAGGCCATCAACGAACACGTGGATAGCGAATGGCTGTGTGACGCTTGAAAGGCCGATGTTCCTTACAGCAGTCCGAAGATACATGGGCACGTCAAGCGAGGGTAGCCGTGTGATACCCATGCTATCGCGGCTGTAGAGCAGGATAGGCCCAGTCCAGCCTTCTGGAGTGGTAGGCACAAGGTTTGGCAGCTTTGCGGGCACGATTCTGGGTGCTGATTGGCTCGCTGAGTAATCGGGCCAATCAAACGTAGTGGTGATCACTGTTTGGCTGCCGCCGTCTTGCGTCAGCAGGTGGGTGGAGTCAACAAGCAAGCGGACCTGGTGCGTACCGCCGCTGAGACGGACATCTGCCTGCATCAGGCCTGTCCAGTCCTTTGCGGCGTCGGTTGACTGACCAGGCAGTAATGAATCTACCGTCCAGCGTTCGATGACGGTCCCGTCAAGCTCCACATCAACGTAGCACCGCTGGGTGATAGGGTGTTCACCGCTGTTGGTGACGCTCCAGGTGACGTACGCGGCGTTTGGCCCGACAGCTTCCTTGGATGCTGGGGATGTGGGTTGGCCAGGCCAGCCGTGGATGTTAAGAGTTGCTTTCCACGTTGCAGGGAAAGCGACAGCGGACGAACTGGGGCTGACGGCCGCAGGCGTGGCGATGGGCACGGCTCTAACGGAGGTGGGGGAGTACGGCAACCACCGGAGCAGCGCAAGCAATCCCATAATAAGAATGGCGCACGCAACGCCAAGAACCAGCTTTGTCTTCATGCATCCGATCTATAGAGGATTTACTGAAGCTAGAACGCAGCCACACCATTTTATAAGGGAGCTATATACTTGTCTCAACCTAGACGCTCTTTCTTGGCATAAAGACGGCAGACTTCATCCGGCGCAACGCGGAACTTCGTACCATGGTTACGCAGTCCAACGCTCCTAGGTGTTCGAATAGTATGAGCTGACCTAGTGAAGAATGTCGTCAATGTTCTTGAAGGTGTTCTCGAACATCCTATAAGGCTCCTTGGTGATCTCGCTCCTGGAGAGCGCCCGGCTGTAGAGGAGCACCTCGTCAAAAAGTAAGGGCGGGAGCATTGCGCTCCCGTCCTTAACGGCGGCTGATCCGATGCCTTATTTCCTTAAAGGAAAAGAGGAGCCATGACGAGTGTGATGGTGGCGAGCAGCTTGACGAGCACGTGGAGAGCAGGGCCGGCGGTGTCTTTGAACGGGTCGCCCACGGTGTCGCCCACCACGGCTGCGGCGTGTATTGCTGAACCCTTCTTGAGCGGCTCCTTGGCGCCCTTTGGAATATATGTGCCGGTTTCGATTGTCTTCTTGGCGTTGTCCCATGCGCCGCCCGCGTTGTTCAGATAGGTGGCGAGCAGCATGCCGACGATGGTGCCGACCATCAGGAACCCGGCAACCGCCTGCGCCTTCAGCACAACGCCCACCACGATGGGGAGGCTCACGGCCAGAATGCCGGGCATGATCATCTCGCGGAGGCCGGCGCGCGCAGTGATGTCCACGCAGCGCGCATAGTCGGGCCGGGCTTTGCCCTCCATGAGGCCGGGTATTTCGCGGAACTGGCGGCGCACTTCGTCGATAACGGCGCTTGCGGTGCGGCCAACGGCGCGCATTGCCATGGAGCTGAACAGGAAGATAAGCATTGCACCCAGAAGAGCACCAATGAACACCGTTGGGACGGAGATATCCACCCGACGAAACTCGGCGGCCTGAGCCGTTGCCTGCGCTACTGCCACTCCTTGCTGTAGCAGCTGCCCCAGCTTCAAGCTCTCAATGGTATCCAGGTACGCGCTAAAGAGCAGGAACGCCGCAAGCCCAGCCGAACCCATAGCGTAGCCCTTGGTGAGCGCCTTGGTGGTGTTGCCCACGGCGTCCAGGCGGTCGGTGACAGCGCGAACGGCGCTGCCCGCGCCGGACATCTCAACGATGCCGGAGGCGTTGTCCGTGATGGGGCCAAAGGCGTCCATGGCAAGCACATACGCTGCGGTCATGAGCATACCCATGGTGGCGACGGCGATGCCAAAGAGGCCACCGTGCACCACGGGGCTGCCATCGGGGAACGTGATGTGGCCACCCAGCCAGAACGAGGCCCAGATGGCGGCGCCGACAACGACAGCGGTGGACATCGTAGTTTCGAAACCAACAGCGGTGCCAGCCACAACCGAGGTGCCTGGGCCGGTGCGGGCGCCCTCAATGATGTCCTGCACTGGGCGGAACTTGCCTTCGGTGTAGTAGCGGGTGATATAGACAAAGGCGATGCTGGTTGCAATGCCAACGAGGCCCGCTCCAAAGAGCCAGCCGGGGTTGCCGACCACCTGGCCCAGCATCATAAATGTGGCGAGGGCGAGGCCGCCCACTGCGACAACGACGGACACGTAGAAGCCGCGATTGAGCGCGTTCATTGGGTCTTCATCCTCTTTGGCGCGCACGCTGAACACTCCCGCCATGGAAGCGAGGAGGCCGAACGCGTGCATGACCACCGGGAAAAGGATCCAAACTTGCGCGTTGGGAAGCCCAGCCTTCGTGGCGGCGACATAGGCAGCAACACCAAGGATCATTGCGCCAATGCTCTCCGCGGCAGTTGACTCAAACAGGTCAGCGCCGCGGCCCGCGCAGTCGCCCACGTTATCGCCAACGAGGTCAGCGATGACGCCCGCGTTGCGAGGGTCGTCTTCAGGAATGCCGGCCTCGACCTTGCCGACGAGGTCAGCGCCCATGTCCGCAGCCTTGGTATAGATACCACCGCCAAGCTGGGCGAACAGGGCCACGAAGCTGGCGCCAAAGCCGAAACCGACGATGAGGAACGGCACGATTTCAGCTTTTGCGTCGGCGCTGTAGGCATAGTAGATGCCGGTCACGCCCAGCATGCTGAGGGCCACAATAAGGAACCCGGAGACCGCCCCGCCGCGCATGGCGACGGCGACTGCCTCACGGATGCCGCCACGGGCCGCGGCCGCGGCAGTGCGGAGGTTGGCGCGGACCGAGACGAACATGCCGATGTAGCCCGCGACGCCGGAGCAGATAGCGCCCACCAGGAAGGCGACAGCCGTGCGCCAGCCCATGCCAAGCTTATCGGCGGAGGTGACAACAGCATCGCCATCGATGTCTGTTTGGGAGAGGAGCGCCAGCACCACGCCAATGGCGATGGCAGCGACGATGGCGAGCCCACCGATAGTCATGTACTGCCGCCGCAGGAAGGCGTTAGCGCCTTCCACGATGCGGGCGGCGATGTCCTGCATTTCCGGCGTGCCCTTGTCCCGCGCCAATGTGTCGCGGATCAGGTAGACAGCCAGTAGAATGGCGGCGATGCCGGCAATTGGCACCAGCCATACTAAGCCCATAGTTTCCTCCGTCTTCTTACTTGGAACGTTCCGCTACTGAGTACAAAGCTTTAGGTAAGGTTTTGACGCGCTGCAAGGTTGTGAAACTATCACACCGACACAGTGGCGTCAAGCGAGAAAGTAATGGAACTCGACGAGTACAACGGCTTCTGTGGCTACTTTGCACGCACTGGCAAGTCCCCACCCGCATTTTCCGGATGACTTCTCACAAGCGTCAGCTTAGAACTGAGAAACCAGCATTTTCGCCGTACAACTTATTATGTCGCGCCGCACGGTTTCTCTGGTCTTTACGCTGCGAGAGAGCCCAGCTTAGGCACTATTGCGACTATAATGAATTTTCTCAAAGTTGCGTTGCACTGAAGAGACCCCTAGCGAAGGAGAAGACGCATGTATAAGCGCATCCTGGTCCCCTTGGACGGCTCAGCGGTTGCGGAAGAGATTTTGTCCGCAGTGACTTTCCTCGCCAACGGGCTCCATGCGCGGGTGCAAATTCTCAGTGTCATTGAAGAGGACGTCGTCGCGGCCATACAGAACCCACTGCAAGGCCGATTTCTGGAGCAGACACAGAGCACAGCAACGGGCGTTGCCGAAGCGTACGGCAAACGCGTGGCCGCAAAGCTGGGTTTGCCAGCGGGGCAAGTGGATGTGACTGTTAAGGTGTCCAGCGTTCCAGAAACCATCTTGCGGGAAGCAGAGCGCGCTCCCGACACGCTTCTGGCGATGTCCACACACGGCCGATCAGGGCTGCAGCGGTTTGTTCTGGGCAGCGTGGCGGACAAGCTGCTCCATGCAACCAAAGCGCCTTTGCTCCTCTACAGGCCTTCAGAGAAGGCACCTGCGAAAGCGGCCAGCCTGATGACCACGGTTATTGTGCCGCTTGACGGCTCTGCGCTGGCGGAGAAAGTGCTGCCCGACGTGGTAAGCCTGGCGCAGACATTGTCGCTCAAGGTGTTGCTGACACGCGTGACGTCGCTGATGACGGAGTATTACGCGGGTGAAGGGTTCTATGCGGTGCCACAGAGCATCGTCACGGACCTGGAACAAGAGGCCATTGCTTACCTGAATGCAAAAGCTGCTGACCTGAAGAAGATGGGCTGCAAGGATGTGGCGGTACAGCACATGCAGGGCTCTGCTGCGGCGCAGGTCATTGATCTAGCGCACGCGACGCCGGACTCGTTCGTTGCCATCAGCACGCACGGCCGCTCCGGCATTGGGCGTTGGGTGCTGGGGAGTGTTGCGGATAGAGTGATCCAGCAAGCAGGTTGCCCCGTGCTGGTTATTCGCTAGGGCTGGGCTGAAGCCAGTCTTCGGCAGGGTCTGCGACCTTCCTGCAAGAACGGTTCCTGTCAACTAGAACGTGGCGCCGGCGCAACAGGCAGTGCCTACTGCGACACCTTCTTCACGGCTGCAGCGAGCTCGTCCGGCGTGAGCAGTCCCTCGAACTTGGCGGCGACGCGGCCCTGTGCGTCCACAACGAAGATGTAGGGCTCGGTGTGTAGGCCCCACTCGGTGAAGGCCGGTACGGGGCTGAGTTGTCCTTTGGTGCGGGCGATGGTCAGGTCATACGGCTCAACCTGGATGAAGTCCACCTTGTTGCCGCTGAGCTGCGCGTTGCCAGTGTTGACGGCGACCTTGCGCGCGATTTCCAGCACGGGGCCGCACATGCGAGTGACGCAGAACGCGGGCGTGGCGAAGGCCACGACGAATGGATGGCGCGCCTGCACCTCTTGCGCGATGGACGTTTGCAAGAAGAACGGCTCCGGCGGCGTCCGGCTGGTGATCTCGGATAGGTCTTTCACGTCTTTAGCAGTAGGCGTCTTGCTGGCTGGCACCTGTGCGCCGATGGCAGGAGTGTCGGTCTTGGCGACTACTTGCAGCGCCAGGGTGCCGGTCTTGGCGGCGCCCTTGAGCGTGATGGCCACTTCCGCCTGCCAGACGCCTCGCTTGTCGATGGTGACGGCCGGCACCAGGTAAAAGCCCGGCACGTCGATGTGTGACTCGCTGACGCCATTTGCGTGGACGTCCGGCACGCCGACGGTGATTTTCTGGTACTGGGCCGTGTACTGGCCCTTGGCCACGTATTTATCGCCGTCCAGGTAGGACATTTTAACGGTGACGCTTGGCTGGTCAAGCTGGTTGCCGTCGCTGTCGAATACGCCGAAGGTCAGGCGCTGGGAGCCGCGTACCAGCTCAGACATCGCGGGAATCACCACCACGTCGCTGGCCGTGCTGACGGGCTGCTTGGCGGCCTGTGATGTGCAGGCCACTGCGAGGAGTCCAGCAAGCGCTAAGCACAGCAGAAATAGACGGTGCACTACGGTCTCCTTACTCATCGAGCGGGTCGTTATGCCCCTTTTAGTATGGTAGCATGATGCTCGCCACGGCGCGGCTGCACCACTGAATGGAAGGGCTTATATATTTATCGCTGGAGCAGCCACCCAGAGAAGGCATAGGAACGGCATCTCCACTGTGGCGTCCGTTCATGGATTCGGCTCCGCTCACCACGAACGGGTAACAAAACGTCCGCCCTAAGGGTGTCCTAGTTAGGATCACCGAGTGGCAGGAGGCCACATGCAGTACAAGGCACCGCTTCTGTTTATTTTTGCGCACCCGGACGATGAATCGTTTACGTGCGGCGGGGCCATGGCGAAGTACGCGGCCGCTGGGCATTCGGTGCACCTGGTGTGCGCGACCCGCGGCGAGGTGGGCGAGATCAGCGACCCGGCGCTTGCGACGCCGGAGACGCTGGGGCATGTGCGGGAGCAGGAGCTGCGCCGCGCCTGCCGCACGGTGGGCGCCGCCGAGCCGGTGTTCCTGGACTACCGCGACTCCGGCATGATGGGCACGCCGCCGAACACCGACGCGCGGGCCTTCTACCAGGCGCCGCCCGCGAAGGTGGTGGAGCGCTTGACGAGCATCATCCGCCGCCTGCGGCCTGTTGTTGTGGTGACGTTTGACGAGCTGGGCGGGTACGGGCACCCGGACCACATCACCATCCACAAGCACGCCACCGCCGCGTTCTTCGCCGCCGGGCGCCCCGACAGCTTCCCGCACCAGATCGACGGCAGCGTGCAGGCGTGGGCGCCGAGCAAGCTGTACTACAGCAGTATCCCGCAACGGCAGTGGTCACGGCTAATTGAAGCGGGAAAGGCGCTGGGCATTGAGGCACCTGCGTTCCTGGCCGACTTCAACCGCTCGTCCCTTCCAGATGAGACGGTGCGGACTGAAATTGATGTGACTGAGTTCCTGGACGTAAAGCAACAAGCCATCCTCTCCCACAAGACCCAGATCAACCCCAACAACCCTTTCACGAACCTGCCCGAGGCGCTGATGCGGCAGTTCCAGGGCGTGGAGTTTTACCAGCAGGTGTTTCCAGGGTACGCGGACGGCGGCACCGAGACGGACTTGCTGGCGGGGGCGTAGCCCTACTTCTGGAACGTGACTTCGCCAGCCACCAGGTTGATGGTGGAGCCGTCACGGCGTTGGAGCAGCAGGTTGCCCTCGATAGTTACGTCAACGGCGACGCCGACTTCTATAGCGTCCTGCCACTTCACTTCGATCTCTTTGCCCAGCGTTTCCAGGCTTGCTTTCCACGGAGCGAAGAGCGGGTCGCCGCCCTTGACGGCAGCGTAGAGACGGTCCAGCTCCTGGAGGTACGTCCGAAGCACCAGCGAGCGGTCAAATCGCTTGCCGGTCGCCGCCAGCAGGCTGGTGGCGATATTCGCGATTTCGCTGTGGCGGGAGACGTCCATGTTCACATTCAGCCCAATGCCGATGACCGCGTAGCGGACCGCGCCGCTTTCGATGGAGTCTTCAATCAGGATGCCCGCCAGCTTTTTACCGTCGATGCGCACGTCGTTGGGCCACTTCACGGCCGCGCGCAGGCCCGTAAGCTTCTCAACGGTCTTGACGAGCGCGAGGGTAGCGGCCATGTTCACGGCGGAAAGCTGAGACAGGGGCGGCCTGAGGATTATAGAGAAGAGCAGGTTTTCGCCCTTGGGGGAGACCCACTTGCGCTTGAAGCGGCCGCGGCCCGCCGTCTGCTGCTCCGCAGTAACGACAGTGCCCTCGGGCACGCCGGCGTCGGCCTCCGAGCGAGCGGCTTCCATAGTGGAGTTGGTCTTGTCCAGGCAGATGACGCGCTTGCCGATAACGTCCGTGCCAAGGTTCAACGCTAATTCCTCAGCAATTAGAGGTCTGCCCGCTACCGAGCCGCCGCGTTTTTCAGCCGGCATACCAGTAACCTCGTTCTCCCCGCCACCGAAAGGCTGCTGGCTTGTCTACGAAACGCGGCGTGAGTATCATCAGGCACGTGTCCAGGAAATCAGGGGCGGTACAAACACTCAAAGCGTACTTTGACCAGTGCGGCTTGTATATACCCTTGGCTTTAGTCGTCAGCAAGGTGCCGTCCGGCAATGGTGCCGGCCAAGGCTTAGTCAAACCGGAGTTTACGACAAACCATTGCAGAGCGTTCTGGTGATTTTTTGGTAGTCCGCCGAAGGCTTTTTTCAGGGTCATCGCGCACTCCTTGCCACTACTACATTTAAGGTTCACGGCACGGTTCCGGGTAAAGGATCGTTCAGCCACTTAAACTGTTAGCGTCCTTAGAAAGCCACTCGCTGACCTCCTGGTCAGCGCTTAGGGACATATTGGATCCCCTCGACTTCGGATCTTGCCGCTTTCGCCTCGGGGCCTTGAACCATCCGCTTGGCTAGAACCACGCCCTGCCGTCAAAATTGTACGCAAAAAGACCTTCTAACGCCATGAAGACTCGTTGCTGATTATCATCGTCAACCAGTGAGGTACATCTTCAGATACGCGGTTGACAACGTGAGACACGGTGTATATGGTGCATAAGGTGTATTACGAAAAATAGGAGGATAGACTGCCATGATAGACAGAATTCAAGAGGCCGGTGGGCCTGTAAGCCGAATTCTGTCTCCTGATTACTCAGGAGGGCGGTCATCCCTCTTGTCCTGACGTTGCCGCCAGGATCATGCGACCAACCCGGGGACGCGTCGGGCGCGTATCATCCCCCTATTTGGTCTTGCTCCAGGTGGGGTTTAGCCCCCTGAATGGTTCCCCATCAGGGCGGGAGCTCTTACCTCCCGATTTCGCCCTTGCCCCGACTGCTCGAGGCGGTATGTTTCTGTGCCACTTTCCGTCGGGTTACCCCGCCTGGGCGTTACCCAGCACCCTGCCCGAAGGAGTTCGGACTTTCCTCTCCAGACCCGCTAAAGCGAGTCAGAGCGGCCGCCCGGCCCACCGGCCCCGGCCTATTATCCCACAATTCGCCGCGCTCAACGGACTGGGCGAGTGCCTCGCGGCTGAGGCTTGAGCGGCTGTGGCCGACCCGTCACCTTGCGGTCCGCCCACGGCGGCGTCTTCTCACCAACGGTGTGGAGAAAGACAAACGCGCCCGTGTCGCCCACGTGCCGGAAGCGCTTCTTTATGTCGCGTACCTTCAGGGCGTAGGGCTGCGCGTCGAATGTGCGGAGGTATGCTTTGAATGACCCGAACTCCTCCCGCACTTCCAGGAACGTGGCTGCGTTCTGCACCGTTGCGGTGACTTTGCGAAAGTTGCGGATGACGCCGGACTCAGCGCTCAGCAGGTAGTCAACGTCATCAGGGCTGAAGTACGCCACCTTGGTTACGTCAAACCGCTTGAACGCCTTCTGGAACTTGGGCCATCGCGCGCGGATCACGCCCCAGTCCATGCCCGCCTGGAACACCGCGCGAGTCATCTCTTCAAAGTACACCGTATCGCTCTTTGGGTTGGCGATGACCGCCGGAATGTGGTGCTGGTGTCGCTCTCCGTTGTAGCTATGGTCTGGGGTTGGCCGCACGTTTGGCACGGGAAATTCGCCTACGCCGCGAACAGGATGCGACCACAGCTAGTGCAGCGGACAAGCTCCTTATCTGCGCGCACCTTTTGGAGCACGTGCGACGGAAGCTGCATCCCGCAGGCCCTGCACAGGCCCCCCGACATGGCGGAGACAGCCACGCCGCCTCTCGCGGTCTTGATGGTCTGGTACAGCCCGAGCGTTTGTGGGGGAAGACCGGTCTTGGCCTGGGCCGCATCCCGCTCCAGGTTGGCAATCTCCTGGGTGAGCTGCCCTTGCTCCTGCGTCAGCACGACCTTCTGCTTAGCGCGGTCCTGCTCCATTACTTCCGCCTTTACCTGAGCAGCGGCGGCAGCTTTCTCGGCTTGCTCCACCTTTGCCATCATCTCAATGACCTGGTTCTCCGCTTCTTTAACCTGCCGCTTGAGCATCTTGAGGTCGCTCTGGAGATTGACAAGCTCCTTAGTGTTGGAAGTCCGTCCGCTATAAAGCTGGTTATCGGCATCCTTGATTTTCTTGGCGATTTGCTGGGAGAGCAGCTCCGCGTCCTTCAAGTCGGCGCGTGCGGTGTCGAGCGCCTTGCGGGTGGCGACAGCCTGCTGCTGGGCCGCCTGCAGCGCCATGGTGTCTGCCAGCTTCTCCACGATGCCCTTCCGGGAGCGCTGCCGCTGCTGGACCTGCGTCTCTATCTGCTGAAGGTCGTATAACTGGCGAGAGGAAACCACTCGTCTACCCCGTCTGCCGCCTACTGGGTCTGCCGCCCACTGGCCGCTTCGCTGTCGCGATTGTAGGAACGGCCCGTGCATATGTCAACCAGGAGCCTGCACCCTGCACCTTAAGAGGTGACTGGACACGACGCCAGAAACGCAGCGCTGTATGACACAAACCACTTGCGCTCACCCGCGCGCGGCGCTCTACTGAATGTACCGAACGGCTCAAGAAGTGAACCGTGTCTAAAACTGTAGCACCGATTCACGAATCGGCCAAGGTCTCGCTCTGCACCACCAAGGCAATGAACAAATGTGGTCAATTTGTCTACACCTCCCCTAAAACTTCCCCAACATGAAGACCACAGAAAGTCCACGAACTGACCCCCGCTTAGCACCAATGTGACCAATAAGAAGTGACAGAATTGACAGTGGGGGGGCGCGTGCTACCATCGCAAGCACAGTACGTTACGTCCGGCAGCTCAGGTTCGAGGAGGAGATATGGCGACAACTGAGGGGAACAAATTGCAAATGCCCCTGAAGCCAAAGCCAGTTGAACCTGTGCTAAAGATCCCTGCGGTTGTCCGGAGGAACACGCTCATCTTCGCGGCGTCACAGGCGCTGGTAGGGACCGGCATGATGCTTATCCCCTCACTAGGCGCCATCATGGTGCTGCAGTTGCTCGGCAACGCCGCTCTGGCAGGCCTGGCGATGAGCACGTTGGGCATCACGCGGTTTGTCGTCTCGTATCCCACCGGCAAGATCAGCGATACGTACGGCCGGAAAGTGACCCTGGTCGTGGGCTTGAGCGTCAGCCTGGTGGGATCACTAGTCATCGGTTCCGCAATGATTATGACCTCGTTCTTGCTGTTCATCCTTGGGCTGCTCATCTTTGGCCTGGGGGCTGGCGCGGTGCAGCAGCTCCGGGTGGCCGCCGCGGACATGTACCCACCCAGCAGGCGGGCCGAAGGACTGGGCTACGTGTTGACCGGCTCTGTTGTTGGAGCAGTGGGCGGGACAGGCCTGGTCAGCTTTGCAAACTTTATGTCCAGCCGCACCGGCATTGACCCAATTGCGCTCGCGTGGATTTTCGTGCCGCTTGTCATCGTTCCCGGCATGTTCCTCATCATGCAAGTCAAGCCCGACCCGAAGGAGATTGCGGCCAATCTAGAGAAGTATTACCCCGGCTACATGTCACGGAAAGAAACAGCCGCCGGCGCCGCAGAAGATGTAGGGTTCTTAGCGTTCATCAAGCACTATCCCAAGCTGGCTGCGTTTGTGGCGAGCTTTGCCGTCCAAGGGGTGATGGCCATGATGATGGTTATGACCGCGTTGGCGCTCAACCGACAAGGGTATACATTGCCCGCCCTTTCGTTCTCAGCCACACTGCACGCCATTGGCATGTTTGGTTTCTCGCTGCCGCTGGGCAAGCTGACCGACCGCTTTGGCCGCAGAGCAATTATCATTGCCGGTCTGCTTACCTGTGCCGCTGGAGCTTTGCTGGTGCCTACCACATCGCTGTACTGGACAATTACCGCAGGGACGTTCCTGGTGGGACTTGGATGGTCTTGCGTGAACGTGGCATCCACTGCGCTCATTGCAGACACGACAAGCCCGCTGGCGCGTGGCCGGGCGATTGGCGCCAACGATACATTCAGCGCCGCGTCAGCTATCGGCCTGCCGCTCCTAGCCGGGTTCTTTGTGGAGGGCGTTGGACTCCAACTGCTAGGACTGGTTGCACTCCTGCTGATTCTTCCACCGCTGGTTCTCATGATCCGGCTGCGGGAATCCGAAATACGAAGACCGAGCCAGGCAGCAATCCCAGCCCGTTAGCCCGGCCCGGCAGGAAGCCCCGCTTTTGCTGGCGCCTGTTATTGATTGGCGGCTATGACCCTGGCTGTATCCTCAAAATGCCGTAGGCTCTGCTCCTTGCCCTCTTTGTTGAAGGTCCACCACTGCACTTGCTCTTCATCAACCTTTTTGCCCGTCTTCTTGACCGTGTATGCAAGGTGGAGAAGAACAACCACGTTATTTCCGCCGTGCACGAACTCTTTCGGTTCAAAGGTTGTAAATTGAACTGCCTGATCTAGTGTGCTGAAAAACCAGGCAGGGCGGCCTTTCCAACGGCCGGCTTATGATATGGGACTGCGCTCGAGCCGCCGTTGAAGTCCCAATCAGAAACATACTCCAGAATGGTTTGGATATCGCCCTTGCCAAAGGCATTCTAGATTGTTTGGATGGTCTGCAGATTCTGGTCGCTCATGCGTATCCTCCCTCAGATTTATGTCTGAGCTAGATATACTCCAACATAGAGTATCGTGCCAAGAGGAGGATATTGCCCTATGGCAGCGCTCACAACGACTTCATACGCCATTCTGGGATGGTTGTCCGTCCGGCCATGGACCACCTATGAACTGGCGCAGCAGCTGCGGAGGAACCTGCGTTTCTTCTGGCCACGTGTGGAAAGCCGGATATACCAGGAAACGAAACACTTGGTTACAGAGGGCGTAGCGAAAGGGGAGCGGAGTTACGTAGGCCGACGCGGACACACAATCTATTCGATCACACCCAAAGGGCGGCGAGCGCTGGCCGTTTGGATGCGCCAGCAAAATGACCGGCCCTTGCTGGAATTTGAAGGGCTCGTGAAGGTCTTCTTTGGGGCCTCCGCGACGCCTGAGCAATTGCTGGCCGCCATTCAATCAGCAAAAGTCTTAGCCGACGAAATACAGGCCGCGGGGGTGATCGTTGCGCGCGAGTACCTAGAGGGACGCTCCGCCTGGCCAGACCGAGCACCCTTATCAGGCCTCATCTTCGATTTCCTATGGAACCACGCGGAGAACCTTCGCCGTTGGGCTGAGTCGTCTCAGCAAGAAGTGGCAACATGGCCTACTTCTTCTGCAGACAAGAAAACTGAGCGGGCTTTTCAGGTATTTCGTACCGCAATTGAGCAAGATGAGAAGCGGTCACGAGGGTAAACTTGTATTAGTAATACTCATCGTCTTATCGTCTAACACGCCACACCGCTAAAACGATTGTACGGCACATGATAACTACCGCTTGCAGGGCGTAAGGCATAACGAGACAGAAGCGCTAAGGAGGAGTTTCTGATTAAACAATAGGGGGATCGGATTACAGTATCCGATCCCCCTATTCCCTTAGTATCGTGCTACTGGAAGGCTTTGAACAGCGGGCCCTTTCTGAAACTACTTTGCGGCCAGGAAGTCGTTGACGATCTTCACAAACTCGGTTGTCTTTTCCATTTCAGGCATGTGGCCGGCGCCGTCGATCAGCTTGAGCTGTGAACCTTTGATGTTCTTGTGGTAGATTTCAGCGCAGTTGACCGGCGTGATCTTGTCATCGCGGCCAGCCACGACCAGCGTGGGCGTGATGATGCCCTTTGCGCGCTCGGCCGTGGTATGGTTCCACATGTAGGGCTTCCAGGCAATGCGGCAGCTCATCTCACGGTTGATTTCCACCTGCTCGACCTCTTCCGGCGTCCACTGCTTGCCATAATACTGCTGGTATTCAGCGTTGGTGTCAGGGGCAGTGAAGCCCTGAGTAAATGCTGCCTTGGGCTGGTTCAGGAAGTAGTCCCATATCTCGCCCTTCTGCGGCTTGATGCCCATTGGGTTGACCAGGACCATCTTCTTGAAAATGGCGGAATTGACGGAAGCGATGTTAGCAGCCATCCAGCCGCCCATGGAGAAGCCGATGACGTTGAACGGCTCCTTGATCTTCTGCTCACGCGCGAACCAGGTGATCCAGGACTCAAGGTCCGCAATGTACATCATCCATTCCAGGCGTGGGGTCTGGCCGTAGCCGGGAAGTGACGGGGCATACACCGTGTGTTTCTGGGCCAGTTCCTGAAGCGCCTTGGTCCAGCCTGGGATCCACAGTTCGCCGTGGATGACCAACAGCGGATCGCCCTTTCCGCCCTTGCGAAGCTGTGTGCGGCCTCCCGCTATCTGTACGAACTCTTCCGTATGTGTCTGTGTGGCTGTGGTCAAGAGAACCCTCCTCACCGGCTTTGCCGGATAGTTTCAATACGATGCGCGCAATGCGACAAGCTGCTCTTTACGCTGGAGTGTACAAAGTTCTAGAGCACAAGACTTAGTTGGCACCGCCAAATGCCGCAAACTCAACTGCTCTTGTGAAGCAGCGTGGCAGGTATACCACAGCGACGAAAAAGGTGTCAAGCTGGTGGGCGGTACGGTTGTGGTTCAATTTGAGTATCTGCAATTATGGATTTGCCATAAGTCCGATTGGGCCGACCAAACTGGGAAACGCTGCCAGCTCCTGTAGTGTCTGTTCATCCTTCGACTCCACCCTTCGGCCTCGCCCTACTGTTGGCAGTCGGGTAACACTCAGGGCCTTCGGCTGCGCTTCACTCAGGACGATCGGGCTGAAATCTCACCACGAACGGGGAAAACAAGTGGCTGCGAGACGGGGCAAGAAGTCGGGCGCCCTGTTCACCGTGTCGAGCAAATAATCACATGGCAAATTGACCCACTACCGGCGGCAATCCATAGATGACGGACGGTGCTAGCGCGATCCAGAGTCACATACTACTTGCGAACGCGGCGCAGTGCATGCTTGACCCAGAAATGGACACCATAGAGAGGAACTAGGGGGCCAGCGCGCGCTTGGCAACGTCCAGTGCCAAGATGTGCCCTTTCACATGGCCCCCAAATCCACTAAGATATTGCATCTGCGGAAACGTGGTCGATTAGGTAAAGACGGGAAAAAGTGTTTCCAGGAATGCTTTTTCGGGAAGCTTTTGGGACATAGCCCACGTGCAAAGGTACGCTGAACACTTCTGACGAAAGATTCCACAACGGAGGATGCACGCGTTGATAAAAGACATCAAGCGCATAGCTGTGATCGGGGCCGGGCAAATGGGTGCAGGGGCAACGTCGGTATTCGCCCAGGAAGTGGATGTTACCCTTCTGAATATTCCGCCCCGAAGTTTTGCCGAACAAGGCCTTGAAAAAGCAATCGCCGCCGCCCGCAGCAACACGCTCCGGGAACGTGTCACCATCGGGTTGATGGATGATGATCTGGCGAAGGGCATTGGTGAGGCAGACTTCGTCTTAGAGACTGTTATGGAAAACATGGACATTAAGCGTGAGTGCCTGGCCAAAGTGGACAAGTACCGCAGGCCCGGCGTCATCGTGGGAAGCTGCTCCTCAAGCCTTTCCATCGAAAAGATGGGGAGCGGCCTGAGTGACGACATGCGGAAGCACTTCCTTGGCATCCACCTTTTCAATCCCCCAGCGGTCCTCACCGCCCTTGAAATTGTTCCGAGTTCCGTCACGCTGCCTGCCGTGACCAGATTTACCGCTGACCTTATGGAGAAGAAGTTCCGCAGGGTCATTGTGAACGCCAAGGACCGGCCTGGCTACGCGGGTAACCGCATCGGTTTGAAGGTGATGAACGAAGCCCTCCAACTTGCGCCGAAGTACGGTGTAGCCATGGTAGACTACCTTTTCTCCGGCTACACGGGTAGAATCATGCCGCCCCTGGAAACCACTGACCTGGTCGGCTGGGACACGTATAAGGCCGTCATGGACGTCCTGTACAGCGGCACCAATGACGAGGCACACGCCTCTCTGGCAGCGCCCGCGTATATGCAACAACGTATAGCGCAGGGTGCGCTAGGGAACAAGACACCGGATAAGGGCGGGTTCTACAAGCGTGTGGACAATAAGAAGCTTGTCTGGGACTTTGATGCCGCCACATTTGTAGAGCCTAAGCCAATCAAAATCCCTATTGTTGAACAGGTGCGAGGCCTGATCCACACAGGCGATTACGGCATGGCCATGCAGACGCTCTTTGACAGCCGCGAGCCGGAGGCTGCAATCGTGCAGCGATGGCTACTGGGATACATCAGCTACGCGGGCATGCGGAACGGCGAAGTGTCTGACATGCAGGGCATCAACCGTGTCATGGCTTGGGGCTTCAACTGGCTGCCGCCAGATGGCCTGGCAGACCTGGTGGGCCCCGCAAAGCTAGTGACCAAGCTAAAGGCTGAGGGACTGGCAGTCCCACCGCACATTGCCGCTTGGAAATCCGGCAAGCTGTACAAGGAAGTTGATGACATCGGGCGTCATATGGTCGCTCGCTAGGGCGTTTTGCTCGTTTGACTTCCTGTACGTGGGATACTTCCACGCAGGGGCTTTAGCAGAAGGGACCGGTGGCCGC
>SHYT01000021.1 GCA_009692665.1 Dehalococcoidia bacterium | reverse complement strand
GTGGGAGAGTTACCCGCACCCACTGGAGAAGGAATGACGGTGGGAAGTTGCTCAGGAGGCAGAGGAGGCCTTGACCAGTCCCCAGCGGAGAATGGGCACCCACCGCTCATCCTGGAACGCTTCCAGGGTGAGCACTAGGTATTTGCCCGAAATGGCCCACCGATGGCGGGTTGGTGTACCGTCCCTGGTTTGTCCGGTGGTGATGAGGTCGCCGTTGACGGTGTAGGGCTCGTACTCCAGGCAGCTACGGACGTTAGAAGCTGCGGCCTGACACCAGAGGCCGTTGGCGCGGAACTCAAAGTACGGGCCGAAGCCGAACGCACTGGGGCGGAACTTTTGCGTAGTCTGGTCGAAAATGAGCGTGACCTCGGTGCTCCAGCGCCCCACAAACGGTCCCGTCGTGCTACCCGGCGATGGCGTTGCTTGGGGTGCCGAGGGTGGTGGAACCAACTGCGGCGATGGGCCGGGCGTTGGTGGAGCGACAGGCGTGGGCGCGGTAGTGGTTAACGGAGCGGGCAGGGCGTCACGGGAGCCGCACCCTGTGAGGAGCGTCACCAGGCAGGCGACCACCATCGCAATGCCCTGGCTCCGTGTACGGTTCTTCAGCATAATGAGTGGCCTTCGCGACGGGATTTCCTACCGTGACGGTTTGCGCGCAACGATGTTCAGGTGGTCCGTGGTGTCCCGGAACTGCGGCAGCTCGCAGGCCTGCGCGGCAAATTGGGCAAGCTGCTCGTAGGCGCCTGGGCGGTCCTTTGCCAGTTGTTCAATCAGCGTGTGCGTGCCGCCCACAGGCCCCTCAGCGCCCGCGTGTGCGACCACTTCCAGGCCCGCCGCCCTCACCTCGTCCAGCGGCGTGATGGGGGTTGGCGTAGTACCAGATGCCGAGGCCCCCACCGTTCAAGCATCAGCGGCAGGATGCCGGGGTTCTCAAAGAAGGCAGGGAAGTCCGTGAGGCCGGTGCGATACATGCCCAACGCGTTGATGTACGCGATGATGGCCGTGCCGCCGGGCTTGATGATGCGGTGCAGCTCGCGGAGGCAGATAGCGCGGTCTGTGGCGTCCAGCAGGTGGTACAAGGGGCCCAGCATCAGCGCCGCGTCAAACGACGCTGAGCGGAGCGGGCTCAGCTCGCGGGCGTCGCCGCAGAGCATCTGATCGGCTTTGAGGCCAGCTTCCTTGAGCTTTGTGTGCGCCAGATCAATGCACGCGGCTGAGAGGTCCGTGAGCGTGACGGCGTGGCCGCGTTTGAGCATCTCAATGGCGTATCGCCCCGGGCCACCGCCAATGTCAGCAAGGTGGCCTTGTTTGGGCAAATACTTATCAATGAGGTAAAGCGTGCTCAGGAACTCAATGCGCGGGTAGGAGGCGTCCAGCCGCTCCCACTCAGCAACGGGGTTGCTGTCGTAGAGGCCCGCAACAGCTTGCGTCACAGAAGCGCTCCCTCACCCGCCGGAACGGGTCTTCGTAGTCTGGTTCCTGAGGCTTCATTCTCCGAGGTTTAGGCGGCAGCTACAAGCCCTTGAGAACCTTATGTCCAGAGTCGACCCCCATAGGACGCTGCTTGACACAGATTAAGCGTTAATCCGTATCATTTAACGGTAGTATTGCGGATAACCAAAAGAAACAAGCTGTCTACGCATGGCTGTTACCTAGCGTAGCGCGAGAGGGGAACAAGGATGGCAAAGATTCTTGCGATTGGCGAGGAAGCCAGGAATAAACTGCGCGACGGGATGGATGTCCTTGCCAGGGCGGTGAAAGTGACGCTTGGCCCGCGAGGCCGCAACGTCATTCTGGACAAGAAGTTTGGCCCGCCTATAGTCTGCAGCGATGGCGTGACCATTGCAAAAGAGATTGAGCTGACCGATATCTTTGAGAACATGGGTGCACAGCTCATTAAGGTCGCGGCCAGCAAGACCAACGACGTTGTAGGCGACGGCACGACGACTTCCGTAGTGCTGGCCCAGGCGATTGTGCATGAGGGCTTCAAGAACGTAGCCGCGGGCGCTGACCCCATGGTGCTCAAGCGAGGGTTGGACAAGGCGCTTGAGGTGGTAAAGCAGGAAATCAAGCGCATGGCCAAGCCGGTAGCAGGCAAGGACCAGATTGCGCAGGTCGCCATCCTCTCTGCCCATGAGACCGAGACGGGCATGAAAATCGCCGAGGCTATGGACAAGGTGGGCAAGGACGGCGTCATCACAGTAGAAGAGTCCAGGGGCCTTGGGCTTGAAGTAGAATACGTTGACGGTATGGACTTTGACCAGGGGTACGTCAGTCCCTACTTCATCACCAATCAGGACCGCGCCATCGCAGAAGTGGAGAACCCCTACATCCTCATCGCCGACAAGAGCATTTTGACGGCTGCGGATATCCTGCCCACGCTTGAAAAGTTGATTAAGGTCACCAAAAACCTCGTGATTGTTGCCGCGGACGTTGAGGGCGAAGCACTCGCGACGCTGGTGGTGAACAAGCTCCATGGCGCGTTGAACGTGCTGGCAGTAAAGGCATCCGGGTTCGGAGACCGCCGCAAGGACCTGTTGGAGGATCTGGCCATTCTCACCGGCGGCCACGTGATCAGCGAAGAGGCCGGGCGCAAGTTGGATGCGGTAACTCTCCAGGACCTTGGCCGAGCACGGCGGGTCATTTCTGAAAAAGACCGAACGACCATCGTGGAAGGCAAAGGCGCAGCAGCCGCAATTCAGGAGCGAATGAAGCAGCTACAACTGAACATTGACCGCACCACGTCTGACTACGATAAGGAAAAGCTGCAGGAGCGACTGGCGAAGCTCTCCGGCGGCGTCGCAGTCATCCGGGTCGGCGGCACCACTGAGGTGGAGCTCAAGGAACGGAAGATTCGCGCCGAGGATGCGCTTTCCGCCACCAAGGCAGCGGTTGAAGAAGGCATTATTCCGGGCGGCGGCGTCGTGTTCGTACGGGCGCAGGCAAAGCTTGACGAGTTTGTCAAGCAGCTTGAGGGCGACGAGCGCACCGGCGCGCTCATCCTGCGCAATGCGCTGGAGGTTCCCCTCAGGACTATCGCTGAGAACGCGGGGCAGCCCGGCCAGGTCATCCTGGAAGAGGTTCGCAAGCACCAGGACGACTACGCGTTCAACGCAGAGACCATGAAGTTTGGTCACATGCTGGAGCAGGGCATCATAGACCCCGCAAAGGTTGCCCGTGCCGCGCTGGAGAACAGCGTGAGCGTGGCGAGCATGATCCTGACAACGGAGTCGCTCATAAGCGATGAGCCGCTGCCCCCAGGCACCCCCGCTCTCCCGCCGATGGAGTAAAGCGGCCTCATCCATTAAGTCGGTGACTATTGAGCACCCTGATATGGTGGCGGAGAGGCTTTCTCGGTACGCCAAACTAGTTGGGCGAGAGAACGTGATAGCGAGCGCGGACTGCGGTTTCGGTGGGGGAAATATCCACCCGACGATTGCTTGGGCCAAGTTTGAAGCGATGGCCGAAGGCGCCCGCCGGGCAACGAAGCAACTCTGGGGCAGATAGCTAGACTAGCGACTTCTTGGTTGATCATAAGGCAAGGGGGGGCTCGCAAGGCACGCGTTCGAGGCAATCGAAACACATGAAGCATCTTTTCGGACTCATGGATCAAATCACGGATGACATCTGCAACACTGGATAACCCAACCCAAGCCGGTCATAGGTAACCTACAAAACAGGTACCCGATCTCTTTCAGGCCTTCTCCGCCAATAACCAGCAACAAAAAGATAACGGAGGGATGAGATGATCCGACCAAACATTCGGCGTACGGTATTCTTCCTAGGGTGTTTAGCGATCTTGATCGTGGCCTTGGCTTGCGCCAAGACAGAACAGTCTGCGGCGCCTGTGGCACCAGCACCGGCAGTTTCCCCGACACCCGCTGCGGCTCCGGTTCCCAGGGCTCCAGTTCCTATGATTTCGCCGTCACCAACACCGGCGGTTTCCCCAAGTCCACGTGGGGCTGGCATGCCTTCGGTGGATGGACCGCTGGTGCCGGGTGGCCCATCATACCTTGGCTCGAAACTCCATGATACCCAGTATGAACAAGACCACACTAAGTATCACGGAAGTCGGTTCCCTCTGTGGACGAAGGCCACGTATGGAGGAGAATACCGACCAACAATCGCCAGCTGGAACCCTAGCGTAACGTTAGACCCTTTCGCCGGGGGTGCCGTACACGATTTTGGGAAGCTGCTCCACTATAGTCAAGGCTTGTGCAGCATGGCCGGGCGCGACGCCGACTTCTCAGTCTGTAAAGGAGAGTATGGGCCTAACACGTCACCCGTGATCGTGCCAGGCATGTTCCAGTCCTGGGAGCAACCAACTCCCACGTCCTATGTGTTCCAGGTTCGAAAAGGCATCATGTGGCCTGCGGTGCCGCCGATGAACCGCACTGACCGTGAGGTCACAGCACAGGATATTGTTTGGTGGCTAGAGCTATGTGCGGAGAAATGCCAGCTCCGTGATATCTTCGCCCTGGTTCGGAAATTCGAGGCAACCGACCGCTACACGGTGAAGATTGCTTTGCAACAGCCGCAAGCAGAGTTCATCAGGCAGCTTGTCAACCAAAACTTTGGCTTTTCCGCTAAGGAGTGCTACGAAGAAAAAGGCTGTTTCGGGAGCAAGCTCATCAGCCCGGGAGCATTCCGTCTCAAAGAGAACGTCGCCCGCCAGCGTGCTGTGTATGAGCGAAATCCAGAGTACTATTTGAAGGGCTTGCCCTACGTCGAGAGATTGGCGATTATCGTGATTGCTGACGCGGCCGCGCAGCAGGCCGCATTTGTGACGCGCCAGACCGATTTCTATAGCGCGTTCTCGCCGGGCATATTCGAGATCTTGCTAAAACAGGTTCCGGATGTAAAGGGATTCGCGGAGTCGATCTTGATCGCGCGAGATGTCCTGAGACCAAAGTTCGAAGGGCCTTTAGCCGATGTCAGGGTACGGCGTGCTCTGGCCATGTCCGTAGATCATAAGACGGCGTGGGACGTCGCGTACGAAGGAGTCGGGTATTTTCCGACACTTGTGAGCCGGGAGCTATTCGGCGAAGGGTACACCATGGCGCTGGAGCAAGCCGGGGAATGGTATCAGTTCAATCCACAGCGGGCGAAACAGCTCATGGTGGAAGCCGGCTATCCAAACGGGTTCTCAACAATGGTCAGCTTGACCGCATCATCAGGGTACGCCTACGACTTGCAACTGTTTGTGCAGGCCCAATGGAAGAAACATCTGGGCGTGGACTTGAAGATTAAGATCGTTGATGCTGCCACGTATCCGGTTATGAGGAGGGAAAGCTCGTGGTCTGACTTCCTCCAAGACAAAGGCAACGTCTCGTTCTTTGCGAGTGCGGATGAGTCGATCGCCTTCTACGTCAAAGGAAGTGCGATTAACTTCCAGAAAGTTGACGACCCGGTGATCAATGACCTCTACGCGAAAGAACGGGGTGAACTGGATCCTGTCAAGCGACTTGCCCTGATTTGGCAGTTTGAGCAATACGAACTGAGCCAAGTCTACGTGATCCGTCTTGGTACCCAGTTGGGTTACTACCTGATGGCATCCTACGAATTGAATGGCCGTGGCAGCTCGCTCAATTTCCCGTCGGTGTACTACGTGAACATGCTGGACGAAAACTCGAGGCCGAAGCGTTAGACGTTCGGTTGCGCCCGAAAGGAGGGGAACCATGAAGCGGAGCACGAAAAGGATTCTGACGACCCATGTTGGACGAATCCAGCGCCCGGAGGACATCACAGAGGCGATGGAGGCGGACCCCAACGGTGGTGTGCCCGTTGATGCGAAGTTCAACGCTCGGCTAAAGGGCAGCGTCGCCGAAGTGGTGCAGCAGCAGGCAGATGCGGGCGTGGACGTGGTGAACGACGGCGAGTTCGGCCACATTAGCTGGGGCGGCTATCAGCGAAGCCGTCTCTCCGGCTTTGAGAACAAACCCGCTCAGGGGGGGCAAGGCGCGGGCGGCCTCCAACAACGGAAGGACCGCGCTCTGTTTGCCGGCTACTACGGGGAGCAAGCAAAAACCGGCGTGACCTACTACCGGAATCCAGGCAGAGTCGGTCCGGCAGGTACGCAGTGGGTATGCACCAGCCCGATCAAGTACACGGGGCAGGCGGCTCTCCAACGAGACCTGGACAATATGAAAGCGGCGCTCGCCGGGGCCAAGGTCGAAGAAGGGTTCATGAACGTGACCGCGCCTAGCGGCGGCGGACAGCAGCAGAACGCGTACTATTCTTCAGACGAGGCGTTTGCATTTGCCATGGGGGACGCGCTGAAGGAAGAGTCCCAGGCGATTGTCCGCGCCGGGCTCATCCTCCACGTCGATGATCCACTCATTGTGGCGAATTGGGACCAGCTGAACATGCACGGGGACCTGAACAAGTACCTGAAGCGAGTGGAAATGATGATTGAGGTTGCCAACCATGCCATAGCAGGCATCCCGGAAGACAAAGTGCGTTTGCATATCTGCTATGGAAGCTGGCTTGGGCCGCATGTCACCGACATTGCCTTCAAAGAAGTTGCCCCCCTGTTTTCCAAGTTACGCGTGCAAGCCTACGTCATTGAGGCGGCCAATACCCGCCATGAGCACGAGTGGAAGATATGGAAGGACCTCAAGTTAACGGAAGGCAGAATACTTGTGCCCGGAGTGGTGACGCACCACACGAACACCGTGGAACATCCGGAGCTCGTGGCTGACCGGATCAAGCAGTACGCCAGCGTGGTTGGGCGGGAAAACGTGATCGCTGGCACGGACTGTGGACTAGGCTATCGAGTTCACCCGGAGATCCAGTGGGCCAAACTCAAGACGTTATCAGAAGGGGCGGCGCTTGCCAGCAAGGAGTTGTGGAGGAGAAGCTAAAATCCTTGCTCTAAGACCTGCGAGCTGGCGAACTAGATACCCGGCTCTAGACGACGGGCAGGGCATTCCGGCCAGGCTAGCGGAAGTATTAGTTGGCATGGATCTAGGAAATGAATTGGGACAAGTGAGTTGCTGTGATTGCGGCGGAGTCGCACCCTGCTCTGCCTCACAATACCCAACGATTACTTCCTTACATCAAGGCGAGCTGACAACAGCCTAGCGGGTGGTGGAGCCAGAAACAATATGGTGGGCAGTGATGGACTCGAACCATCGACCCCAGTCTTATCAGGACTGTGCTCTGACCGCCTGAGCTAACCGCCCACGGGACGAGGAAGGCTGAAATATCTGGAAAAGTACAGGCGAACAGTATAGCGGCGCGGGAGGTCCTAGCGCAAGTTTTGGGCATGCCAGTGGCCTACGCGTGGCCCTGCTACGAGATACCACTGAATACCTCTAGCCGTAGGCGCGCGGGAGACGCAAAATAGGAAGAGCAGCGTACTCCGTAGCGTGAGGAACCCATGGTTCAGCCAGCGCCGCAGTCCCTTAGCCGGACGCCCCTGTACCAGGCGCATGTGGCGCTTGGCGCGCGCATGGTGCCGTTCGCCGGGTGGGAGATGCCCGTGCAGTACGCGGGCGGCATTCTGGCGGAGACCCGCGCCGTGAGGACGGGCGTGGGCATGTTTGACGTGTCCCACATGGGGAGGCTCGCCATCACTGGCGACCGCGCCGCCGACTTCCTCCAGCGGGTGCTCACAGTGGACGCCCGAAGCCCCAAGCCCGGCCGCTCTAAGTACGGCTTTGTGCTGAACGAGCAGGGCGGCATCGTTGACGACATCATTCTCAACAATATAGAAGGCGCAGACACCGCCTTCGGCCTCGTGAAGTTCTTGCTGGTCTGCAACGCCGGGAACAGACCTGCTGTCGTTGCCTGGCTGCGCAAGTCGTTGCCGCAGTTCCCGGGCGTCACGATGAAAGACGAGACGGAAGCCTCGGTGATGATTGCCTTGCAAGGGCCGGGTGCACTTCCCCTCGTAGACAAGCTGAGTCAAAAATATGCGGACCACGGGATGTATGAGATTGGTGGCCTACCAAGCTCGCTCCGCCCGTTCACGCTCACGGATGTCCGCGAGGATGTGCTGCAGCGCAACCTGTATCCCAAGCCGCCTGGCGGGATCCTCTCCAGGACTGGCTACACAGGCGAGGATGGTGTAGAGGTCATTCTCCCAACCGTGCAAGGCATTCGGATATGGCAGGTGTTTCAGGGGCTTGGGGTTGTCCCCTGCGGCCTGGGCGCGCGCGACCTGCTTCGACTGGAGGCGGCCTTCCCTCTGCACGGAAACGACATTGACCCGACGACGACTCCACTGGAGGCTGGTCTTGAACGGTTTGTGCCGGAGGGAAATACGGAGTTCATTGGGTGGGACGTGCTTGAGCGACAACGTGGGCAAGGCGTCACGCGCAAACTCGTTGGGTTCAAGCTGCTGGAGCGCGGCGTGCCCCGGCACGGCTTCCCGCTCCTCTCCGAGAGCGGCAGCACCATCGGGCATGTGACGAGCGGCGCGTTTTCGCCAACGTTGAACGTGGATATCGGCATGGGGTACGTGCAGGTAGGCCACGCGCAAATGGGCAGCAGGCTTGTGGTAGAGATTCGCGACCGGAATGTGCCCGCAGAAATTGTGCCGCTGCCGTTTTACTCCCGCAAACGGTAACATGGAAATAGGTACTTGCGACCCCCTATCCTAGCCTTCCCCCTCAAGGGTGGAAGGGATGCGGAGGAGACTGGTGACAACCAACCCGCGCGACATGCGGTACTCAAAAGAGCACGAATGGGTGAAGATGCAGCCGGACGGCACGGCGCTCGTCGGCATCACTGCATTTGCGCAAGACCAGCTTGGCGACGCGGTGTACGTCTCGCTTCCAAAAGCGGGCAGCTCGGTGAAGCAGTTTGCCAAGCTGGGCGAGGTTGAGTCGGTCAAGGCGGTGTCGGACATCTTCTCCCCGCTCGGTGGGGAGATACTTGAGGTGAATGCCGAGCTTGCGGCACACCCGGAGTTGCTGAACAAAGAACCCTACGGCAAAGCGTGGCTCATTAAGCTGCGCCCTACCAGCGCCAGTGAGCTTGAGAAGCTGCTGAGCGCTGAGCAATATGAAGCATTTCTTTCGTCAGGCGACGCACGGAAAGGCCACTAATGCCCTTCTCACACCCGTACCTGCCCAACACCGATGCGCAGCGTCAGGAGATGCTGGCAAAGGTTGGCGTTGCGTCTATTGATGACCTCTTTAAGGACATTCCTGAAAAGCTCCGCAACCCGCAGCTCAACCTGCCGTCGTCACTCACGGAGATGGAGCTGCTCAAAGAGCTGCGTGCGCTTGCGGCGAAGAACGTGGTCCCTGGTGACTACGCTACCTTCCTGGGCGGCGGCGCGTCCCGCCACTTTTTGCCAAGCCTAGTGAACTCGCTCGTCTCCCGTGGGGAGTTCATGACGCCATACACGCCCTACCAGCCTGAGGTGAGCCAGGGTACGCTCCAGGCAACGTACGAGTATCAGTCGCTGGTGTGCTTGTTGACCGGCATGGAAGTCGCCAACGCTGGGATGTACGAAGCGGCGAGCGCGCTTGCCGAGGCGGCGCTCATGGCCTGCCGCCTGACCAGTCGCTACCGGGTTATCATGCTGGACACCGTGAACCCGCGCTACCGTGAGGTGGTGAAGACGTACACGGAGCCGCAGGGCATCAATCTGGAGACCTCGACGCTGGACAAACTGCTTCTTGCGGATGACGTGGCGTGCGTGCTGGCGCAATCGCCCAACTTCTTTGGCAGTCTGGAAGACCTGGCTGCGCTCCGACGGGACACACAGGCGAAGGGCATTCTCCTGGTTGTCGCCGCTGATCTGGTGCCGCTTGGGATGCTCAAGCCACCCGGCGAGTATGGGGCGGACATCGTAGTTGGCGAGTGCCAGCCAGCAGGCATAAGCATGAGCTTTGGCGGGCCGTACGTGGGCTACTTCACGTGCAAAGAGAAGTTCGTACGGCAGATGCCTGGGCGCATTGTTGGCCGCACCTTGGATCAGCAGGGCCGCATAGGGTACGTGCTGACGCTGCAAACGAGGGAGCAGCACATCCGGCGTGAGCGGGCCACGTCCAACATCTGCACGTCGGAAGCGCTGGTAGCAACGGCGATGACTATTTACCTGGCCACCATGGGCAAGCATGGGTTCCGGCAGGTGGCGGAGCAGTGCTATCACAAGGCGCACTACGCCGCGTCAAAGCTGGCCGCGCTGCCCGGCTATTCGCTGGTGCCAAGCGGCACAGGCGTGTTCTTCAACGAGTTTGTGGTGCGTTGCCCAGTGCTGCCCACTGAACTAAACAAGAAGCTGCTGGCGCGGCGCATCCTGGGCGGCCTGGACGTGAGCGACCAGGTGCCGAACGGGATGCTGTTCTGCGTGACTGAAGTAAACACCCGCTCAGAGATTGAAGCGCTGGTGGATGCGGTTGCAGGTGCGCGGGCATGACGACGAGCGCGCATCCCAACATGCAGGCCAGCGGATTCCCGTCCGATACGTTGCTCATGGACCACAGCGCCCCGGGCCGGATTGGTGCTCGACTACCGGAGCTGGACGTTCCCGCTCAGCCGTTGCCTGAGGCCTCGCTGCTGCGCAAGGACGTGCCGCTGCCGGAGCTGTCTGAGCTTGATGTGGTGCGGTACTTCGTGCGCATTTCGCAGAAGAACTTTGCGGTGGACACCAACTTCTACCCGCTTGGCTCCTGCACTATGAAGTACAACCCCAAGGTGAACGACGTTGCCGCTTCTTTACCCGGCTTTGCGGGCCTGCACCCGTTGCAGCCTGCGGAGACGGCACAGGGCGCACTGGAGCTGCTGCACCGCCTGCAAGAGACCCTCCAGGAAGTGACCGGCATGGTCGGGTGCAGCCTGGCGACGCTGGCGGGCGCGCACGGCGAGCTCGCGGGCGTGCTCATGATTCGCGCGTACCACCTGGCCAGCAACGACCAGAAGCGCAAGGTCATGCTCATACCGGACAGTGCGCACGGGACGAACCCCGCGTCGGCGACTATGGCGGGTTTCCGAGTGGTGACTGTGCCTTCCGACAAAGATGGCAACATGGATTTGAACGAGCTGAAAAAATCGGCAAACGCGGAGCTTGCGGGCGCAATGATTACCATGCCCAGCACGCTTGGCCTGTTTGACCCGCACATCGCCGAAATCTGCGAGATTATCCACAACGCAGGCGGCCTGGTGTACGGGGACGGCGCGAACATGAACGCGCTTTTGGGCAAGACAAAACTTGGCCACGTTGGGTTTGACGTGGTGCACTTGAACCTCCATAAGACGTTCAGCACGCCGCATGGCGGCGGCGGCCCTGGGGCAGGCCCGGTCTGCGTCTCAGAGCGCCTGCTGCCGCATCTGCCGGAGCCGACGGTTGAACGCCATCAAGGCAATAGCCCGGAGTACGTGTTTGTAAAAGCGCCGCAGAGCATTGGTCGCCTGGGTGCATTCCACGGCAACTTTGGCGTACTGGTGCGTGCCTACGCCTACGCCCTCGCGCTTGGTGGTGAGGGCCTAACGCAGGTGAGCTCTGACGCGGTGCTTGCCGCCAACTATGTACAGGTGTCCCTCCGCGACGTGTACTACCTGCCGTACGACCGCCACTGTATGCACGAGACGGTGTTCTCAGCACGGAGCCAAAAAGAGCTTGGCGTGAAGGCCCTGGACGTTGCCAAGCGCCTTCTGGACTTTGGCGTGCACGCACCCACCATGTACTTCCCGTTCATTGTGGACGAAGCGCTCATGATTGAGCCAACGGAGTCAGAGAGCAAAGAGATG
>SHYT01000004.1 GCA_009692665.1 Dehalococcoidia bacterium | reverse complement strand
ATGGGCGAGTAGGTGGTTGGCTGGAGAATAGTGCTGGTGATGCTGGCTACGATGGGGCCGTTCTTCTGCGCGTCAGCCATTGCCTTCATCCACTCCTGGTCGGCCTGGAACGCGGCCCAGCGCCGCTCGCGGTCCGCCAGGTTCTCGTACCCCAGCAAGTGTGTGATCTGGTTGTTCCGCCCTATCACCGCCGTCCAGTAGCCAACTTCTTTCATACCGTGCTTCACAAACAGCCTGTGCGCAATCTCCACCAGCTTGTGCAATTCGGGCAGCTTGCCCGGCAGCGCCTCGTACACACGCGTCTCGTAGATCATGATTCCCTCCTCTTTATGTTTGCTTGTAAGACTGGGCTAGGCAGTCCGCCACTCATGGCCCTTGGTGGCTTCCATGAACCGCTTGTGCAAAATAGGATTCGCAACGACAAGAGTGCTGGAGCGCAGGTTGCCTGGGACATCTTTGCGGTCTGTGTACAAGCCGCCCGCTTCCGGAATGAGCACGAGGCCAGATGCGATGTCCCATGGGTACAGCGACGGGTGGAAGTAGAGGTCCAGCCTGCCCGCCGCAACGTACGCGAGCGCCAACGCCGCAGAGCCCATGACGCGGGCGGTCTGCATGCCAGGCCAGAGTGAGTCCAGCAGATGGATGCTCTTGCGGGCTTCGTCACTCTTATAACTGAGGTCAAAACCGAGGACACTTTCTTGCAAAGTCTGCTTATTGCTGACATGGATGGGCTTGCCGTTCAGCGTTGCGCCAGCGCCCTTTTCGGCGTAGAAAAGCTCATGCCGAATTGGGTCAAAGGTTGCGCCCAGGATTGCCTGGTCACCATAGCTGAGCGCAACCACCACGGCGAAGTGGGGGATGCCGGAGGCGAAATTACGAGTGCCGTCCAGCGGGTCAATGACCCAGGTCCATCCGGTAGATGCCTGGTCCGGCGCGGTCTCCTCCGCCATGATGTTGACCCCGGGGTATTCTTTGCGCAGTAGCTGCATGGCAAGCGCTTCCGCCTCGCGGTCAGCATCCGTGCTTATGTTACCTCGACCCTTATACGTAATGTCCAGCGCACTTGTGAAACGGCGAACCAACACATCGCCGACCTGAGCGCAAACGTCGGTGACAATGGCGCGAGCGCTGCGTCCACTGACTGACTTGGGCAACTCTGGCATAACAACCTCTCCAATACACCAGGCTGTATCATAGAGCATGAACCAGGATGACACACGGAGTGCCAAGGTTTATGTCCATATCTCGCGCTATTCACCTGCTCATGTTTGTGTCTGTTCTCGTCGCTGCCAACCTTGTCATCTCGGCCTGCTCACGGGGAAAGCAGGCGCCGGATTTTCCCATCCTGACCTATCAGAGCGGAGGCGTTCTCAACGCTCAGACGCTGAACTTCTCCTCGCTGCTGCACGGCAAGCCGATAGTGCTGAACTTTTGGGCGGGCCAGTGCCCGCCCTGCCGCGCTGAGATGCCGGACTTTGAACGGTTATCTAAGCAGTACAAGGGCCAAGTGATTGTCCTCGGCATAGACGTGGGGCCGTTTACGCAGCTGGGCTCCCGGGAAGACGGCCGCAACCTCTTGAAAGAGCTTAACATCACCTATGCCGCTGGCACCTCTGATGACCCTACTCTCCCTAAGCAATACGGTGTCTTAGGCATGCCGACGACGGTGCTCATTACTCCATCGGGACAAATTATCCGCACGTCGCTGGGCCATATGACGGGGGAGCAGATCGAAGCTGCCATCCAGGATCTGCTGAAAGCGTCCTGAAGTCGCCTTGGCCCAGCATAGACCTGGTCTGCCTGCAATCCCGCGTCCGAATCAACCCCGCAACCACCTCAAGTCCTCGCGGTCATGGTCAGTCCCCAAACCACCAGGTATAATCCTGCCGCACGTGTGGCATCCTGGCATATGGATACCTGGAAGAAATTAGGAGGGGGACTGTGACCGTTAACTGGGGAATTATTGGTCCTGGTGGATACGCTGACCGGATGCTAGCGCCCGCTATTAGGCAGTCCAAGGACGGAAAGCTGGTTGCGATTGTGAGTCGCGACAAGGGACGCGCCGAAGCCTTCGCCAAGGGGCATGGGGCCGAGAAGGGTTACGACGACCTCAAGGAGTTCTTGGCCCATCCAGGGCTGGATGCGGTCTACGTGGGCACCCCGAATAACCTACACGCGGAGTCGGTCATTCCTGCAGCTGCGGCAGGGAAGCACTGCCTCGTTGATTTCGCGATGGCGGTAACGGAAGCGGACTGCACCGCCATGATAGAAACGTGCCGCAAGCATAACGTGAAACTGGCCACAGGCCACCAGACGCGCTATCACCCCGCGAACAAAGAGCTGAAGCGGCTTATCACAGATGGCGTACTCGGCGACATTATCATGATCCGAGCCCAAATGGACTACACGTCGCCGGGAGCAGATCGGCGTCCGCAGCAGTGGGAGATAAACAAGACTGTTGCCATTGACCATTCTCATGGCCGTCATTGGGTCAAGGACCCTGACATGCGCGGCGGCGGCGCCATTTCCTCGGCTGGCTGCTTCTCCATAGACCTCCTGCGATTTCTCGCGGGCCGTGAAGTGGAAGAGGTCTTCTCCTACACGGACACCTCAACCGCTGAGCACGGTCAAGAGACTTACGCCATAACGACGCTCAAGTTCCAGAGGAACCTGTTTGCGCAAGTGGACTATTACTACCAGTTCAAGATGCCCGCCTGGACGGATAACAACGTTACCGTCTACGGCACCAAGGGCAGGGCTACCAGCGTCGGCGGGCTCCGCGTTGGCAATTCTGAGGGCGCAGTGGAAGTCGTCACGGGAACAGGCTCATGGCGCACAGAATACACTGGTGCAAATATGTTCGTGGGCATGGTTGATGACTTCAACCAGAAAATCCGCAATGGTGGGGAGCCCAGCCCATCAGGTGTGGACGGCTGGCGAGAGCGTCAGGTGAACCTGGCAGTGGCGCAGTCCGGAAGGCAAGGGACCCCAGTCAAGATCAAGCTCTAAAGCTCTGTCCGATGACTCAGAGACCAGGAGGGACGCTGAAAGAGCACCCTCCTGGTTTCTTCTTTTTGAAGTGCTTATCGACGCCGTCCGCTGCGTGTGGCTGGCCTTCGTGATGGAGTTGCGCGCCGAGCGGGGGCCTTTTTCGCAACGGCGCGTGCTGCCGGGCGAGCGGCGATACGTCCGCGTAAAGCGGTGGCTTTCTTGACCGCTGCCTTTGCGACCGGCTTCTTGGCCGCAGGCTTCTTAGCAGTTGGCTTGGCGGCAACTTTGGCAGTTGGCCGCGCCGCAGCACGGGCAGCCGGAGCCTTGGCCGCTGGCCTGGCGGCAACTTTTGGCGCGGAGACGGCAACCGTCTTGCGAGCCTTGAGCAACTGTTGCATCACAAGGCCGATGTCCGCAGGCGTGGGAATATGCTTTGCGCCCGCGTCCTTCAGCGCCTCCACCTTGGCTTCTGCTGTGGCGCTGCGCCCGGTGATGATAGCGCCCGCGTGGCCCATGCGGCGTCCTGGCGGCGCGGACTGTCCCACAATCAGGAATGCCACTGGCTTCTTGAAGTTCTTCTTTATGTAGGCTGCCGCTTCCTGTTCTGACGTGCCGCCGATCTCACCAATCATGACCACGGCATCAGTGCCTGGGTCGTTATTGAACATCTCTAGCACGTTGGTGTGGCTCAGGCCACGAATAGAGTCGCCGCCGATGCCGACGCAGGAGGACTGGCCGATGCCAAGCTCCGTGAGCTGATTCACCGCCTCGTAGGTGAGCGTGCCACTGCGGGAGACGACGCCTACACGGCCAGGCAGGTGGATGTTTCCGGGCATGATGCCGACTTTGCACTTCTCGCCGGGGGAGATTGCGCCAGGACAGTTGGGCCCAAGCAGTGTGACGTTCTTGCCTTTTAGGTAGGCATCAACCTTCACCATGTCCAGCACCGGAATGCCCTCGGTGATGCAGATGATGAGCTTTACGCCGGAGTCCGCCGCTTCCACAATGGCGTCTGCAGCGCCCGGCGAGGGGACAAAGATGAGCGACGTATTCGCGCCCGTTTCCTTCACCGCTTGCTCCATGGTGTTGTAGACAGGCGTCTTGTTATCCTCTTGCCAAAGCGTGCCCCCACGGCCAGGCGTCACGCCCGCAACAATTTGCGTTCCAAACTCCCTGCAGCGCAACGCGTGGTAGCCACCCTCACGGCCAGTCAGACCCTGAACAACGACCCGGGTATTCCTGTCAACCAGAATGCTCATGCTTTGTTCTCCTGCCTTTGCCGCTCATGATTCGGCACGCGAATCACGGTCGGGTTATGTCTCTTCGGTGCTAGTGCAGAGCGCGCCCGCGCATTAGCGGAGCATTGCTGCAGCGTCGTGCAGCGTCTCAATGAGCGTCACCTTCAGACCTGAGTCTCGGAAAACCTGGCGTCCCTCTTCCTTGTTTGTGCCTTGCAACCTGGCGATGATTGGGGGGTGGACGCCTTTCTCTTTGCAAGCTGCCACCACGCCGCGCGCCAGGATGTCGCAGCGGAGGATGCCGCCGAAGACGTTGATGAGGACTTTTTTTACACGCGGGTCGTCCAACAGGATTGTGAACGCGCGCTTGACCTTTTCTTCTTCAGCGCCACCGCCCACATCCAGGAAGTTTGCGGGCTTGGCGCCCACCAGGCTCACCATGTCCATGGTCGCCATGGCCAGACCCGCGCCGTTCACCACGCAGCCGATGTCGCCGTCCAGACGGACGTAGGCAATACCGGAATCGTTGGCCATGCGCTCCAGCGGGTCTTCCTGTTCGGGATCGCGCAGCGTCATCAAATCCTTGTGGCGGAAGTCGGCGTCGTCTTCAATGTTGATCTTTCCGTCAAGTGCAACGATGCGCCCCTCGCCAACAATCGCGAGCGGGTTGATTTCAATCAAAGAAAGGTCCTTCTCATAGAAGAGCTTCCAGAGGTTGGTCAGCAGTGCCGCTCCATCGCGCACCTGGTCACCCCTCAGGCCCAGTGCGTAGGCGATCTTGCGGGCCTGATAAGGAAACAAACCTACAGTCGGATTTGGCGCTATGCGGATAATCTTCTCAGGCGTTCGGGCGGCAACCTCTTCGATCTCCATGCCACCGGCCTCGCTGGCGATGATCACCGGCCCGCGAGCGGCTGCATCGATAGTGATGCTAAGGTACAGCTCTTTGACGATGGGCTGTACCTCTTCCACCAGCACCTTACGGATAGGCACGCCCTCTGGCCCAGTCTGGTGCGTCACCAGGTTTCGGCCAATGAGCGAGGCCGCTACCTGAGCAGCCTCTTCCGGGGTGTTGGTCAGCTTAACGCCGCCCGCTTTGCCCCGGCCCCCGGCGTGGACTTGCGCCTTGACGACGGCCCTGCCGCCTAAACTGGCCGCGATCTGCCTCGCCTCTTCCGGCGTGGACGCAACGCCGCCTTTAGGTACGGGAATTCCATACTGGGCCATAAGGCTCTTGGCCTGATACTCGTGGATCTTCATGCGCGCCTGTCTCCTTGCCGCTCTTTGGGTTAGTCTCTAGACCGCTTTGTTCGGAATGTGCGAACGCCACAGTTATGCAAAAAAGCACCGGCGCACAGTTTAGCACAGCGGCGCTGCGCAATGGTTATGTTTGAGAGGGTTCGTAACCGGCGGATCATTAACGTCCTCACAAACCCACCTCGCATAGACCCACGAAAAAGCTACTATTTGACCGAACAGCTAGGGATGATGAAATCAGTGATGAGTGTCTTGGTTCCATTAAGGTGGTCCAAGCCTAGACTGTCGTCAGCCATCACCACGGCCACCAGATCCAAGGCTGGCACCGCCATAGCGATTTTTCCGCCGAAGCCCAGTGAGTAGCCCGCGTCCCAACCGCGCTCTTTGGACGCCCACCATAGGTAGCCGTACGGTGTGCCGCCCGGGTAGCCTCCGGCGCTGTGCGCGGTGGTGACTGCTTGTACGTATTCAGGCGGAAGGAGTTGCTGGCCGTCCCAGTTCCCGCCGCTCAGAAGCAGGTACGCGATTTTCGCCATAGACCGTGCAGTTAAGGAGAGACCAGTGCTTCCCAGGTTGATCCCCTGCCTGTCCTGCGGCCACTGATAGGAGCCAATCCCCAGCGGCTTGAACAGATGTTCCTCCGCAAACATGGCAGCGTGCCTGCCGGATACCCTGAGGAGCGCGTGCAAGAGCAGGTGGGCATTTACAGGGTCATAGCAGAAGGCATCGCCAGGAGTGTGCGCGATTGGCCCGTTGAGCACTGCTTTTACGTTCGTGCGCCGGTCGAGAGCTTCGGCCTGGCCTCGGGGGTCCCATGCGAAGCCGGCGGTCATGCTTAGCAAATGATGGAGCGTTATGTGCTTCGCGCGCGCGTCGGCGTTGCCGGTGTAGTAGTCAGGCAGTATGTCAACAAGCTTCTGATCCACTGATGTGAAGAGCTTGCGGCCCAGGGCTATGCCAATAAGTAGCGCGGTCACACTCTTTGTCCCAGAACGCTGCTCAAAGAGGGTGCTGCGTCCAAGGTTGTGGTAATAGCGTTCGTACACGATCTGTCCCTGCCTCACGACGAGCACGCTGTCTACCGTTGGATGCTGGCTGGCAATCGCCGTGTGCATGGCCGCCAGCTTGTCCGGGTCAACACCCAGCGTCTGCGGCAGTACGGCCTTCCAGCCAAGCGTGGGGAAATAGCGGGCGCCAGGCGTCTCCGTAGTCATACCTTCACACCTCGTGCTCATGGTACCGTGAGCGTCAAGGCGCAAAAGAACGGCCACGGGGAGGAGGGAACCCATGGCTGTTATCAGGATCTATATCAAATAAGCGTGACGCGGCATACAGCGAACTCATGCCGGAACCCCAGCCTGCAGCCCTCCAAGAGGCTCGTGTTAGCAAGGTGTTAGCAAAGGCCTAGTTTTGACCTCTCCAGCAGCCCGAGATCAAACCCCAGGAACGTGGTCATTGTGGCGGAGGGAGAGGGATTCGAACCCCCGGTACCCTTGCGGGCACAACAGTTTTCAAGACTGCCGCCATAAACCGCTCGGCCATCCCTCCATGGTGGAACTAACGGGACGCTTGATAGATTGCTGGGCGGTATCGAGCGCGTGGAGTGGGCTTGCGAAGCTTGCGCGCCGCCGCCAGCCAGCCTTAGCCCGCTGCACCTCGGCCAACGCCTCCCCCGGCGTCTTACCGAACGCAGAGCAGGACTCCAAGTCAGGGATATCAGCGACGTACCCGCTGTCCTCTTTGCTATAGAACAGGTTGATGTGATATTCAGCCATCCCTCGTCCTTCAGGGATAGATTATATCGGCTCACGGGTTCTGCAAGCATGTGCTACCTCAAAAACCTGTGCAAAGTTTGGTACGTTCCCCGCCCCGGATGCTGGGACGTAGGGGCGCAGCATGCTGCGCCCCTACGTCCTTAGACGAGAGGTGGCGTCCGTTCATGGATTCGACAAGCTCACCACGAACGGGGGCAGCTGAGTTGTCGGCAAAGGTTGGGATACCAATTCCGAGCGGAGTGCAGCGTGATTTTCAGAGCAATGATAAACAGACGTGATTCTAAGGACTTTTGGGGGGGCAAGGTATCTGCCGGGCAGAGCCTAACCCATGTTTATATCTGTCAATGAGGCAGCTACTTCTTGACCGGCTCTATGCGGTCAAAGCCGGTGTAGGGGCGCAGCACTTCCGGGATGACCACGCTGCCGTCCGCCTGCTGGTAGGTCTCCAGGATGGCGATAACGACGCGGGGGAGCGCGAGCGCGGAGCCGTTGAGAGTGTGCGGATACTCCGGCCGTGCGCCGAGCGTTGGGCGATAGCGGATGTTGGCCCGGCGGGCCTGGAAGTCCGTGCAGGTGGAGCAGGAGCTGACCTCAAGCCACTCTTCGCAGCCGGGCGCCCACATCTCCAGGTCATAGGTCTGGGCTGACTGGAAGCCCATGTCGCTGGTGCAGATGCGCAGCACGCGGTAGGGAATGCCCAGGCGCTGGATGAGCGACTCAGAGCATTTCACGATGTTCTGGAAAGCTTCTTCTGACTTGCTCGGTTCCACGAAGCTGTAGAGCTCGACTTTGTCGAACTGGTGGACGCGCTTGATGCCGCGGGTGTCTTTGCCAGCCGAGGTCTTCTCCCGCCGGAAGCAGGGCGTGTAGGCGACGTAGCGGAGCGGGAGCACGCCCGGCTCCAGAATCTCGTCACGGTGCAGGCTGGTCAGGCCGACTTCCGCCGTGGGAATGAGCCACAGGTCTTCTTCGGCGTCGCGGTAGAGGTTGTCACCGAACTTGGGCAGGTTGCCGGAGCCGACGAGTGTTTCCTCTTTCACCAGGTAGGGCAAGCGCGTTTCGCGGTAGCCGTACTCGGCGGTGTGGACGTCCAGCATCCAGTTAATGAGCGCCCGCTGGAGCCGGGCTCCTTTGCCCTTCATGACGAAGAAGCGCGCGCCGGAGAGCTTGACGCCGCGCTCCATGTCGAGGATGTCCAGCTTCTCGTTGAGGTCCCAGTGCGGCAGGGGCTTGAAGTCGAAGTGCTTGGGCTGGCCCCAGGTGCTAGCGACGATGTTGCCATCGGAGTCAGCGCCGACGGGCACGTCCGGCAGCGGGATGTTGGGGATGGTGAGCATAACGCGCTGGAGGCTGGCTTCGACCTGGTTAGACTCTTCGTTAAGCGATTCGATCTGCTTGCTTATGAGGTCAAGCTCTTCTCTTAGCTCCTTTGGCGGCTCAGCGGCACCGCCCTGCTTGCGAATGGTAGCCATCTGCTGGCCCAGGCGGCGGTTCACTTCGTTCTGCTTGCCGCGCATCTGGTCGCGCTCAGTGACGAGCTGGCGGCGACGGGTGTCCAGCTTCAGCACCTCGTCCACAACGGCGGTATCCTCGCCGCGCGTAGTGAGGCTGCGCCGGACGGTGTCCGGCTCCTTGCGGATGAGGTCTATGTTGAGCATGGTCGCTGTCCCCTTAGGCTAGCTGCGAAGGAGTTCTTGAAACTCCTCAGGGGTTATGCCCATGTCATCCACGATGGACGCCAACGTTTTAGACCGAATATCTTTTCCGGCGTGCATTGGAATGGTCACGCGCCTTCTATCGCTCTCTCGGTAGTACGTGGCATGACTCCCTGTTTGGTGATCAAAGGCAAACCCTAGACGGACGGCAACGCGAACGACCTCCCTGGATGTGATCACAGGGAGCTTTGGGCTCAAATAGTAACCTCAACTGGTCTGATAAGGATGTCTTCTATAGGGAGGGGTTCGCCATGCTTCCTGAGGCTTTCCAGATAGGATTCAATGGCCTCATGGATGTTGGTAAGCGCCTCTTCAAGGGTATCTCCCTGCGTGTGACACCCTTTTAATGAAGGACAAAAGGCGTGATATCCGCCATCATCTTCTCTCTCCAGAATCACCGTGTAATGGTGCTTTTCCATGAACCGCCCCCTTAGCGCACCTTACCCATTATGTCCGCAACTGCGGGAAGAGCACCACCTCGCGGATGGAGCGCTCGCCGGCGAAGAGCATGGCGATGCGGTCGATGCCGACGCCAAGGCCACCGGTGGGCGGCATCCCGTGCTCCATCGCCAGGAGGAACGCCTCGTCAAGGCGGTCAAAATCTTCGTTGCCGTAGAGCTTGTGCAGCTCTTCCTGTTCTTGGAATCGAGCGCGCTGCTCCACCGGGTCGTTGAGCTCGGTGAACGAGTTGGCTATTTCCATGCCTGCGGCGAAGCCTTCGAAGCGCTCCACCAGGCGCGGGTCGTCTTCACGCTGCTTGGCGAGCGGCGACATTTCCTTGGGGTAGTCCACCAGGAATGTCGGCTGGATAAGCGTGGGCTCGACTTTGTCAGAGACGATTTTGTCGACCAGCAGGCCGATGCTGGCGCGGATGCCCGGGTCGATGTGGGCTTCGCGCATCTTGGCGGCGAGGCCGGTAGCGGCCAGCGTCTCCGCTTCGGCAACGTCCTTGCCTTCACGCTTGGCGACGTCGAGCGTTTCCAGGAACGGCGTGATGTCTATGCCGGTGCGGTCGAGGATGGCCTGGCGCAGGTTGAGGCGAGGCCACGGCGGCGTGAAATCCAGTGTCTCATCGCCGAATTTCACCCGGAGTCCGCCGGTAGCTTCCTGAGCAGCGGTGGAGACCATCTCTTCCACCATTTCCATGACGTCGTGATAGTCCGCGTAGGCCTCGTAGCTCTCCATGGTCGTGAACTCAGGGTTGTGCTTAAAGTCGATGCCCTCGTTTCGGAAGACGCGGCCAATCTCATAGACCTTATCCAGCCCGCCGATGACGCACCGCTTGAGGTAGAGCTCCGTGGCGATACGCAGGAACAGCGTGCGGTCCAGCGCATTGTGCTTGGTCACGAACGGCTGCGCCATGGCGCCCGCGGGGATTGGCACTAGAATGGGTGTTTCGACTTCAATGAAGCCGCGGTTGTCCATAAAATTGCGGATGCTGTGCAGGATTGTGCTACGCATGCGGAAGCGGTTGCGAATCTCTTCGCTGGCCATGAGGTCTAGCTCGCGCTGGCGGAAACGCTGCTCTACATCTTTCAGGCCGTGCCACTTCTCCGGTGGCGGGCGGAGAGCTTTGGAGAGGATGACAATCTCTTTGGCTTCGACGGTGACTTCGCCGGTGCGCGTGCGGAACATAGGCCCGCTCACGCCCAGAAAGTCGCCCAGGTCCAGGTCAGGGAGCAGATCGTACTGAGCGCCGAGGATATCTTTGCGCAGGTATGCTTGTATGGAAGCCGTCCCGTCCATGAGCTTATTGAAGCTCGCCTTGCCCATGCCACGCATGGCCGTGATGCGGCCGGCAACGCGCACGGGCTCAGAACGGAGGCTTTCGGTCTTCCCTTTTTCTAGCTCAAACGCTTCGAACAGGTGCAGCGCGGCCTGATTAGTATGCGTGCGCTTGAAGCGCGCAGGGTAGGGATTGACGCCACGAGCGATCAGTTGCTCGCGCTTCTTGACTCGTACTTCAAATAACTCATCGCCGCGATCAGGCATGCGGCACCATTACTTGATGGAGACGATCTTGAGCTTCATGGGGCCGTTGGGGGTCTGCACGGTCACGTCGGCACCGGGCTTCTTCCCTATGAGCGCGGTGCCGACAGGAGACGTGTTGGAGATACGCCCCCTAGCTGGTTCTGCCTCCGCGCTGCCAACGATGGTGTACTCGGTGGGGGAGCCCCGTGGCCCCTTGACGGTCACATGTGAGCCAACCTGCACGCCACCAGACGCCTTCACTCTGTTGGGGATGAGCTGCACATCCTGAAGCATCTCTTCCAGATCTTGGATGCGCCCCTCGACGCGCGACTGCTCCCGCTTGGCGTCGTCGTACTCGGCGTTGTCCACGGTGCCACCAACTTCGGCGGCAAGTTTCAACTTTTCCGCAATGTCACGCCGGCGCTCCATACGGAGCACGTCCAGCTCTTCGCGGAGCCTCGTTTGCCCTCCTGCGGTCAGGTAGTGAACTTTTCGCTGTACCATAACGACCTACCATAATACAAAAAACTGAGGTGGCCTCGGGACTCCGAGCGGCCACACCCCAGCACTTGGCGCTATTATAGGGTGGCTGCGGCGCGCTGTAAAGGAGTGTGCCGCCGCGTTTTTGAACACGCACGTCGTAGACACAGAGGGTGAGCCGTGTTGTCTAACTCCATCAAGCAAACCCGAAAGGGCGCTGTCGTTTTGCTGACCATTGCGCCCGTGCGGGCCACGGTCGAAGCCATTGAGCGGTTGGCTATAGAGATCTCTGACGCCTGCCGGCAGATACAGCAGGATGATGCTGTTCGCGTGCTCGTGGTGATTGGCAGCGGCAGTGGATTTGGGCCGGACACGTTTCCGCCGGATGGTTTTACATCGCCGGAGCAGCTTGCGCGCCTGCGCATTGCGGCACCGGTAGCCGCCGTGGATAAGCCGGTCATCGCCGCTATCAACGGCCCGGCGAGTGGCCTGGGGTTTGAGCTGGCGCTGGCGTGTGACATTCGCATCGCGAGCGCAGCCGCGTCGTTTGCGATGCCGCACCTGGCGCACGGCTTGCTACCGTGGGACGGCGGCACGCAGAGGCTACAGCGGCTGGTTGGGCCGTCGCGGGCGTCCGAACTGCTCCTCACCGGCAAGCGGCTGACGGCGCGGCAGGCGTTGGACATCGGTCTCGTCCAGCGGGTAGTGCCCGCAAGCAAACTTAAGGACGCGACAGAAGAGCTGGCGAGTAAAATTGCCAGTTATGCCCCCATCGCGCTGCGATACGCGAAGGAGGCGCTCTGGAAAGGCACGGACATGCCGCTGGAGCAGGCGCTGCGGCTGGAGGCGGACCTGGCGCTGCTGCTGCACACCAGCGCGGACCGCGCCGAGGGGCTAGAGGCGTTTCTGAAGAAGCGCACGCCGAAGTTTGAGGGGCGATGACCACCAAACAGTCTCCACTCCTCTATGACAAACGCGATCATATTGCGTTCATCACGCTGAACCGGCCGCAGGTCATCAACGCGTTCAACGTTGCCATGCGCGATTCGCTGTGGAGCGCGCTGGAAGCGGTGCGCGATGACCCCGATGTGCGCGCCGTGGTGCTCTCCGGCGCGGGCGAGAAGGGGTTCTGCGCAGGGGCTGACCTGAGCGAGTTTGGCAGCGCGCCGTCGCAACACGTGGCGCGGCAGGTACGGTTTGAGCGCGGCGTGTGGGAGCTATGGCTGAGCATCCCGAAGCCGTTTGTAGGGGCGCTGCACGGATACACGTTTGGCTCCGGGATGGAGATGGCGCTGTTGTGCGACCTGCGCTTAGCATCGCAGGACGGGGTGTTTGGATTGCCGGAGGTGGGCCTGGGCATGATTCCGGCGGCGGGCGGCACGCAGACATTTCCGCGCCAGGCAGGGTTGTCCGCGGGGCTTGAGGCGCTGCTGACAGCACGTCGCTACACGGCGGCTGACGCGCTCCAGTTGGGGCTGGTACATGGCGTGGTGAGCAGGGACCGCCTGCTGGGAACAGCGGCGCAGTGGGCAGGCCAGCTCACCCGCCTCGACCCTCAGGTAGTCGGGCTGGCAAAGCGCACCCTGCGAGAAGGGGCGGACCTTCCCCTTCCGCAAGCGCTGGAGTTAGAAATGCGCCTTGCCGCGCAGGCCTTCAGCCTGCGCGGCGCCACGGACCGCGGTCATCGCCGCAGTCCGAAAACGCAGGCTGCGGGACGGCGCCAGGCTTAGCGCTCTGCCACCATCTCGTGTTGGGGCTTGCCGTTGGTCGCGGACCGGTTCCCGTTCCGGCTGGCGCTCATTGGTGCGGGCGCTTCCAGGCTGTCCAAGCCACGGCGGATGGTGTTCAGCGTCGTGGAGAGCTGCTTCTCCATGCTGAGCAGAGTCTCCTGTGCGTAGTGGCTGGCTTCCTGGATGCGGCCATCGGCGAACTGCTCGGCTTCCCCTGTGATCTGGTGCGCCTTGCGCTGCGCGTCCTGGACCATCATGTCGCCGCGGCGCTTGGCTTCAGAGACAATCTCTTCCGCCTTTTTGTTGGCCTCTTTGACGACCTCATTCGTATCAATGCGCTTGCGGGACTCTACGTCCGCTTCCGACTTCATGCGGCGTGCCTCAAGCAGGGCCTGGTTGACGACGCTCTCGCGCTTCATCAGGATTTCGTCCGCCTCTTGCACACTCTTCGGGATCGCCAGGCGGATCTGGTCGATCAGGTCAAGCAGACGATCACCATCGATGACCACCTTCTTGGTCGCGGGGATTTTCCCGCTGGATTGCACCGTGCTTTCTAGTTTGTCCAAGAGCGCCAGGATTTCCATGGGGGCCTCCTTTCATTGAACGGCTTTCTAGCCGCCTCTTTGGAGCCGGGCACGCAACATCTGAACCACGTGATCAGGCACGAGGTTTGTGACGTCACCGCCCAGCTGCACTACCTCTTTGACGCGGGAGGCGCTGATGAACTGCGATTCCAAGCTGCTCATCAGGTACACGGACTCAATGTCCGGCGCCAACCGCTTGTTCATCATGGCCATTTCAAATTCGTACTCGAAGTCCGGATTAGCGCGCAGGCCGCGGAGCATGACATGCGCACCCACCGCACGGGCGGCATGCACCACCAAGCCCTTAAAAGGCTGGACCTTCACGTTCTTCAGATGTTTCACCGATTCCTGGAATAGGTCTACACGCTCCTGCGTGGAAAACACGATGTTGCTCTTGGGCGGCGTATCGTACACCGCCACGATGATCTGCTCAAACAGCTTGGCCGCGCGCGAGGTGATGTCCACGTGGCCATTCGTGACGGGGTCGAAGGTGCCGGGATAGAGCGCTGTCACCATTTTCTACTTCCTCAATTTCCGCGCTGATAGATCGACAAGACTGTGTCACCATAGCGGCGGTGCTTAGCCAGGAAAAATGTTCCAAGGACTTCCGGCGTTAGATGATGCGTGGAGTGCTCCAGCGCCAGCAGCGTTCCCGGCGCCACCAATCGTGAGATGCCTATCTCCTCGACGAGGTGGTCAACGCCTTCCATCTCGTATGGCGGGTCCATGATAATGATATCGTACGGGCCTTGCAGTACGCTGGCGGCGCGTTCGGCCTTGGTGCAGTAGACGGCGGAATGTTTGGTAAAGTCCATCGCCTTCAGCGTGTCCCGGATAGCATTGCATTGGTGCGTGTTCATCTCCACAAAGTCCACCCACGCGGCGCCGCGACTGAGCGCTTCCATGCCCATAGCGCCCGTGCCGGCGAACAGGTCCAGCGCGTGCGCGCCGGGGACAGCATCGCCGAGGATGGAGAAGAGGGCGGAGCGCACAAGGCCGGAAGTTGGCCGCGTTCCACTGCTCTTGGCTGCGGGAACGCGCAGGCCCTTGGCGCCACCACCACTGAGGCGGATACCCATGCGATCGATCTCCTCGGCGTCAGTGCGCCGGAAGCTATATGAGGCTACCCCCTTAGGATAGCCCAGGTAGAATGAAGCGTAATAGCATCGGATGGAAATGTAAAGAGGTTTTCAGAAAGTTCTTATATAAAGTTCTGGATTATGACAGTCCCAGCGGTTGAGTGGTATCAAATGTTGAAGGCGTGCAGGCTATTGCTGGACAGGTTAGATGGTCACTGGAAAAGAAGAGCTAGTCCAGCACAAACCTCTTAAACGCTTCCGCGTACTGCACGCCCCGCTTCTTGCCCTCGGCGCGCTTCCAGCGTCGAAGCATTTTCTCCGCGTCCCAGTCGCCTACCTGGCTAACATGGGCTGCGAGGGCCTGGATTGCAATGGTGATGGTTTTGGTAACATCCACCCAAAAGTCGGGCTTGTCAGAAACCATAATAAGGACTTCTTTCACTTTGTGCGGCTCAAAGCCTTCCGCGAGCAACTCGGGAAACGTTAAGTGATCACGAGCGGCGGGGTAGACGGCGGAGAGAGCGGCTTCGCCGGCGGCAAAGTGGTCCGGGTGGCCAATGTAGCCGCGGCCCGTCAATGTGCGCGTGGGACTGGTGGTGATGAGCACGTCCGGCTTAAAGCGGCGGATCTCACGGGTGATCGCTTTGCGGACTTCCAGCGTTGGCTCCAGGTAGGCGTCAGGAAAGCCCAGGAAACGCACGTCTTTCAGGCCCAGAATTTTGCCCGCGGCAATCTGCTCATCGCTGCGCATACTAGCCAGCTGCTGCGGGGTGATTGTGCGGTCGTCAATGCCCTTACTGCCATCGGTAACGATGACATAGACGACATCCATACCTTCCTTGCACCACTTGGCCACAGTGCCGGAGCAGCCAAACTCGGCGTCATCCGCATGCGCCACTACGACCATGGCACGCTGGTACTTCGGCTGCTTTGGCTTTCGCTGTCCTCGTGTCATAGTCTCCGACCTCCAGAAACCGTTTGCCTCTGCCCTACGCAGTATAACGATCACATGGCAACGGTTACCTGTTTACATCCTGCCTGTCCTGTCGATAGACTGATGGCTGTTCTTTCGCCGTTGTAGGCCCTGCCCTTAGGAGCATTCGCATTAACGTTTCACCAACCAACGCGGGCAAAGCGGCGCCGCGGTTCTATTACGGCTGGGTCATTATTGGGCTGGTGACACTGGCATCCACCGCGCTGACGGTGCAACTCAACCCCAGTATCAGCATTCTCATCAAGCCCATCACACAGGAATTCGGCTGGCCCCGTTCGACTATCGCAAGCGCCGCCACAATTGGGACATTTGCCGGTGGGCTGCTCGCCATCGCCATTGGGCCGCTGGTCGACCGGTACGGCACCAGATGCGTGCTTGTCGGCGGCTTCTTACTGATGGGTGGCGCGCTCATTGGGCTAGGCTTTATCAACAAGCTTTGGCAGTTGTATGCCGTATTCATCACCACGCGCATGATGCTGCAAGGTGTCATCCAGCTTGCAGACGGCATAGCCATTGCCAAGTGGTTCAACCTAAAGCGCGGGCGGGCGATTGGCATTACAAACCTGGGAGCCGGAATAGCCAATGCGGGGCTGCCCATCCTCATCCAATCGCTGGTATCTGGGTTTGGGTGGCGGATAGCGGTAGTTGCCATGGGCGCGTTCGCACTGACGCTCACGGTGGTTCCCATCGCGATTTGGATGCGCAGGCAGCCGGAGGACATGGGGCTGAAAGTGGATGGCAGCAGCCCTGCTGGGCAGGCGAAGCGTGTGCTGACAAAGGTCGAGGAGCCGGAAGCGTCGTTCTCCCTCCGCGAGGTGCTCCACACGCGCGCGTTTTACATTCTGGTCGCCATTACCACGGTGCACCTATTTTCAGCGGCCGGCGTCAACTTCAACCTGCAGCCGCTGCTGACGGACCAGGGCCTTTCGCCCACGCAGGCAGCGCTGGTTGCCAGCCTTATAGGCTTCATCGGCATTCCCTCCGCCTACATTGCAGGGTACCTCTGCGATCGGTTCTCCCTGCGACCGCTGGTGGCCATTGCGTACGTGGGCCTGGCGGTCGCGATCGCCATCCTGGCCATCGTGGACAGCTTGCCGCTGGCGTTACTGTATGGAGTGATCTATGGGGTATTCTTTGCCAGCGCGCTGCTGATGTACAACCTTGTCTTTGCCAATTACTTTGGGCGAAGACACCTGGGCGCGATCAGAGGCGTGGCCGTGCCGATACAGATGGCGGGGAATGCGGGCGGACCGCTGGCGGCATCATTCGTATTTGACCTGACTGGCAGTTACACAAGCATTCTTGTGGTGGCGGCGGTGATGATGGTGCTGGCGGCGATTGCTATGCTCTTTGCGCCGAAGCCGAAGCAAAGGCAACCGGCCTAGTCTGTGAGTTCTTGTTCTCCGGAGGAGCAGTGCCTCACCTCCAACAGCCTTCGCAGAATGCACCTGTCCACTCGGATTCCCGCTCAGCTTAATAGAGTCACCAACCGCGGTGTAAGCACGGCGCCTGGCGTATATGTGGGCGCGACGAGCGCAGCCGTACTCAAGCCTGAGTCAGCGATGGTTTCCACGACTGGACCAGTTTGCAGCTTTAGGGAAAGGCTGCTGTGCGGCGCGCCCGGACGGGGCGGCTAGTGGATACGCTTTTCGCTTCTTTAGCTATCTCCGCTTGGAGATGCGCGTACTCCTCCGGGGTGAGCTGTGAGGGCAGGAGCGGCAGCAGGATGGCTTCCTCTTTGGAAATATGGGCTTCCATGCAAATGTAGAGGCTGTAGAGAATCCCACGAAGAAGTTTGAGTTGCGCCGGCGTCGGGGCCTTCGTCGAAACCAGAGATTGGAAGCTTTCCAGTTGTTGAGCTAGTGCAATGATTGCAGCATTATCAGCCTTGAGTAGAGGCACTACAACTTCTGAGGCGCCAACTGTCGGCGCCGCCGCAGGGTAGAGCACATGGTCCGCGGCATGAATGTGGGGCACCAGGTAATGGATGAGGAAATAGGAAATGTCGCCAAGATGTTGACGTAGTGCCGCATCTGAAAGCTTGCCGATGGATTCAACCGTCGCCAGCAAGAGCTGGAGATGGCGTGAGATAACTCGGTGCTCGTCAACCTGAAAGTCGCAGACGAAGTGGCTCTCTACGGGAGGCACGAGCATGAATTTTCGGCGGCGGCTTGTGCGGCGTTGACGCTCTTTAGCATTGCCTGTACCGCTGTTTGCGAGTTCTTACGAATAACTTGCATGTGAGCACCCCTCCCCGTCGATTTGAAGGTAACGCCGCAATGAGTAGTCCCCGATGACGACTACTGGCCTATCTTCGGTATCTATACGCGGAGCGTCAATGAGACATTCTGCATAGGTGAAGGTGGCTCTTAGAAGGCGGATAGCAGGCCGTTACGGGCTGCGTGAGCTTTTAAAATTGCACATGGGTGTGGGCTATTCACAGTCAGACGCGGTTGGTATCAAGGCTTTCTAGATACTCTTTCAGCCGCCCCAACATGAGGTCCCAGATTTCCTGGCACTCGGCTTCATTGAAGGCGCCTTCATGACGGACGGTAATGGCCACGGCGTTCGGTTGCTCCGCAATCTCCAGGGTGGCGATGCCGCTCACGGCGCCGCCGAAATGCAAACGCAGGGACTTGTTTTGGTCAAGCGCTTCAATGCGTCCGGTGGCGGGCTCCTTCCACGCCTCCCGCTTGAAGGCGAAGTACCCGCCGACTTTTGGCTCGATGATGAACACGAAGGGCATCCAGAACTGCGCGTTCGCCTCGTCCAAGATCGCGTCAAATGCCTCGTGGCTGTTGGAGTTTTCGATAGTGACCGACGTCTCAACGGTCATATCACGTTACTCCGTTTTGGTCCGTGGCGCCCGCGCCGTCAACCCGTTCCCAAAGAGGGAGCCCCGGCTGGCAGGTGCGGCAGTAGTTGTGGAGCCTGCCGTTGGCGCGGATTTCTGTGATGCGTCCGCCACAGCGTGGGCACGGCTGGCCTGCCTTCCCGTGTACCTTCAGGAAATCCCGCACCTTCAGATGAATGTTGTAGCCCACGCGCTCGCGGAGGATAGGTATGGCCTCCCTGGGTACTGCATACACCGCGCGCCACAAGCGCTCAACCTCTTCAGGTTCCAGTTGGGTCACTTTGCGGAACGGGAACAGCCCCGCCGCAAAGCACACTTCATCCGCGTACGCGTTGCCGATGCCGGACACCAACTCGCCGCGGGTGAGGATGCCTTTGATCTCGCCTCGGAACGGCTTGAGCGCGGCGGTAAACGCATCCAGCGACATGGGCATGTCCAGCACGTCCCGCCCCTGGTCCAGCAGCCTAGGTATGTCAAAGAGCTGGTCCGGCTCAATGTAATAGACCATGCCCATCTGGTCGTCGTCAAAGTACCGCAGCTCGTACTCGTTGCTGAGGCTCAGCGTCAGGAATGTCTTCTTGGTGACACGGGAATTCGGGTCGCAGAATTGCAGGCCGCCGCTCAACATGGGGTTAATGACCAGCAGCCGCGCAGGTGCTCCACGCGCAGGCCCAAACCCGGACATCCCCAACTCGTTGGGGGTTGCATCACCGGCTGACGCAGCGTTGCCAAGCTCACAGCCGAGCACTTTGCCCTTACGCCAGAAACTCAGGAATACTTTGCCGGTGATGTCCTGTACAAAGTCCCCTTTCACCATCGAGCGCAGCACGCTAGGGCGGAGCACGTGCGCGCCCGTAATAGCGACACCTTTCAGGTTTTCGTTGAGGACTTCTTTAATGACGTGGAGGTCTGGCGCTTCAGGCATGCGCCCAGTGTACCAGAGGGGTAAAAGGAGAGGCAGTCAGACTGCCTCTCCTAATTTTCTCCGCTCTTCCGTGCCTTGATGTTGGTACAGGGCACTGCCCTGCCTATTCCAAAAAGTCCTTCAGCTTGCGGCTGCGGGACGGGTGGCGCAGCTTGCGGAGCGCTTTCGCCTCAATCTGGCGGATGCGCTCACGGGTGACGCCGAACGCACGGCCCACCTCTTCCAGCGTGCGGCTGCGTCCGTCCTTAAGGCCAAACCGGAGCTCCAGCACGCTGCGCTCGCGCTCCGTGAGCGTGTCCAGCACCTCGGCAACCTGCTCCTTGAGGAGCTGGTAAGATGCGGCGTCAATCGGCGCAAGGGCCGTACGGTCTTCGATGAAGTCGCTCAGGAGGGAGTCTCCCTCCTCACCAATTGGCATCTCCAGTGAGACCGGCTCTTGAGAGACGCGGATAATCTCGCGAATCTTCTCCGGCGGTACTTCCAGGGCGCGGCCTACCTCTTCGCTGGTGGGCTCGCGGCCGTACTCCTGCACCAAACGGCGCTGCTGGCGGAACAGCTTGTTGATGGTCTCCACCATATGCACCGGGATACGAATGGTGCGGGCCTGGTCGGCGATGGCGCGAGTGATGGCCTGCCGTATCCACCACGTTGCGTACGTACTGAACTTGAAACCCTTGCGGTAGTCAAACTTCTCTACCGCACGGATAAGGCCAATGTTCCCTTCCTGAATAAGGTCCAACAGCGTCATGCCGCGGCCAATGTATTTCTTGGCCACGCTTACCACAAGACGGAGGTTTGCTTCAGCCAGGTGCCTCCTGGAGCGTTCGCCTTCAGCCTTCACACGCTCAAAGGAGCGTTGCAAATCGCGTTCAATGGCAGACAGTTTCTGCTGGGTGCTCCGGGATTCTGCCTTCTGCCCCAGCACTTCCAGCAATGTGTTCTCACCAAGCTCATGCACCGCTGCTTCCGGTATGAGCCGGGTCATAATGGTGAACTCAATCACGCGAGGGGCGGCCAGTCCTTGATTGCCCCCCGCGATTTTTGGGGCGACAGCTGCTACCAGCTCCAGCTTGAGCGCACTGTCAATTTCGGTACGGAACTGCTGGTCTTTGGTGACATACGCCAACGTCAGCTTTGGGGCAACCTGCTTGCGCGGCGTTCCCAGGTACTCGACTATCTGGGCGGCAATGTTCTGCCGCTCAGCAGTGCGCCGGAGCAGCTCAAGAACCACTTGCGATGCGCGGACCGGGCGTTCTTCCTCGCCGGCAAGCTCAGCCACAAGCTTGTCGTAGTACACGGCGCTCTCCATCTTGCGCGCCAGGGTGCGCTCATCCGCGGCGGTCAGCAGGCGAACGCGGCCAATCTCACGAAGGTACATGCGGACAGGGTCGTCCACCATCTCCGCGGTGTCATGCTCTTCCTCTTCCTCAATGGGCTCTTCTTCCATGAGGTCAGCAGGGCTCGGCCCCTCCGCTTCTTCTTCCGCAGCGGGCTCCTCTTCCGTCTCTTCATCGGAGGCAACGGCGACGTCCAGTTCTTTCTTAGGCCTTACGACGACTACTTTCTTAGGCGCGCCATCCAAGTCGGAAGAAGCAGTCGGTACATGAATGACCACGCCGCTTTCTTCTACGCCGCCCATAGGTCCTCCCTCAGGCAGCCTCTGGACTTTCTTGGCAGTTGGTGGTGCAACTTTAGTTTTTACCGTAGCCTTGACAGTCACGGACGCTGCCTTTACAACAACCTTTGCCTTCGCCTTCTCTTGTTCCTTAGCTCGTGTCTTCGTCGTCATGTCGTCCTCAGCCCCTTTCGCCAGGCGTTGCTCCGCTCATGCCGCTCTTTAAAGAGCTCAACCATCTCTTTATTCACTGCCAACGCTTCTGGCGGCACTCCTGTTTGGACACCCTCAGCAGATGCCTCTTCACTTTGTTTGATGTAATTCCCGCCCTCTTGATGCTTCTTTTCTTGCAGCAACCGCTGCTGCAAGCGATACACGCACTCTGCAAGGTCGGTGCGAGAGGTGCTGAGTGAAGCACGAATAGCCGACGCGTCCAGGAGCGTCTCCAAGTGTGGCAAAAGCAGTGGGTCCAGCGAAGATTTCAATTTTCCTAGTGTAGCCCCCTGCCACCAGGCTATAAACACTTCCCGGTTCTCCGCGTTGCGGAAATGGTCGGGCGCAAGGCCCGCAGCCGCATCCCGTAACTCCGGTGTCTTTAGCAGCAGACCAAGGGTGTGGCGCTCCAGGGAATTCCCCGGAGCGCCACGGAAAGGCATAGCTCCAGGAGCCGCCAAAACTCGTTGCGGCGGGCGCACGCCTGCTTGCCGGAGTAGCGCCTGGCGAGAGACGCCCAGTACCTGGTCCAGTGTGCGCTGGTCCACGCCGACGATGGCTGAGAGCTGCGCCATGTAGCGGCCCTGCGCTCCCGGCTCCAGCGTCACAATGAGCCCCCCGAGTTTCTGCGCTAGCTCCATCCGCCCCTCGGCGGTCTTCAGGTCATGGCGTTTGGGCATGTTCAGAAAGAGGAAGTCCAGCACGCTGGCGGCGTTTGCAATGTGCCGCTTCCACGCGTCCGGGCTTTCCAGCACGATTTCGTCCGGATCCTTGCCGTCCGGCAACTGCGCAACTTTCAGTTCAATGCCGCGCTGGCGGAAGGTGACGTTCCTTCCCCCAGTCTGCCCACTCGGCGGCCGCTGAAAGATGCGCCATGAGGTGTCCAGGCTGCGGTACATTGCTTCCTGGCCGGCGGCGTCCGGGTCAAGCGCCAGCACCACCGTCTTGGCCAGGCCTTCCAGCAAAGCCACCTGCTGCTGCGTGAGCGCCGTTCCCATAGAGGCCACTACGTTGCGGAAACCCTCTTGGTGGGGCATCACCACGTCCATGTAGCCTTCCACAATCACCACTTCGCCGGAGGCGCGGATGGCGTCCGCGGCGCGATGGAAGCCGTACAGGATGCTGCCTTTGTCAAAAAGCGACGTCTTGGTGGTGTTCATATACTTGGGGTTGCTGCCGTCCATAGAGCGCCCGCTGAACCCAACGATATTCCCCGAAGCGTCCGCGATGCTGAACATGAGCCGCCCACGGAACATGTCCCGCGTGCGTCCGTCATCGCCGCGCAGCACCAGCCCCGCGTTCACCATGACGTCGGCGTTGAAGCCGCGCCCCAGCAGGTGTTGGTGAAGGCGGTCAGGCTCAGTAGGCGCGTAGCCTATGGCCCAAGCGGTAATGGTGTCATTGGTGAGGCCGCGCTTCTGGACATAGGCGCGCATCTCGGCGGCTTCCGGCGCGGCCAGCAGATAACGCGTGTAAAACTCGGCGGCTGCCTTGTTGACGGTGATAAGTGGGTTGCTCGCGGCGGGTGTCGCGGTCGGCGTGGGCAGCGCGACACCCACGTCTTTTGCCAAACGGCGCAGCGCTTCAGCAAAGCTCAGGTCTTCCCGCTTCATCACGAAGCCAATGGCGTCGCCGCCGGTGGCGCATGCGCCAAAGCACCGCCACGTCTGCGACTCCGGGAACACCACGAACGACGGCGTACGCTCGGTGTGGAACGGGCAGGGCGCTTTCATGTTGCGCCCCGCTGGCTGGAGCTGAACGTAGCGGGAGACAACTTCTACGATGTCCACCCGCTGTTTTACATCATCTAGTAGCGTCACAAAGGCCTCTGAGCAGGATATATCACGCCTTGGGGGCCATTGTACGTACGCTTTTGCACGATATGAAGGGAAGAATAGGGTGGAATTTGGTTAGTTTTACAAGCCGCGTAGGGGCGGGTTTGAAACCCGCCCCTACTGCTTACGCCAGTTCTTGCGCGGGCAGCTTCCCTGCGCGCTTCTCAGCCGCAGCCACAATCTCTCGGCCCCTGTCAATCATGTCTGGGCTAACCGAGACGGAGGTAATGCCCCACTCGACCAGCTTGGCGGTCAGGTCTGGGAAATCGGACGGGGCCTGGCCGCAGATGGAACAAGAGACGCCACGGGACGCGCAGGTCTTGATCACACGCTCAAGCGACTTCATCACCGCGGGGTCGCGTTCGTCAAACGAGTCTCTGAACCGCCCGTTGTCGCGGTCAATGCCTAACGTCAACTGCGTCAAGTCATTAGAGCCAATGGACACGCCGTCAATGCCAACGTCCAGGAACTCTTCCAACAGAATGACGTTGGTCGGCACTTCGCACATCATCCACAGCTTCAGGCCGTTCTCGCGCTTCAGGCCACTGGCTTCCATCATGTCTTTGACCTTGGCCAGTTCTTTGGGCGAGCGGATGAACGGGATCATGATGCACAGGTTCGGATAGCGCTCCCAGACCTTCTTCAGCGCCTCTAGCTCCAGCTTGAACAGGTCCGGCTCCGCTATGTAGCGGGACGCGCCTCGGTAGCCAATCATCGGGTTCTCTTCGTGGCCTTCGTATTGCTCGCCACCCTTGAGACCACGGTACTCGTTCGTCTTGAAGTCGGTGGTGCGGTACACCACCGGGCGGGGGTGGAACGCTCGCGCAAACGTCTCGACGCCGGTGGCAAGCTGGTCACGCCAGATTTCACCCTGGCCGCGGTCCATCATATAACGCGGGTGCGTCTTGATGGCGTTGGCGATGATGAACTCCGCACGCAGCAGGCCCACACCGTCCACGTTCCGCTGGCTGATTTTCTCCGCTAGTTCCGGGTCGGCCAGGTTCACGTAGATGCGAGTGGCGGTCTTCATAACCGGATGCACACCGTTGCCATTGGTCTGCTCAATCTCTACCTTGCCCTCGTAGACAGCGCCCGCTGAGCCGTCAACGCTGACCCAATCGCCGTCCTTCAATGTAGAGGATGCGATTTCTGTGCCGACAACACACGGAATGCTCAACTCGCGGCTGACAATGGCTGCGTGGCAGGTGCGCCCGCCCTTGTCAGTCACAATTGCGACTGCGCGCTTCATGGCGGGAACAAAGTCCGGCGTCGTCATTTCGGTGACCAGCACGTCGCCGCGCTGCACATTCTCAAGCTGCGTGAAGTCCTTCACAATGATGACGCGCCCCACGCCAATACCCGGGCTGGCCGGTGAGCCTTTGAGCAATACCTTAGCCTTGATCTCGTGCTGCTGTGCCTTCGCGGCATCCAGCGTGGTGATGGGGCGGCTCTGAACTATGAAGAAGCTGCCGTTCTCGTACGCCCACTCAATGTCCTGCGGGTGGCCGTAGTGCTGCTCAATGTGCATGCCCAAACGCGCCAAATCAATGAGTTGCTTGTCTGTCAGTTTCTGGACGTTCTGGTCGTCAACCGGAATGGAGACTTTTTTGTTGGCTTCGTCCAGATGCGCGGAGAAGTCCGGGTTGCGGACCAGCTTCCAGTCTTGCTTGGCAATCTCCCGCCGCACCACGCTGCGGCTCTTCTTGTCCACGGAATAGTAGTCCGGCGTAATCTGGCCGGAAACCACCGCCTCGCCTAGGCCAAAGACAGCCTCAATGGCGATTTTGGACATGTCATTCGTCACAGGCTCAGCAGTAAACATGATGCCGGATAACTCCGACTGCACCATGCGTTGGACCACCACGGCTATCGCCACCTGGTTGTGGTCAAAGCCGTTCTCCGCCCGATAAAAGAGGGCTCGCCCCTCAAAGAGGGACGCCCAGCACGCACGCACGGCGTTGAGCACCGCGTCATCCCCATTGATGTTTAGGTAGGTGCTTTGCTGCCCGGCAAAAGATGCGTCTGGCAGGTCCTCCGCCGTGGCGGACGACCGGACGGCCACAAAGCCGCCCCCAAGCCTGCGGTACGCGTGTACGATTTCCACGCCAACATCGGCGGGAAGAGTAGCGGCATTAATGAGCTTCTTAATGCGCTCAGCGCGGTCATTGAGGGCGCTGCCATTGTTAACGTCCAGACCGGCCAGCAACTCGCGCACGCGGGCGGCAAGCCCAGAGGTTTGCATAAACTGGGTGAAGACTTCAGCCGTAACGACGAAACCGGGCGGCACCGGAATGGCCGCCCGCGTCATTTCTCCTAGACTTGCGCCCTTGCCTCCAACAGAAGCGATATCGCCTTTCTCAACATCGGCGATCAACCGGATGGTCTGGCTCACGTTCCCCCCTTTGCCTGTGCCGGTTGGATCTGGATAGGACGCGTCCGCGCACTTTCCTGTGTGGTCGCCATTGGTGTGGATGCCTTGTCTGCCGGCCTGTCCCTCCTTGGGAGACAGGTTCTGAGATAGCTCTCAGTCCTCGGTTTCAGCACGGGAGTATAACACACCTATGGGGAGGATAAGGTGGCGTGGCAGGCTATGCCACGCGCAAATGAGTAGGCGCCTTCATCGAAGCGTTTAGCTCTGCGCCAGCCCCACAAAGGCGTTAACCATCACAGCAATTTCTACCTGAAAACAACTCTTTCAACCACCTCATGACAACAAACGCTTGACCCCACCAACACACGGTGCTTTCCTAGATGGAGGCTTGGATATGGGCTTGGCCACGAGGCTTAGACTTCGACGTCCTCTCCAGTACCTTGAGCCTTCACTTCCAAATCGGCGTCCCATATCCAGTTCGGATAAGCATCCTGCGATCTCCCCAGCACATGGGCCTTTGCGGGCCAGTTGTTGCAAGATGCTTGCATCTAAAACCATGCCGCGCGAAGTCATGGTGACACTTTACATATATTCTCGTCATATACACGCCAGAGTGCAGCAGAAACCATCTGGCGTTTCAGAGAAAAGAAAGCCCCATTTCAGCAAGATTAGAGGTTGCGTGGGTAGTCCAGAAACAGGCCTACCGTTTCAACCCTCCGTACCACAATGGGGAGTCTCTTACCCGCAAAGAGTACAATTCCCCTCGTGTTACTTTTTGTGATGCCGTTGTAACGACAAGGAGCAGCTATGCCACAGGCCTTTGATACCGTGACCGAGTTTTTCGAGCATGCGTGCCGGCGCCTCGCTGTGAGCATGGAGATATGTGAAATCGTCCGAACCCCGGACCGCGAGATGCGCGTGGAAGTGCCAGTCCGCATGGACAACGGCCAGCTCAAGGTCTTCATTGGCTACCGCGTCCAGCACAACGGTGCGCGCGGGCCGTACAAGGGCGGCATCCGCTATCACCAGGAAGCGGATGTCGACGAGGTCCGCACCCTGTCTGCGCTCATGACCTGGAAGACCGCGCTGGTGGGCGTGCCGTTTGGCGGTGCCAAAGGCGGCGTGCAGTGCGACCCCACGACTATGAGCAAGACGGAGCTCCAGCGCCTCACACGCGGGTTTACCCGCGCCATCAGCCATATCATCGGGGTAAACCGGGATATTCCGGCGCCGGACGTGGGCACCAACGCGCAGACCATGGCCTGGATGATGGCCGCGTATGCTGAGGAGCACGGCTACAACCCGGGAGTCGTGACGGGGAAACCTGTTGAACTTGGTGGCTCGCTGGGACGGGAGGAGGCCACCGGCTTCGGCGTGGCGCTGATGGTCGGCCTTGCGTCCAAAGACCTAAGCATTTCGCTGGCGGGCAGCACCGTCGCTATCCAGGGTTTTGGCAACGTGGGCTCGTACACAGCCAAATACTTGCATGAGCATGGCTGTCACATCGTCGGCATTGCGGACGTGAAGGGCGGAGTGTACAACGCAAAGGGCTTGGAGATTCCCGCGTTGCTGGTCTACGCGCTGCAGCACAGCGGCAGCGTTGCGGGCTTCCCTGGCGGCGAGCCGCTCACCAACGATGAACTCCTCGCCCTCCCGTGCGACTGGCTCATCCCAGCGGCGCTCGGTAGTGTCCTAAGAGCGGACAATGCTGCAAAGGTGCACGCGCGCTGCGTTGTGGAAGCTGCCAACCACCCACTGGAGCCCGACGCCGACCTGGTGCTTGCGGCAAAAGGTATCCCCGTGTTGCCGGACTTACTCGTCAATGCAGGCGGCGTCACTGTCTCCTACTTTGAGTGGGTACAAAACGTGCAGCGCTTCTCGTGGGACCTTGAGCGCGTGAACAACGAGCTCACCAATTACATGCAGCGCGCGTACCGCGCTGTCACGAATAGGGCAAGGGCAGAACGGATCAGCCACCGCGAGGCCGCATACCTGGTGGCGGTTGAACGGGTAGTGAGCGCAGTGCAGTTGCAGGGGTTGCCATAACTCAGTAACCCCGTGTCGATCGGGGACGTAGGGGCATAGCATGCTACGCCCCTACGTCCCCACGTCCCCGAAGTGGCATCCACATCCCTACGAGACTGCATCTATCATTAACCCTTTACCCTGCGGTCATGCGCTGCCCTTGCTATACTTAAATATCACTTAATCGCAGGCGTTGTCCCGCCAAGGAGCCCTCTAGTGCTCACCAAGCGCATTGTTCCGTGTCTAGACGTGAAAGCAGGCCGTGTCGTTAAGGGCGTCCAGTTCCTGAACCATCGTGACGCGGGCGACCCGGTGGAGCTCGCTGCGCACTACAACAGCCATGGTGCTGACGAACTGGTCTTCTATGACATCACCGCGAGCACAGAAGAACGGAGCATCATGCTGGACGTGGTCACCAAGATCGCCGAGCAAGTGTTCATCCCGCTCACTGTCGGCGGCGGCCTCCGCACGGTGCAGGACATTAAGACTATGCTGAAGGCTGGTGCTGACAAAGTCTCCATCAACACTGCCGCTGTCCTGAACCCGAACCTGATTCAGGAGGCAGCAGACCACTTTGGCAACCAGTGCATCGTCCTAGGCATGGACGTGCGGCGGGCGCATGGTGGCCTGGTGACCTGGGAAGTTCGCACGCACACCGGAGACGGGGTGGGCAGGCCAACCGGCATGGACGCCATCGAATGGGCCATACGCGCGGTCAAGCTGGGCGCTGGCGAAATCGTGGTCAATAGTATTGATGCGGATGGTACTGAGAAAGGCTACGACCTCGAATTGCTGAAGGCAATCTCGGACGCTGTTTCAGTGCCGGTCGTAGCCAGCGGCGGCGCCGGCAGTTTGGAAAGCTTTGCGGACGCCATCCTCATCGGCCATGCAGACGCGGTGCTCGCCGCCAGCATCTTCCATTACGGCAAGTATAAGGTTTCCGACGTGAAGCAGTACCTGGCCTCGCGCGGCATCCCCATGCGGCCAGTGCAGTCTCCCACAATTCCCTCTCCTACCAAGGGGAGAGGGCTAGGGTGAGGGAACATATGCCAGCCATTCGAGCTGTCGTTTTCGATGTCTACGGCACTCTGTTCCACAACGAGCAGAGCCTGTGGCAGCAAACGTTTGCGCGCATTGTGAGTGAGCAGAAGCTGCCCGTTGATCCCATGACGCTCTACGCCGAATGGCGCGCATTGGAGCGCCAGTTCCGCAAGCGCCGCATCAACTGGGACACTATAACGCAAGTGCTTCCTTATGAAACCTACGAGCGCGCCTGGCACGACTGCCTGGTGCAGGTGTACAAGAAATTCCACTTCACCGCTGATACGCACTTCGGCTCACGGTTGTTTGTGGAGGGTCAGGCCACGCGCCAGCTCTTCGGCGAGACGCGCCCGGCCCTGAACATACTCCGTGGTAAATATAAGCTGGCGGCACTCTCCAACGCCGACGCGGGCTCCCTGCGCACCTTGATGGACAGCAACAACCTCACCAAGGACATGGATGTCGTTCTCAGTTCGGAAGAAGCGCAAGCGTACAAGCCGGTCCCTTCCGCGTTCCAGGCCATCATCAAGCGGCTCGCCCTCACGCCGGACGAAATCGCCTACGTTGGCGATACAATCCTGGACGACGTGCAGGGTTCGCAAAGCGTGGGTATGCGCGGCGTCTGGATCAACCGCACAAATGACGCGCCCCAGGCTGGCGACGCGGTACCAGACGCAGAAATCAAAACATTGTTGGAGCTTCCCAAAGCGCTCATCGAATTAGGGAACAGACCCGGCGCACGAACGGCAAAGGCGTAACAGTTCTGAACCGGAGGTTCAGAACTCGGGTGAGGGCATTTCCTCACCCAGAAGGCAGGCAGCCATGTTGAGGCAAGACCCGCAAGGACTTATCCCGGCCATCGCGCAGGACGTCCACACCGGCCAGGTGCTCATGCTTGGCTACATGTCCGCGGGCGCGCTCAAGCGCACCATTGAGGGCGACGACGTGTGGTTCTACACGCGCAGCCGCGAGGAACTATGGCACAAGGGCGAGATCTCCGGCAACTACATGAAAATCCGCAAAGTCCTCCAGGACTGCGACGGCGACACGCTGCTGCTACAGGTGGAACCCACCGGCCCTGTCTGCCATACCGGCAACACGTCCTGCTTCTTCACCGAAATCAAGGAACTGCCCGCGTTCGAGCCAAGCCCGCGCGTCGGCGCCACCGTCCTTGATGAGCTGATGAAGGTCGTCAAGGACCGCCAACAGGCCATGCCGCAAGGCAGCTACACCGCCAAGCTGTTCCAGGAAGGCACCACGCGCATTGCCCAAAAGGTCATCGAAGAGGCGGGCGAAACAGCGCTCGCCGCCGCCACCGGTGACAAGAAGGCCCTCCCCGGTGAGGTAGCCGACTTGCTGTACCACACGCTGGTCCTCCTAGCGGCCTCCGGCGTGCAGCCGGAAGAAGTTTGGAGAGTGCTGCGCGAACGCCACGGCGGCGTGGGCCTGCACCCCAGCCATTAGCGAGTAAACGTCAGTGGATTTGAAACGAAGCGTAGAGGTCCGCGTGCCCGCCACCACGGCCAACCTCGGCCCGGGCTTCGATTGCCTGGGCATGGCGCTGGACGTGTGGAACACCGTGCGCCTGGAACGCGGCGGCCAAGGTGTTACGGTGACTGGTGAGGGAGCAGACCGCCTGAACCGCAACGAAGGCAACCTTATCTATCGAGCGGCCCAAGCGCTCTTCCACCATATCGGTCAGCCGGTGCCGCCTCTAGGCCTGGTCTGCCACAACGATATCCCGCTCTCACGCGGCCTCGGCAGCAGCTCCGCCGCCATCGTCGGCGGACTAGTCGCCGCCAACGCGCTCTGCGGCAACCCTGCATCGCAAGAAGCACTGCTCAAGCTCGCCATCGAAATCGAAGGCCATCCGGACAACGTCACGCCAGCACTCCTCGGAGGGTGCCAGGTCGTCGTCCACAACGGCGACAGCATCGTGACCTCAGGTGTGCCGCTGCCGGAAGGCCTGGGCGCCGTGCTGTTCATCCCCAACATGCCCATGGCCACCGCCAAGGCTCGCGCCGTGCTACCCCAGTCCTACTCGCGCGAGGACGCCGTCTTCAACGTCGGACACGCGGCACTGCTAGTGAACGCCCTCGCCACCGGCAACCTGGAGTTGCTGAAAGTCGCCACCGAAGACAGGTTGCACCAGCCACAGCGCCAGACCATCTTCCCGCAGATGCGCCTCCTGTTCCGCGCCGCTCTTCAAGGTGGGGCGTACGGCGTGTTCCTCTCCGGCGCAGGCTCCAGCGTGCTGGCGTTCGCCAAGGGCAACGAGATGACGGTGGCGTACGAGCTGGCGGACGAGGCGCGCAAGGCCGGCCTGGAAGGCACCCTGCTCATCACACATCCCATAGAACAGGGCGCCACGGTGGTCTCTGTTGAATAACACGCCGTAAATGCCTTACCCTAACTAGGTCGTATCGAGCGGCAACATTCACGTCTGGAAGCACGAGGTCTATCGCACTATGTCACTTGTCGTGCACAAATACGGCGGCAGTTCTGTAGCGAACGCCGCCAAAATCAAGAACGTGGTCAACCGCATCGCCCGCGCGCGCGCGCAGGGCCACCAGGTGGTCGCCGTTGTCTCCGCCATGGGCGACACCACGGACGATTTGCTCAAGCTCGCGCATGAGGTGTCCCAAAGACCGGAAGGCCGCGAGTTGGATGTGCTCCTCGCTACCGGTGAAATGGTCTCCTGCGCTCTCGTAGCCATGGCGCTCAACGACATCCCGTGCCCCGCCGTGAGTCTCACCGGCCAGCAGGCGGGAATCCGGGCCACCGGCTTGTACGGCAAAGGCGTCGTCGCAGAAATTGATCCCGAGCGCGTGGTTCGCGAACTTGAGTCAGGCCGCGTCGTTATCGTCGCTGGCTTCCAGGGCATTACGGAAGGCATGGACGTCATGACGCTTGGCCGTGGCGGCTCAGACATCACTGCCGTCGCGCTCGCCGCAGCCCTCAAGGCCGACGCGTGCGAAATCTACACCGATGTGGCAGGCATCTTCACCGCCGACCCTCGCGTGGTCAAAGACGCGCGCAAGCTGGACGAGCTTGACTACGAAGAGATGCTGGAGCTCGCCGCAACCGGCGCCAAGATGCAGCCGCGCTCCATTGAGCTGGCAGAGATGTACAACGTGCCCATGCTGGTGGCATCGTCATTTGAAGACGTGCCCGGCACCATGATTCGCAGGGAGGTCCGCATGGAAGTCAGAGACCGCGTCCGTGGTGTCGCCTACGATATGAACGTCGCCAAGATCACAGTGATGAGCGTGCCTGACCGGCCGGGCATCGCCGCCACCATCTTCGAGCCGCTGGCTAACGCCGGCGTCAGCATCGACACCATTGTGCAAAACGCCAGCCAGGAAAAGATGACCGACCTTTCGTTTACGATATCCAGAAACGACCTGCAAAAGGCGATGGGCGTCATCAAGCCCGTCGCCGAGCGCATCCACGCCAAAGGCGTCAACTTCAACGACAAGCTGGGCAAAATCAGCATCGTGGGCACCGGCATGCAGTTCGCGCCGGGCTACGCCGCCCGTATGTTCCGCTCGCTCGCCGACGCCAACGTGAACATCGAGATGATCACCACGTCAGAAATCCGCATCACCTGTATCGTCAGCCAGGACCAGGTCCACGAAGCCGTGCGCGTCCTCCACCGCAGTTTCCGTCTTGAGCAGAATACGTAGCGTACTATGGCCCTTCTGACCGCATCACAGCTCGGCCTTCAGTACGGCGCTGACAGCGTTTTCTCCGGCATAAGCCTGGAGGTCCAAGATAACGCGCACATCGGCATCGTCGGCCCCAACGGCGTTGGTAAGACCTCTCTCCTGCGCGTGCTGATTGGCGAGACAGAAGCCTCTGTCGGCTCGGTTCATCGAGCGAAAACCGCGCGCATCGGCTACGTCCCGCAAGTCCCTGTGCTGTCCACAGACGGCACCCTTCACGACGAAATCATGATCGCGTTCGACGAGGTGCGCTTCCTGGAAGAAGAGCTTACCGCCAGCGCAATCGCCCTTCAGGACGCCACGCCCGCAACGCGCGCCCAAGCTGAAGCGCGGTACGCCACGCTCCTGGAGCGGTATCAGACGATGAGTGACGACGACCCGGAAAGCGCGGTACAGCGCGCAGCAATGGGCCTGGGACTAAACGCTCAGGCACTCGCTACGCCCGGAGCGGTCGCCAGCAGCGGCGAGCGAACACGTGCCGCTCTTGCGCGTGCCCTGCTCTCGCGACCGGATATCCTGGTGCTGGACGAGCCTACAAACCACCTGGACTTACAGGGCCTCGCCTGGCTTGACCGCTACCTCTCCGCCTACTCGCGCGCGTTCATCGCCGTCTCCCACGACCGCTACTTCCTGGACAAAGTCGCCACCACCATCTGGGAATTAGAGAACGGCCGCCTTCGTTCGTACCCCGGTAATTACACCAAGTACCGTCTGCTCAAAGCGGAGTATGCCCTCCGGCAGCAGCGCGAATACGACAAGCAACAAGAGTTCATCGCCAAAGAAGAATCATTCATTCGCCGCTACCGGGCCGGACAACGCGCGGCACAGGCCCAGGGCCGCCAAACGCGCCTCAACCGCCTGGAGCGCGTGAACGCCGTCCAGCGCGAGCGCACGGTCTCCATGCCCACTATCGGCGCCAGCCACACCGCGCTCGTCGTCTGCGCCACAAAGGACCTCGCCATCGGCGTCGCCACGCCGGAAGGCGCGCGCACACTGCTGCAGGTGCCAGACATGCGCGTTGAGCGCGGTTCCCGCATCGGCATCATCGGCGAGAACGGTATCGGCAAGACGACGCTGCTCCGCACCCTCTTGGGCCAGGAGCCGCCCCAACGTGGAAGCGCCACCTTGGGTAACGGCGTGAACGTCGGCTACTACCGCCAGGGTCTGGAAGATCTTCCCGCCAACCTCACCGTGCTTGACGCTTTCCTCCAGACCACCGCTATGTCCGGTGCCGAAGCTCGCTCGTACCTGGCCCGCTTCCAGTTCCGCGGCGACGACGTTGACCGCCGCGTCGGCGAGTGCAGCGGCGGCCAGCGCGCCCGGTTGGGATTGGCGCGCCTCATCGTCAGCCAACCCAATTTGCTTGTTATGGACGAGCCCACCAACCACCTGGACATACCCAGCCGCGAGTCTTTGGAAGACGTGCTGGAGGCGTACGATGGCACACTCATCTTCGTCTCCCACGACCGCAAGTTCGTCTCCCTCCTCGCGGACCAATTGTGGATCGCGCGCAACGGCCGGATTGAAGTGTTCGACGGCACGTTTGAGGAGTGGGAAGAAGCAGAAGAGGAAGCCACCAAGCAGCTCGATGCCGCGGCCAAGCGCGCCAAGGCTTCACGCCCGACGGCTCTTCCGGCACAGGTCGCAAAGCCAATCGCCAGGCCTGTAGAGCCAAAGCCCGCTCCGGCGCCTACGAGCAAGCCTCACGCCAAAACTCCAGCCGTTGACCACGAAAACACTATTGCTGAGCTGGAGGCACAACTCCAATCGCTAGAGCAGCAGCTCCAGGCTGCCGCCGAGCAAAACGCCTTCGCCGCAGTAACGCGCCTGAGCCGTGAGCATGCGGAAGCGCGGGCCGTGCTGGAAAAAGCCTGGGCGGCCTGGCAGGCGTGACGCGGCGGCTCGCAGCCCTCTCTAATTCTTTTGCCCTACAATGCAGGCGAATACCGGACAAGGAGCCTCTCATGCTGCGTGAACTGGACGGCAAAAAGCCGCAACTCCATCCCACCGCTTGGGTGAGCGAGGCGGCCTACGTCATCGGCGACATTGAGCTTGGCGAGGACAGCAGCATTTGGCCCGGCGCCGTCGTGCGCGGCGACACGGGCCACATCAAAATCGGCAAAGGCACCAACATCCAGGACAACTGCACCATCCACAGCGATGCCGACGCCGAGTACGGCGACTATGTGACCCTCGGCCACGGCGTGGTCTGCCACGCCAAGAAGCTGGGCAACTACGTGCTCCTCGGCAACGGCGCCATCATCAACGACGGCGTGGAGGTCGGCGAGTACTCCATCATCGCGGCCGGCGCAGTGGTGCTGGAGAACACTAAGATTCCGCCGCACTCCATGGTCGTCGGCATCCCCGGCCAGGTGCGCGCCCAGACGCAGGAGAGGCACCACAACCTCATCCGCCGCACCTCACAGAGCTACATAGAGAAGTCCAAGCGCTATAGGCGTCAGGGGAACCTAGGGAGCTAACTCATCGTTCTACAGAGGTAGAAACCTCATTTGTTCCCGTTCGTGGTGAGCTTGTCGAATCCATGAACGGACGCCACATAGGACGTGCAACGTGCCTTCCAAGAAGAAGCAAACTGAAGATGAGCGCCTCATGGAAGAGGGCTACGGATTCTTTGCCGAATAGGCAATTCAGTTTGCCCAAGACTGGTTGGAGCCCGCAGAAAATTGGTTACCTGCCTACAACCGCCAAGTCGAAGCCGACTTAGCAAAGCTCGCGAAGTCGAAGAGAAGAGAGGGAGAGCGGGATGAGGATGACGACAAATAATAAGGTAGCGGTGGTGGCGCTAGGAGTTTCCCTAGCAGGGCTACTTGTGGTTGCGCCGATGTTTGCGAAGTTCTGGAAGAGCGGGCTTATTGCCTGCATCTGGGTGATCGATGGGCTAGCGGCGTTTTCGCTCGTGCCCACTGTCAGGGCAGCGGTTGCTTCCAACGTGCGGTTTATCAGGATGCTGCGGAGCATCCGGCATCCAGTGCTCCCGCCCATACAACTGGAACCGTGGGAACACAGAGTTTTCGTCTCCTTTGGAGTGGTCAGAACGATTTTTACTCTGGCACTTCTGGTAGGCATGGGCATTCTGTTCAAAATCATTTGGAGTCGGATTTTCCCATCCGTACACATCCCACCGCATATCCTGTTGATGCTCGTCGTCTACGGTCTTCTCATGCTGGCCGCTGTGTCCTGGATTAGCGGGCTGTTTGGGCTCTGGATGGCCAAGCAAAATGGGGCAACGAAAGACAAGTCGCACTGAACCTAATTTGCCCGTCGCGGCTGAGCGATCTACATCCGCTCCGGCGCGGCCATCCCCATCAGCGTCAGGCACTGCGCCAGCCCAATCCGCGAAGCGTCCACCAGCTTCAGCCGCGCCTTCGTCAGCGCGCCGTCATGCTCTGGCGAGTACTCCTTCGGAATCACCTGGCACGTGTCGTAGAACCTGTGGAACGTCGCCGCCAGGTCCATCGTGTAGTGCGGCAGCCGGTGCGGCTCCAGCGACTTCGCAATGCTCTCCACCAGCTCCGGCAGCTCCAGCAGCTTGCGAATGAGCGCTAGCTCCTCGTCCACCTTGAGCTGCGCCACGTCACCGTCCCGATACTCGATGTGCCGTTCTTCGGCATGCCGCAGGATGCCCGCAATGCGCGCGTGCGCGTACTGCAAGTAGTACACCGGGTTCTCCTGCGACTGTTGCTTCGCCAACTCCAGGTCAAACTCAATCTGCGCCTCAGGTGAGCGTGCCAGGAAGAAGAACCGCACCGCGTCTTTGCCGACTTCTTCCGCCAGCTCCCGCAGCGTCACGATTTCCCCGGTGCGCTTCGATGCCCTGACCACCTCGCCGCCGCGCTTGAGCGCCACCATTTGCCCCAGCAGCACCGTCAGCCTGGACGGGTCCGCGCCCAGCGCCTCCACCACCGCCTTCAGGCGGCTGACGTGGCCCGCGTGGTCAGCGCCCCAGATGTCTATCACGCGCTCATAGCCGCGCAGCATGAACTTGTTGTAGTGGTACGCCGCATCCGACGCAAAGTACGTCGGCAAGCCGTTGCTGCGCACCAGCACGTTGTCCTTGTCCTCGCCCAGCTTGGTCGACTCAAACCAGAGCGCCCCGTCTCGCCTGACCACGTAGCCGCGCTCTTCCAGCATTTTCATCGCAGTGGCGTACGTCGAATCTTGGAACAGCGACTTCTCGCGGAACCAGTTATCGAAGGTGACGCCAATCATCTCCAGGTCGGCCTTGATAGCGGTAATCATGTGGTCCAGCCCTACGGCGCCAATCGCCGCAATCGCCTTGGCCTCCGGCATCTTCAGGAATCTATCGCCATGCTCCTGCACAACGCGCTGCCCAAGTTCCACCATGTACTGCCCGCGGTACCCGTTCTCCGGAATCTCGGCCTGCTTGCCCAGCGCCTGCTGGTACCGTGCCCAGAGCGACCGGTAGAACAGCTCCATCTGGTTGCCCGCGTCGTTCACATAGTATTCGCGTGTCACGTTGTAGCCCGCCGCCTGCATCACCGTGGCCAGCGTGCTTCCCAGCACCGCGCCCCGCGCATGGCCCACATGCACCGGCCCCGTGGGATTCACGCTCACAAACTCCACCTGCACCTTATGTCCAGCCCCCGAGGTTACGTGCCCAAACCGCTCGCCCTCGTGCCGGACGGCTTCCACCTGCTGCTGCAGCCAGGCGGTGCTCAGCGTGATGTTGATGAACCCCGGTGGTGCCACGTCCACCTTCTGTATCTCATGGCCCTTTTCGACAAGCTGCTGCAGCGTTTGCGCGATCTTCATTGGGTTACTGCGTAGCGTCTTCGCCGCCTTCATGGGCAGCGTGCTCGCAAAATCACCGTGCTTCGTGTCTTGCGGCCTCTCGATGACCCCCTCCGGAAGGTCACCGGGAGGCAGCAAGCCCTGCGCCTGCGCGGTCGTGAAGGCGGTAGTCAGCCGTTGGGCCAAAAGCTCTTTTATCAACATTGCCCGAGTATCGTAGCATCCGCGCGCCTCTGCTTGCACCCTGCCCGAAGCTCACCACCTACTGCGCCACCTCGTGCCGGCCACAAACCTGCACCTACCGCTTAAAGATTCCCCTAGCGCTTCTTCGGCGGCTTCATAAACTGCACCAGTTGCACCACATGCCCGTCCGGGTCCTTGAAGTCCAGGCTGATGCCGCCAGGCACCTCATGGAAGTCCCGCACAATCGTGCGCTTCGCCGCCTGCAGCGCCCTACGTGCAGCCGCCATGTCCGCCACCTCCAGCGCCAGCACCGGCGACGTGCCTGCCGTCTGCCCGCGCCCCTTGTACAGCGCAATCGCAAACCCCTTGCCCAGCGCGTAGGACGAATACTCCGGATGCTCGTCCGTTGGCGTAAGCCCCAGCACGTCGCGGTAGAACTTCTGCGAGCGCCTCATATTGCTGACAAAAAACATGATGCGGTTGGCTGCCTTGATCATCGCTGCTTCCTCCCTAGCTACCCTTGTCCCGCTGTCGTCCCTACATACTAACCGCCATCCTCACACCGCTGGCACTGCGCGAAATCCGCGAATGCCACAAGGCGGAAGCTGTCAGCGGCCACTACGTTATCATTGTGCGCCTGCAGAACCCGACGCTAGCCAGGGATGTGCACTAAATCCTCGCCGACAACCAAGGCCACGACTTTTTCACCACGTGGGGGGGGGCGAGTACACCAAGCTCGGCTAGGAGCCAGCAATTACCTTCTCCTAAGGGAGAAGGTTAGTTTGTTATCGAGGTTTGATGTTAGAGACATTTCACTCGCCTATACCTTCCCTTCCATACGCACAAACATCTCAGCCGCGTTTCCTTCGATCTGAGCACCACATTCCCTGCGGCATTTGGCGCGCGCCTGAGCGCTAACTCACATCCGCCCGTTCCGCCTCGCCCCTCAAGTACGGCTTCAACTCCCGCGCCAGCGCACGGTGCTCCGCCCGCCGCAGCTCCGCGTCCCCCGCCAGCAGCGCCGTCGCCTCCGACCGCGCCAGCAGCAGCAGTTCCTGGTCCGTCAGCGTCGCCACTTGAAAATCTGGCATCCCGCTCTGCCTGGTCCCCAGCACCTCGCCCGGCCCCCGCAGCGCCAGGTCCGCCTCCGCAACCTTGAACCCGTCGCTCTCCTTTTCCAGCAGCGTCAGCCGCTGCTGCGCCACCTCCGAGGGGTCGTCCGCCAGCAACATACAATAGCTCGCGTGCTGCCCGCGCCCCACGCGCCCACGGAACTGGTGCAGCTCCGCCAACCCAAACCTGTCCGCCCCCTCAATCATCATCACCGTCGCGTTCGGCACGTCCACGCCCACCTCAATCACCGGCGTGGACACCAGAATGTCCGACTGGTGGTTCCGGAACGCGTCCATCGCCGCCGTCTTCTCTTTGAGCGGCATCCGCCCGTGCAGCAGCGCCACCCGGAGCTCCGGGAACACCTGCTTCGACAGCGTCTCGTACTCCTCCAGCGCCGCCCGCGTCTGCAACGCCTCCGACTCATTGATGAGCGGGCAAATCACAAACGCCTGCCGCCTTTCTCCCACCTGCTTCCGAATAAACTCGTACGCGCTCCCCCGCTGGTCCGGCCGCACCCACCGAGTCCGCACCTTCTGCCTCCCCGGCGGCAGCTCGTCAAGCACAGACAGGTCCAAATCCCCATACACCGTAAGCGCCAGCGACCGCGGAATCGGCGTCGCCGACATCGCCAGAAGATGCGGCACCATCCGCCCCCCCTTTCCCCTCTCCCCTTGTGGGAGAGGGCTAGGGTGAAGGGAGCCTGTCTCGAGCGAAGCTGGAAGCGGCACGGAGGTCGAAGCTTGCCCCGAAGAATGAGGGAAATCCGTACCCGAACGTTTGCCGCTAGCCCGAGTCGTAGAACCCGTTCGTGGTGAGCCTGTCGGACCATGAACGGACGCCACCTCTCGCGGAGTACCCGCAAAGTCCCCCTCGCCATCTCTCAGATGGAGAGGGACTAGGGGAGAGGCAGCCCCCTTCCCCCTCAGCGCCGCCCGCTGCTCCACTCCAAACCGGTGCTGCTCATCCACCACCGCCAACGCCAGGTTCTTCAGCGCCACGTCCCCCTGAATCACCGCGTGCGTCCCAATCAGAATGTCTATGCCCCCTTTGGCAATCCGCGCCACCTGCTCGTCCTTCGCCCGCTTCGGCATGCTCCCCAGCAGCAGCCCAACCGCAATCGGCTGCGGGTGCGGCTCCACGTACACCACCGTCACGTACTGCTCCTGCACCGGCTTCGACAGCCCCTGTAGCAACTTTGATACGGTGAGGAAATGCTGCTCAGCGAGTATCTCCGTCGGGGCCATCAGCGCCGCCTGGTACCCGGACGTCGCCGCCGCGAGCATCACCGCCAGCGCCACCACCGTCTTGCCGCTGCCGACCTCGCCCTGCAGCAACCGGCTCATCGGCACCGGCTTTGATAGGTCGTCCAGCACTTCGTCCAGCGTCCGCTGCTGCGCCCCCGTCAGCGCAAACGGCAGCGATTTCAAGAACGTCTCCAGCACTCCCGGCGGCGGCTTCAGCACCACGCCCGAGCCCTGCTCTTGCCACCGCCGCTTCCGCGTGAGAACCCCCAGTTGCGATAGGAACAGCTCATCAAACGCCAGCCTCCGCCGCGCCTTTGCAAGCGCCGCCTCGTCGTTCGGATAGTGGTAGCGGGCTAGCGCATCCTGCCGGCCCGGCAGCCCCAGCTTCGCCAGCACGCGCTGCGGCACGCTGTCCTCTAGTCGGGGCAGCCACACGTCTAGCGCCTCGCGGATGGTCCGCCGCAACATCCGCTGCGTCAGCCCTTCCGTCGCCGGATAAATCGGGAACGGGCGTCCAAGCTTGAACAGGTCATCGTCCGGCTGCAGTGTCTCATACCCCGTCGGCTCAAACGGCATCTGCCCCCCGCGAGTTTGTACACGGGAAGGCCGCAGGTTCCCCGTAATGAGCACCCGGTCATTCGTGTGCAGCGATCGCGCCACAAACGGCTGGTTGAACCACACAATCCGCAGGTTCCCCGATTCGTCCACCACCGTCGCCTCGGTCGCCTCCATGCGCGCGCCCATTCTGACGATCCGCGATTCCCACACGGTGGCGATAATCGCCTGCTCCTCGCCCGCCGTCAGCTCGGAAATCTTCACCGGCACGATGTGCTTGCGAGGAAAGTGGTACAGCAAGTCCCGCACCGTCGAAATCTCCAGCGCCGCCAGCTTCTCAGCGATTCCCGGCCCCACCCCCCGCACCATCGTCACCCCAGACTCCACCGGCGGCCCTACCGCCTTCTTAGCCCTCTCCCCTTGTGGGAGAGGGCTAAGGTGAGGGGAAGGAGCGGCGGGACGCGGGGCCGTCCCTCGCGTATTTGCCGCAACCACAGTGGCAGAACCCGTTCGTGGTGAGGCACTCGAACCATGAACGGACGCCACCTCCCGGTGAGTGCCCGTCGTCTCCGGTACCTGTTCTCCTCTTCCTTTTAGGGAAGGGGAGTTAGGGGGGTTGGATGGGGCGGGGTGGGGCACGGCCGTCCCCCGTCCCCCCACAACTCCCCACGCCCGCTCCGCCCACGCCCTCCTCGCCTCCACCGCCATCTGCGCATATGTCACTCCAATGATCCGAGCGCCCTTCAGCCGCAGCAGCAGCGCCCGCCCAGGCATCTCTCCAGCCGCCTCCAGCTCCCGCTGCCACCCGGCCAAAAACGCATCCAGCCCCTTCGTCACCGCGCGGTCATCAAACCCGCGCCGCTCCTCCAGCCGCAAGATGCCTCGGAACGCCTCAATCCGTGACGGTGTCGTCATTACTCCTCGACTTCATATTGCCCACAACACGGTCAGTTCATGGTTCCCTAAGAAGCTTATTGCGGGCTTCACTATAGGTCTTGAGGGCTTTCATAGTTAAGTCGAATCCGGACTTGTATGGGATATCCCAAGCGTAGCTACTAGAGTAATAGGCCAAAGAATAAACATTCAGAATCTCACCCAAAGTCTTCAACAAATTCCTTACTTGATCGATTGAAAGCGGATATTTTTCGTCGAGCTCTTTCCTGTGTTTCAGAAAATCCTTGTCGACATGTGCGAGCACTTTGTCACGCCATACTTTGAGGTGATCAATCGTTTGCGCACTCTCTTCGGGAGCTTTCCGATGCTCATTTTTTTTGGCGAGGGTAATTTGCCGTTGCTTTTGACCTTCGGTGCACTCATTTTGTTCATCAAGACTTATTTGTGGATATTTTTTCTTAAGGCGCGCTGCGAACGGTTCCACAGAAAAAAGCGCGAGGTTCTTTTCAATCCACTCCCATAGCACGGGTATGCTAACGACCTGATTGTTTTCTTCGACAAGATGGTACATGTGTATCAGGGCGATGCGCGTATGGGCTTGCATTGTTAGTCCCCAGAAGGCGGTGGCCATATTAAGTTCATTGAGATGGTCGTCCCTGTAGGCATCCAGAGTCGCCCATATTTCGAAATGGTTGTAGGCGCTTCGGTATTCTTCCGTTACCACCAACCGCCAAGCGTCAAAATTGTTTTCCAGATTGTGCAAGTGTTCTTTCGAGTTCACGTTTTATCGCCCCGAGTCCTACGCACCACAATCCTAGCACTGAGAAAAGCCAAATCCGCGCTGAAGTTGCCACGCCATCTTCCCCTTGACCCACCCGCGCGCGGCGTTATCCTTCTACCTAAGGCGCGTGTTCCGCGCTCATTGGTCGCGTTATGTTCACAAATGACGGCAGTGGTGCAGTAGTGGAGGTGGAAAACATGTCCGCAACGCAACGCTTCTCATGGCGCCCCCTTTGCCCTGCCGGCGAAATATCCCTGTGGGCCAAAGTCCCAAAGTGTGGGCTTTTTATGGGCCAGTTGGCTGCTGCGGCAAGACCACATGCGTCTGTCTACCACGCCACCAATAGGCCACTAACGGGGGAACATGGTTCGCATGCACGAAAACCTGTTGTGGCCCACAAAAACACCACAGGGTGGGCCACTTGTGACCATTTCCGGCCCACCAAACGCGCCTTCGCAGCGCATCAGCACCCGGCATCTCCGCACCGTCCGATGCGGCAAAGCAGCCCTAACCAGGCCGCTGTTGAAACCCTCAAATAATCCGAAAGTCCGAGCCTGTTCGTCAAACGCTCAGGCCCGCCGAATCCCCACGGCCAGAGCCCCCGGCCCCAGGTACGTCCCAACCACCGGCCCAATCCGGCCCATCAGCACCTGCCCGTCGTTGGTCAGCGGCTTCAGCCGCTCGGCCAGTGCCTGCGCCACGTCCGGAGTCGTCGCGTACAGCACCCCTGCCTCAGCCAGCGGAGCGGACAGCCGCGCCATCTCCATGACCTTGTCCATTGCCTTCTGCAGCGTGCGGGCGCGCTCCACCGGGTGCGCAATCCCGTCCTTCACCATCAGCACCGGCTTCACTTTCAGAATGCCGCCCAGGAACGCCTGCGCCTTCCCAATCCGCCCGCCCTTTTCCAGGTACTCCAGCGTGTCCACTACGCCAAAGTAGTCCACCTTGCCCATCGCCCTCCGAGCCTCCTCCGCCACCTGCTGCGCCGAGCCCCCGGCCTGCGCCACGCGAGCCGCCGCCGTTGCGATCAGCCCCAGCCCCATGGACGCCTGCAGCGTGTCGATGACCTCTATTTTGCACGCGCCCTTGTACTCCGGCACCGCCTGCACCGCCGAGTTGTACGTCCCACTCAGCTTGGACGACACAAGAATAGACACGATGGCCTCCGCGCCCTTGCCCACCTTGTCGTACACCTGCAAGAACTCCCCCACGCTCGGCTGCGACGTCTTGGGCAGCACCGTCCCGCTCACCAGCCGCTTGTAAAACGCGTCCGGCAGGATATCCACCCCGTCCTTCAACATCTCCGTCCCAAAATGGACGTTCAGCGGCACCACCGTAATTCCCAGCCTCGCGGCCACATCCGGCGGCAAATCAGAGGTGCTATCAGTCACCACACGTACAGTCATGCTTCACCTCTCTCGCCGAAATCGGTTGGGGACAGGAAGGCCCACCTGCGCGTAAGGCGCTACGGCTTAGTGCTGTGTAAAGGGGGTTGCTCACTTGCCCTGGTAGCTGATCATCCAGCCCACTCCATACTTGTCTGTAAGCCCACCGAACTGCTCTGCAAAGAAGGTTGGGGCAAGCGGCATCTGCACCTGGCCCCTATCGCTCAGTGCTTTGAAAAGCTGCTCTGCTTCCTTGGCGCTCTCGCAAGTGATGGTAACGGAAAAGTTGTTGCCCTGCTTGAACGGCATGCCGGGCATCGTGTCCGACCCCATGAGGGTGAGTGCCCCCTTCGTGAGCTGCGAGTGGATGATGCGTTCCTTGGCACTTGGCGGGACGTTGGGCATCTGCGACTCCCCAAAGGTCATAAGCTCGAGCTTGCCGCCCAAAATCTTCTCATAGAACTTCATTGCCTCGCGCGCCTTGCCATCAAAGTTCAGTTACGTGATCAGTTCCTTCATGATGCTCTCCTTACCAAAGGTTCGGACTTGAGCCTACTACTCTATGGATACCAGGTACAAATAATGCGGCTGTCCGCCCTGTACCAGCTCAACCTCAATACCCGGGAATGTGGCTTTGAGCGCTTGCACGTCGCGGTCTGCGTCGGCCTGGGACAGGTCACCGCCAAGGTAGAGTGTGACGAGAGAGCCGCCCGCAGCGATGCCGCGCTTGACCAGGCCAGTGAGCACAGCCGTCCGGTCCGGGCCGGAGGAGATCAGCTCGTCGTCCAGCAGCCCCATGATGGCACCCTGGGGCACGTGCACGTCCAGCACCTTCGTCGAGCGCACCGCAGCAACCACTTCGCCGCTCCGCACAGACTGCACGGCCCGCTCCATCGCTTCCAGGTTTGCTGCCGCCGGCTCTTCAGGGTTGAACGCCAGCGCCGCCGCGATTCCCTGCGGCAAGGAGCGCGTGGGAATGACGTGCATCTGTCTTTGCGAAAGGCCCGCCGCCTGGTTTGCGGTGCCGATAATGTTCGAGTTGTTCGGCAGCACCACCACCGCGTCGGCGTTCGCCGCCTCGACCGCTTGCAGCAGGTCTTGCACGCTGGGGTTCATCGTCTGCCCGCCCTTAATCACCGTTACGCCCAAATCGCCAAACATTTTTTCGATACCCTGCCCCCACGCCACCGCCACCACAGCCACGGCCACGCGTGGCCGTGCGGCGCGGCGCGCGGCGACAAACTCTTCATGTTGCGCGTCAATGTTGTCTACCTTCAGCCGCTCCAGCACACCGACGCTGCGCCCATACGCCAGCACCGGTTCCTGCTCCCGTCCATGCACATGCACCTTCGCCAAATCCTCATCACCAATGACCACCACCGAGTTGCCGCGCTTTGCCAATTCCTGTCGCAATACGTCCACGCCCACGCCAATGTGTTCCAGCGTGAACTGGATGCAGTACCCGAACTCCTCTTGCTGCACCGCCGTCAAGAACGACTCGCGCACCCGCCCCAATCCGTCCACGGACGACTTGAACCGGATGCTGCCAAGGTTCTTCCCCTGAAGTGTGTAAGCCGCCGCCTGCAACATCAGCGCAAACCCCTTGCCGCCCGCGTCCACAACGCCCGCCTGCTTCAGAATCGGCAGCTGCTCCGGCGTCTTCTGCACCGCCCGCGATGCTGCCAGGTATGCAGTGCGGAACACCTCGGCTGAGGTGCCTAAGCCGCGCTTCACGCCGCGTGCTGTCGCCTCGGACGCCGCGCGCATGACGGTCAACATGGTGCCTTCCTGCGGCTTGCTCACCGCCTTGTACGCGCTCGCCGCGCCTTGAGCAAACGCTTCGGCAAGCTGTGCCGCTGTGACCTGGTCTACGTCCTTAAAGCAGCCCGCCATCCCCCGCAGGAACTGGGATGAGATGACGCCGCTGTTGCCGCGTGCGCCCAGCAGCGCCCCACGTGCCATGGCCGCTGCCACAGCGCTCAACCCGTTGTCAGTGCACTGCGCAAGCTCTTCGTTGACGGTGCGCATCGTGAGGAACATGTTGGTGCCCGTATCTCCGTCCGGCACCGGATAGACATTCAGGGCGTTGATAGACTCCACGTTCCGCTCCAGCACGGCAGCAAACGCCTGGCAAACACGCTTCAAGTCTTTCCCATCAAACACTTTGGACTGGGACGTTTCGGACACCTTGCCGGTCTGACGTGCTTTCAAGAAGTCCGCCTAGGACAGAATGGAGATGCTCCGCAGGAGCCGCTAAGTTGAACGGGATAGGTGCCTGTGCTATGCTTAAGCCGCTTTTCCATGACCACGGTCACGCATCGGATTCTAACGTCCACAGATTTTATCGTCAAAAGGTGGAACTATGGCCAGGTGTTGGGTCTGCGGTAAAGAAGGTATCATGGGCAGGGCGGTCAGCCACTCTAAACGGCACACGCCCCACCGCAACTTGCCAAACGTGCACAAGCGCAATCTCGTCATCAACGGCGAGAAGACCAGCCTATACGCATGCACCCGCTGCGTCCGCACGCAGTACAAGCAGGAGAAGGTCTCCACTAAGGCCTAACCACCCACTGCTACTGTTTTCTGGCGGGCTTCGAGGCTCGCCAGACGCGTTTAACTCTGGGCTCTCAAGCATCCTTCCAGCGCATCGTTACCTGCGTCGTAGTTGGGTTGATCGCGTTGACACTGGTACCCCACCCAGGTACAATTCGCCTGGTGATTACCACCCAGCAGTACAATTAATCCAATCGTCTACAGCATGAAGGGGACGCCAATGGCAAAATATACCAAGCGAGAAGCACAGGACTGGGCTTGGGCGACTATTAAGGGCGAGTGGTCTACCGTCATGACCCCCTTCACGCCAGATGACCAGCTCGACGAGCAAGGTCTCCGCAACAATATCCGCCACATCCGCGCGCTTGGCACTCGCGGCGCTGGCGTTACCTGGGGTATGGGGGAGTTCTGGTCCCTCACCCGTGAAGAGCGCATTCGCGTCATGGACATAGCCGCTGATGAGGCAAAAGGCCAGTGGCCTATTGCCGCGCACGTGACACACACATCATACAAAGAGTCAATTGCGCTGGCAAAGCACGCTGAAAACGCAGGGTTCGACCTGCTCATCGTTGCCCCGCCGTACATCGTTACCAAATCCGAGCAGCAGGTCGTGGACTTCACCAAGGCTATTGCTGATCAGACCAACCTGGCGATTATGTTCTATAACTCGGGCCAGTTCGGCATCACCATGAGCGCCCAGGGCCTGAGCCGCCTCTGCGAGATTCCTAACGTTGTGGGCGTCAAGGAAGCCAGCACTAACCGGGATATCTCCATCGCTACACACGTCACGTTGGGTAAGAAGAAGATCATCAGCACTCCATTTGACTGGATCTACTTCGCCGGAAAGCAGTACGGCTTCAACCAGCAAGTCATGTTCGCCAACACCTCGGACTGGCGGTTCGACCAGCCGGGCCGCAACTACTACGTTCAGTTCATCGACAAAGCCTCTCGCGGCGATATTGATACTGAGTTCTATGACCTCTACCTCCGCCCGGTGGCTAACATCTCGGATAAGTGGTGGGGCTACACTGTGCAGAAATTTGGTACTTGGCCGGTCACGCTGTGTAAGTACTGGGGCGAGCTAATGGGCATGGCGGGCGGGCACGTGCGCCTGCCCTTGGGCCCGTTCACGGCTGAGGAAAAGGAAGCAATCAAAAAGGACCTTAAGTCCATCAACCACCCCATCGTCGTTAAGTAACGAGCAGACGCAACGAAAGCTGCCTGAGGAGAAGACCACCATGATGCTGATGGTAAGCGTCCAGAACCTGCCGGAAGCGCTTGAAGCGCTCAAGGGCGGCGCGGACATTGTGGACATCAAAAACCTGCAGGAAGCTCTGGTTGGCTCCGCGCACCCAATGGTTGCCAAAGAGGTAAAAGCTCAGGCTCCTAAAGACCGACACGTTAGCATCACCCTCGGCGTTGTGCCGAACCAGGCTGGCACTGTTGCGATGGCGTGCTATGCCGCCGCACAGTTACAAGCAACGTCAGTGAAAGTCGGCTTTATGAAGAGCGATTACAAGACCGCAGTGGACGTGCTGAACCAGTGCAAACGCGCGCTGGAAGGCTCCGAGACCAAGCTCATCGGCTCGCTGTTTGCCGACAACCCCCTATATGGCGGTCTGGATGCAGGCTTCATTATCAAAATGTGCAAAGAGACCAACTGCGACGGCATGCTGATCGACACCCTGACCAAGGACGGCCGCAACCTGTTTGACTTTATGCCTGAATCGCAGCTCCGTGAGATTGTTCTGGAGGGCAAAGAGGCCGGCATGAGCACTGCGCTCTCCGGTCACCTTCGCATTGAGAACCTGGACGAGCTGGCGCGTTGCAACCCAGACATTGTGGGTGTGCGCGGCGCTGCCTGCCGCAAGGGCGACCGTGAGTCCGCAGTCCACTGGGAAGCAGTCGCCGAGTTCAAACACCAACTGGAACTGCGCAAGATCGGCGAAATTCTCGTGCATGGCAAAGCGCCTGTGGCAAACAGCAGCGGCTGGGTGGTCATCGATGGGCGCGGCCAGAACTGCGCCGGCATCATCGCCTCCCTAGGCGAGCAGATTAAGCACGACGACAGGTCCTTCGTAGAAGTCATCATCTCCGACGTGCTGAACACCTATGACCTCATCGTCTGGTCCGAGCGCGGTGGCCACAAGATCATCACACAGCGTAAGGAAGGGGACGGCTCCATCCGTATCCTCTTCCAGCCCAAGGCCAGCGTCCCTGCCCGTTAATCAGTCCCAGAACTAAGTCTTTTGAAGGGGCGACCCCCTGACGAAGGCCGCCCCTTCACTGTTTCTTTACGTCCTCTCCATTGACCGCCTTTATGTGCTCTATTAGAGTGCGGATGTAATTCAGTTTCTGCACAAAGCGCGACAGGGATGGTGATCACACACACTAGCAAGATGTCACTAGAGGCCACTCGCTTCTTGAACTCTTTCAAGCTCGAGGATATAGTCTGGCCCCAGAACCGCTAGGTAGTAGCCTTTGCCAGCGTACCCCGGAGCCGCTGCACTGCGGTTGCTACGCTCTCTTTGGGCGTATAGATAGCGGAGCCGGCCACTAGCATAGTCGCACCCGCACCCGCCACGTCGGCAATAGTCTGTGCGTTAACGCCGCCGTCCACCGCAAGTTCCGCCTTAGAACCACAGGCGTCAAGCAGTTGCCGCATACGTTTAATCTTATCCACGCCGCTCTTGATAAACTGCTGCCCGCCAAAGCCGGGATTTACAGTCATGATAAGAATTAGGTCAACGTCATTTACTAACTCTTCAATGGCGGTGATAGGTGTTGCGGGATTCAGTGCGATGCCCGGCTTCTTACCATGTTCTCTGATGAGATGAACCGTCTGGTGAAGGTGTTTGGATGCTTCCGCATGGACGGTGAGGAAGTCGCCGCCAGCCCTAGCGAACTGCGGGATGTACTGGTCTGGGTTCTCGATCATCAAGTGGATGTCCAGCGGCAGCTTGGTGATTTTGCGAATGGACTCGACAACAGACGGACCAAAGGTAATGTTGGGCACGAAGTGGCCGTCCATGACATCCACATGGAAGTAATCCACACCCGCAGCTTCCGCTTCCGCCATCTGCTCACCCAAACGCGAAAAGTCCGCGGCAAGGATTGACGGAGCGAGCTTCCACGTGGGCTTAGCAATCATGCGCGTGTGCCTCTTCCGCACCAACTATATGTACCTCCCCGGCGATCCCTTGTCTCGATGGATCAACCAGAAAAGAAACAGCCCTATAGGCGATAGCATAAAAGAAACTAGAACAAGCGCTGGGAGAGCGTCAGGCTTAATGCCGACAGTGAACTGTTCTACAGCCAGGAGTAGTCCAAAGCCAGCCAGCCAATTCCCGAGCAGGAGTTTGATTAACGTGCGCCCATTCATTCTGGCTTCTCGCTAGTGGCCGCCAACAGCTTTTTGGCTTCCTCCAGCGCCTGCCGCACACGTCCCGGTGCGGTACCGCCAGGCACGTCACGCGCAGCAACGGACTTCTCTTCCGTGATCTCACTTACGTCCTGCGCAAAGTCCGGTGAGAATTTTTTGAATTCATCCATAGTCAGTTGGCCGTACGTCATGCTCTTCGAGGCTGCATAGCGAGTCAGTTCGGCCACGATACCGTGCGCTATGCGGAATGGCACGCCGCGCCGCACTAGGTAGTCAGCAAGATCGGTAGCAAGCATGTAGCCCGCCCCAGTGGCCTGGCGCATGCGCTCCCAACGGATTTCCATGGAGATGAGCATCGGTGCAAAGACTTCCAGGGTTGCCAGAAGCGTGTCGACCGTGTCAAAGAAGCCCTCTTTGTCTTCTTGCAGGTCACGGTTATAGGTGAGTGGCAGGCCTTTCATAATGGTGAGCAGGCCCATAAGATGTCCGTATACACGGCCCGTTTTGCCGCGTGCAATCTCCGCAAAGTCCGGGTTGCGCTTCTGTGGCATGATGCTGCTGCCCGTCGTGAATTCCGCCGCCATGCGGATGAAGCCAAACTCCTCGCTGGACCAGTACACTAACTCTTCTGACAGCCGCGAGAGGTGCATCATGCACGTAGCTGCGGCCGCGTGATAGTCCAGTAAAAAGTCGCGGTCAGACACAGCGTCCATGCTGTTCTGCGAGATGGCGCTAAAGCCTAACTCCTTTGCTACCCATTCACGATCAAGCCAATACGCCGCGCCTGCCATCGCTGCACTGCCAAGAGGCATGACATCGGTACGCTTGAGAGCATCTCGGAAACGCTGGATGTCACGCTCAAACATCTGGAAGTACGCCAGGAAGTGGTGCGCCAATAGCACAGGCTGGGCGCGTTGCATATGTGTATAGCCTGGCAGTATGGTTTCGGTATTCGCCTCCGCTTGGGCGAGCAGAGAGCGCTGCACGCCGCGGATACCAGCTATAGTCTTGGTTATAGCCTCTTTGGTGTACAGGCGGGTGTCAGTGGCCACCTGGTCGTTGCGGGAGCGGCCTGTATGCAACTTGCCCGCCACGTCGCCAATCCTAGCGTGCAGACGAGATTCAATATTCATGTGAATGTCTTCTAGGTCCTCGCGCCAGGGAAACTGACCCGCCTCAATCTCCTCCCGTATGGCAGCAAGACCCTTGACAATCTGGTCTGCCTCTTGCTTCGTGACGATGCCTTGCTTGGCGAGCATCCGCACGTGCGCTATGGAGCCAGCAATGTCCTGCTTGTACAGCCGCCGGTCATAGTGAAGAGAGACAGTAAAGGACTTGAAGCTTGAGCCGACATCGTCAGTTGTCATGATGTTCCGATAGTAAGATTAGTCGGTGAATGCCCCACCATGGCGGATTCGCTTTTGAATGATAGGAAACTCCTCAAGGTACAATTGTGTGGTTTCCTTGAGGTTCGCAAGGGCTTCGTCTCGGGTTTTCCCCTGACTGATGGTGCCTATTTCAGAGCACTCCGCAATATACAGGCCACCCTCTTTGCGAATCGTCGCTGAGAATGTCTTGATGATCACGGCATCATCTCCAAAATCCCCCTCTCGCGCTGCCTTTTACCTCTTGCCGCGCCCTTTCTTGGCCGCCGGCTGCGAACGCTGTACTCGGTTCTGCGTTTTGCTTGGCAGGCCGAACACCTTGATAAACCCTTCGGAGGCACGGTGGTCGAATTGGTCTTGCTTATCGTACGTCGCAAGCTCATAAGAGTACAACGCGTTTGGAGATTTGCGGCCCACCACAGTAGCGTTTCCCTTGTGTAAACGCATCCTCACAGAGCCAGTGACAGAGCGCTCCACGCTCTGCACGTAGGCATCCAGGTCTTCCCGATGTGGAGTGAACCATAGTCCGTTGTACACCAAGTCGGCATATTGCTGCGCTACGTAGTCCTTAAAACGCACCTGCTCTTTGGCCAGCGTGATAGTCTCCAGCGCCCGGCGCGCCTTGTGCAGCAGCACTGCTGCAGGCGCCTCGTAAATCTCACGCGATTTGATGCCAACCAACCGGTTCTCCAGGTGGTCAATTCGCCCAACGCCGTGCTTACCAGCCACCATGTTGAGGTGCTCAACCAACGCCAGCGGGCTGCGCTTCTCGCCGTTCACGGAAACGGGAATGCCGCACTCGAAATCAATCTCCATGTACAGCGGCTCTGCGGGTGCCTTCGCAACGGACGCCGTCCATGCGTAGACCTCTTCCGGCGGCTCGCTCCAAGGGTTCTCTAACGGCCCCGCTTCAATAGAGCGCCCCCAGATATTCTCGTCAACCGAAAACTGGCTGGTCTTCTTCGCGAGAGCAGGCAGATTGCGAGCGCGAAGGAATTCTACTTCCTCATCGCGGCTCATGCCCCATTCACGCGCGGGCGCAATAACCTTGACCTCCGGTGCAAGCGCCATGATGCCGACTTCAATACGCACCTGGTCATTACCTTTGCCGGTGCAGCCGTGCGCTACGGCAAAAGCTCCCTCAGAAATGGCAGCTTCAGCGAGCGACCGGGCGATGAGCGGACGGGAGAGGGCGGTGGCAAGCGGATACTCGCCCTCATAGAGCGCGCCCGCCTGGAACGCTGGCCACACAAACTCGCGGACGAACATCTCACGCCCATCCACCACGAGGGCCTTGGCAGCACCGACAGCTAGTGCGCGCTTGCGGACGCCTTCCAGGTCGCCACCCTGACCCATGTCGGCCGTCACCGTGACAACCTCAGCGTTAAATTTTTCCTTAAGCCATGGAATGGCCGTAGTGGTATCAAGGCCGCCGCTGTACGCTAAGACGATCCGCGCCTTTCTGCTGCCGCTGCTCACTGGACCATTTCCTCCGAGTGTTATTCCTGTGTGCTTGGCTACGCCTTGACCGAGAATACTTTGGCGCACGCGCGGCTCAGACGTACTAGCGCCTCATCGACGTCCTGCTCAGTAATGGTCAAAGGAGGCATGAACCGGACCACGTTAGGGCGAGCCGGATTGAGCAGCAAACCTTCAGCATTGCAAGCTGTTATCACCGCTCCAGCTACGTCTTCCCGCGTCTCAACACCTTGCAACAGTCCGACGCCGCGCACTTCCTTGATCTCTTTGGGAAAGCTCTTGTACAAGTCGTTCAGGCCGCGCATGAGCCGTTCACCCATCTTGCGCGCATTCTCCCAGATCTTGTGGTCGATGAGCCATTCGGTAGAAGCAAGCGCCGCCGCACAGACCAGGGGGTTGCCGCCAAAGGTAGACCCATGCTCACCCGGAACAAGCACAGCACATGAGTCCTTTGCCAGGAAAGCGCCTACAGGCACACCGCCACCAAGCCCTTTAGCCAATGTTATGACATCTGGATCAGCCTGGTACCTTTGGAAGCCAAACAGTGTTCCCAAACGGCCCATGCCTGTCTGCACCTCGTCAAGGATGAGTAGCAACCCGCGCTCCGTACACCACTGGCGCACCTGCCGGAGGTAGTCCGGTGGCGGCACGTTCACGCCGCCCTCGCCTTGTACCGGCTCAAGCAAGACGGCAACGGTTTTCGGCGTAGTGGCAAGCTTAATGGCCTCAATGTCGCCAAAGGGAACATGCTTAAAGCCGTCCGGCATTGGCGTAAACGGCTCCTGATAGTGCACGTTGCCTGTAGCAGCCACGGTCGTCAGTGTGCGGCCATGGAATGAGTTATCAGCGGCAATGACTTCATATGCGCCGCTCTTGTGCAATTTGCCGTACTTGCGTGCGAGCTTAATAGCGCCCTCATTCGCTTCTGCGCCGCTGTTGCAGAAGAACACCTTACCCATGCCGCTGCTTTCCACAAGCAGCTTAGCTAGCTTCAACTGTGGTACCGTGAAAAACTGGTTGGACGTCTGCGTGAGAGTAGCAACTTGTTCCTGCACCGCTTTCACCACCGCGGGGTGGCAGTGGCCGATGTTGTTCACAGCCCATCCGGCTGTGAAGTCCAGGTACTCTTTCCCATGCTCGTCCCAGACTTTGGCGCCCAGCCCACGCACAATGACGATGGGCTGACGGCGGGTCTGCATGTAGTATTTTTTTTCTTCGGCTATCCAGTCTGTCATTTGCCATTTCCTCCGACTTGGCGACGAAGTGCATCCAGGGCTTGTTGCAGCTTCTGCAAACTGCTCTGCATCTCCTGAATGGCTCGCGTCGCGTCATCTATAGTCTGGGCTGGCGATGGTGCTGGGCTGCCAGACGGTCGTATTGCGGATGCCGTTGTGCTTGGAAGAATTGTAGTACCTGATGTGACCGGTGGTGCTGCGCCCGTCAGACCAGCAATCGCCTCATTCACGGAATTCCGCATGATCACTCTCGTGCCATCCACCATGATCACGCGGGTTAGCTCAGGAAACGGTAGACTTGCCGGCTGCAAGTAGATCGGTTCCACGTATACAAGGCCATTTCCAACGGGTATGACGAGCAGGTTTCCGCGTAGCACCTTCTGGCCGCCTTGCTTCCACAGCGCCATCTGTTCGCGGACAACCCCGTCATTGTCTATGCGCGCTTCAATCTGCTGTGGACCGTCCACCTGCCGATCCTTTGGGAACGTGTATGCAACCAGGGTTCCATAGTGGTCGCCATCACTGCGTGCGGCTAGCCAAGACACCAGGTTGGGACGGTTGACCGGCGTAAACGGCAGCAACATGACAAACTCTTGTGCGGTCTGCCCGGGCAGCTTCATGTTCAGGTAGTACGGCTCCATTGGCTGGTCGACATCAAAGAAACGCTCTTGCGGGACGCTCCACTGGTCTTCCTTGTTAAAGAACACCGTTGGATCTTGCATATGGTACTGCAGGTACTTCTGCGCTTGCACCGTGAACATGTCTTCCGGGTAGCGCAGGTGGGAGCGCAAACCAGCATGAAGCTCGCTGAGCGGCTTGAACAGTGTAGGAAATACGTTGTTGAGTGTCAGCACCAGTGGGTCTGTTGTGTCAGCAATATAGTACGTTTGTGCGCCATCGTAAGCGTCCATAACAATCTTGACGCTATTGCGGATATAGTTGAACCCGCTTGCCGAGGGCGTGGAGTACGGATACCGATTGGTCACTGTATAGGCGTCTTGAATCCAGTACAGCTTTCCATCACTCACTACCACATAAGGGTCGCGATCCAGCCGTAGGAATGGAGCAATAGCGCCAATGCCGTCCTGCACCGTCCGCCGGTACATGATGCGGCTCTCCGGCGTCAATTCAGGAGATATTAAGATATTGATATCGCGAAACTCCCAGGCGTAGGCTACTCGGCGTATATAGCTGCTCAGTTGAACTCCGCCCTTTCCAGCATACTTTGTGTAAACGCCTACGTCCGCATCGGTGGGGTAGTCAAACTCCGCTTGTTTGGAGTTCACGATAACGTAGTGCTGATTCGTCTCACCAAAATAAACCGCCGGCTGCTTGATCTCCAGAGCTCCAGCAGGCGGAATGTCCTTAATAAAGAATATCGGGCGTCCGTCCGGGGTGAACTCGGTGACCGGCGCCATTGCCACGCCCTGACCATGCGTAAATTGCAGCCGCTGGTTGACCCAGTTCTGGGCTTGGGCTGGCAGCTTCTCCGGACTCAATTCACGGACTGAAATGGCCACCTGCCGGTACTGGCCGTTGACCGTGTAGCGGTCGATGTCTACATCATTAAAGTCGTAGTACGGACGGATAAACTGGATCTGATTGAGCACATCCTTGAACGGCCTGTGATCCCATAGACGCACATTGGCGAACGTCTCTGGGTTACTGGCTACAGTTTGCGCAGTAACCGCCTGGTTTTGCAGAGAGTACGTTTGTTCTTGAATTTTATTCAGATTGAACGCTTCCCTTGTAAGGGCAATGTTTCGCTCTATGTAGGGACGTTCCCTTGCCAGCTCGCTAGGTTGCACCTGGAAGCGCTGGATCATTGATGGGTAGATTGACCCAACGATGATGGCCGCGCCAATCCAAAGTACTAGCACGCCTACCACCAGCCGAGTTTCTCTCCAGATAAAAGCGTTCAGGAGTAGGACTCCGGCCCCGGCCAGGACCACCAGCATGAGCGAGCGTTGGGCAAACATTCGCGCATTTACGTCCGCATAAGTCGCGCCAAATACAGCGCCGCGATCCGAAAATGAGAGATCGAAAATGCTAAGCCAGTAGTTGAAAAAGAAGGCAACCAGGATAAGGGCGCCCAGAATGGAGATGTGTGTGCGGAAGGCTCCGGTCAAAGTAATCGCGGCGCCACGGAGGCTAACCAATGCCACATGGAGCGCTCCGCTCATCAACAGGCTGACAATAAGCGCGCCAACAACCCATCCCTGGATAAAGTGAAACATGGGCAAGGTGAATACAAAAAAGCTGATATCCTTGCCGAATTGGGGGTCTGTAGTGCCAAATGGGACAGCGTTCAGGTAGCTAAGCACCATTTCCCAGCGCCCGGCGGCCGTGGCGCCAAAGATGAGCGCCGCCACTGCCAGTACAAAAATGACACCGCCAACAGCGAGGCGGCGGAGAACTTTGAGAGCCGCAGGTGGAATGGGCTCTAGTTGAGGCCCACGGCTATACCGGTACACCCACCAGACATTCACTGCCGCGATGACCGCAAATAAAAAAGCGCTTACTAGGAACAACTCGATGCGAGATACCAGGATAGTTTTGTAGACATCATCGTAGCCCAAGCTCCCGAACCACAGCAGGTCTGTCCACACCTGACGCAGCCACGCAAGCAATGTGAATAGCAGCACCGCACCAACAATCGCTCCTCCAACCACCGCGGCACTCTTCCACTGAGGCGGAAGCCCTAGGTCTCCGGGGATACCGTTCCTGGGATCATTAGAGAATAGCGACATATGCTCCTTATCCACGCTCCACGAGCGTGCCCATGGCCTTCCCGGAAACGCACTCCAAGAGAGCGTGTGGTACTCTACCATCAATAATCTGAGCGTTTGGTGCAGAGGAAAGTGCGGTCAGGCAGGCTTCCACTTTGGGGATCATGCCGCCGCCTACTACACCTGAGCTAATAAGTGCCTTTGCATTTGCTGGCGTCAATCGATGAATCAGCTTCTTGGCGCTGTCCAGTATGCCTTCCACGTCCGTGAGAAACAGCAAACGACCGGCATCAAGCCCCACCGCAAGCTCGCCGGCAGCGGTATCCGCATTCAAGTTCAGAAAGCTCCATGTGCTGCTTGCACCTTGTGCAGGTTGCAGCGCTACCGGCGCAACCACCGGAATGTAGCCCAATCGTAGCATGTCCAGCACCGGCTGTGCGTCCACGTGTGTGACTCCGCCCACAAACCCCAACTCGGGGTCAAGCATCTTGCCCTTCATAATGCCTGCGTCCACTCCGCTGATACCAACGGCCTTCACGCCACATGCCTGGAGATCAGCCACGATCTGCTTATTGACCAGGCCCCCAAGAACGGCAACGACCACTTCGAGCGTGGCCGCGTCCGTGACGCGCAAGCCTCGCACAAATGTGGCCTTGACTCCTATTTTGGAGAGCCAGCTAGAAATGACTGCACCGCCGCCATGGACGATAACGACCGGCATTCCACGTTGCTGGAGCGTCGCCACATCCTGGAATGTAGTGTCATTACTGCCTAAGGTGCTCCCGCCGATCTTTATCACAATTGGACGCTGCTGCGTCTTACTAACCACGGATCCTCCCAAGGAGGGCATCTTACCGCCCGTTTGAGTCTATGATGCGTTCCATCGCCATTGAGTCCAGCCATTCGCCATCGCGGAAACCGTGGTTGCGGAAGATGCCGACTTTAGTGAAACCGTTCTTCTTATACAAAGCGATACCGCGCAGGTTGCTTGGAAAAACAAAGAGGATGACTTTGTGCAGTCTAGCCTCAGCGCCACGCTGGAGAAGATCGGCCATGAGCACGTCTCCCACACCCTTATTACGCCATTCGCGCCGGACATAGATAGAAAGCTCTTTTACCAGGTCAAAGCAACTACGCTGTGAAAACTGGCTTAACGATGCCCAGCCCACAACCTGTCCGCTGCTCTCCGTAACAATGACTGGCTCAGTTGTGCCATGCGTGGCAAACCAAGCCTGGCGCTGTGTAACCGTGTGCGCGGCGTCAAAGGTAGCGATCTTGTCTTCTACCCCCTGGTTAAAAATTTCGGTGATAACGGGAACATCTGTCACGGTCGCTGACCGGATAGTCAATGCGTATGCCGCGTCCCTGCCCCCAGGCCGCGACACAGTCGCCGTCCCTGAAGCGTTCTTTGCCATGTGCGTTATCTCTCCTACTTACGTCACGTACGCGCTGTTAAAGTGCACGTACTCTTGACTGATGTCACATCCCCAGGCAGTTGCCGCCGACGAGCCTATGTTGAGGTCGACTCGGAATCGGACCGTTGTGGCTCGCATGGTTGCCACCACTGCCTCTCGGAAGAACGGAATGGGGAGTCCATGCTCCATCAGGCACACATCGTTCAGGTAAAGCGCAACTTTGTTCTCTTCCAAGTACGCGCCGCTCTTACCAATGGCCATCATCACCCGGCCCCAGTTGGGGTCGTTCCCATGGACCGCCGCCTTGACCAGTAGCGAGCTGGAAACCGATCGTGCCGCTAGTCGAGCATCGGCTACAGACTTGGCGCCTTCTACCGTGACCTCAATGACCTTGGTTGCCCCCTCACCATCACGCACAATTTCGTGCGACAAGTGCGCGCAAACGTAGTACAGAGCTTCCTGGAACTGCTTAGCCTCCGGTGTGCCGGCGCGCACCTGCGGTCCACCCGCAGCGCCGTTGGCAAAGAGCAGCACAGTATCGTTGGTACTTGTATCGCCATCCACACTAATCATGTTCATGGTGCCATCCACTACTTCGTTCAGCACCTGTTGAAGGAACTTCGGCTCAATATTGGCGTCCGTAGTAAGAAAGCAAAGCATGGTGGCCATCTGTGGGTGAATCATACCGGCACCTTTGCCACAACCAGCCAATATCACTTGCGTCCCCGCAAGATTGAAAGAGACCGCGATTTCTTTGTTGAACTTATCAGTGGTAAGAATAGCCTTGGCAAAATCGTGGCCGCCGCTGGCGGAAAGCTGAATGTTGGGAATGGCAGCGCGGATGAGCGCCATGGGCAGTTCCGCGCCAATAAGGCCCGTACTACACATCATCAATTCATTGGCGGGTACACGACTTTTGCTAGATGCTAAACGTGTGGTCTCTTCCGCATCGCGGAGGCCTTGGTCCCCCACGCAGCAGTTTGCGCAGCCGCTATTCGCCACTACGCCGCGTGTTGGGCCAGCTTTCAAGTTCGCCTGGCTGAGCGTCACCGACGGTGACCGCACCCGACTTGTGGTAAATGTCCCGGCAGCCGCAGCGAGTCGCGTGGAAAGCAAGATTGCTAGGTCAAGCTGTCCCTCTTTGGGAGCTTTCAACCCCGCAAATGTGGCCCCTGCTTCAAACCCTTTGGGTGTGGTAACTGAACCATCCTTGATGATGGTCGTGGTGGAGGAACCTTGCATATGCCTTACCTCACTTAATAGTTTCGGTTGTCCCAGCCTTCGTGCCTTCATCCATTTGGATCGCTTGCGTGAGCGATGCGATGGCTACCTCAATCTGTGCAGTGTCCGGTTTACGCGTCGTGAGCTTTTGTAGCAGCAGGCCGGGCCAAACAATGGGCTTCACAAAGAAACTATTCTCCATACGGGCGCTCATGCGTAAGATTTCATAGCTGATGCCTGCAATAACAGGAATGAGGGCCACGCGGGAGCTAATACTGATCCAGAGGTCGGGTCTACCAAGGAAGGAGAAAACAATAACAGAAACAAGGGCAACTAAAAGAAGGAATGCGGTACCACACCGTGGGTGGGCAGTTGGGTACTTGGCGACGCTTTTCGGGGTGAGTTGGTCACCATGCTCATGTGCATGCACGGCCATGTGCTCCGCGCCATGGTAAGCGAATAGCCGCTGCACATCTCGCAGTCTGCTGATACTGACGATATACCCCAATAAAAGCGCGAGCCGTGCTACACCTTCTAAAGCATTGCTCGCAATCGAGGAGGGGATGATTGGATCAAGGGCGCGGATAGCAAAATGAGGCAGCAAGAAAAAAATGCCGATGCCGAGGATGAGGGCAAGAATCACTGTCCCGGTAATAGCACCCTTCCCAAATGCTTCGGGCCGCTTCACATCCTCTACTACGGGTGTGGCTGCAGTTGCGGGCCGCATGGCGAGCTCGCCAGAGCGATTGAGCGCTCGAATGCCCATGCTCAGCGTCTCCCAAAGGACGACCGCACCGCGAACGAACGGGATTTTCTTAACCCCTATCGCTGAGTTCGGATTATAGGGAAGAAGTTCACTATGAATGGAGCCATTCGTCAAACGCACCGCCAACGAAAGCGAACGGCGCCCGCGAATGAGAACGCCTTCTAGGACTGCCTGACCACCGTAAATAATCTGCTGCTGCGTCACAGAAACCTTCCTCTGCTTCTTCAACTTCTATGTGCGTCCGCACTTTGCTCTCTACCTACCTCCCGCAAGCAGCGAAAAGGATTGGACGTCACTAAAACAAATCGGGGTGAGTAATTCTACTCACCCCGAGAGCCTTTGACCAGGAAGCACTTATTTGAGCTTGTACCTGCGCTTCAAGCGCTCCACCCGGCCCTCGGTGTCCACGATCGTTCGCTCCGCTCCAGTATAGAGCGGGTGGCACCGACCGCAAATTTCCACTCGAAGTTCAGGTTTTGTGGAACCTACTGTAAAGGTGTTCCCACAGAGACATGTGATCGTAGCCTCCGGGTACCACGCTGGATGAATCTTCTCTTTCACGCTATCGCCTCTGATGTATCTACCGGAATAACCGTTACCGCGCGCCGATCACGGGTGACGTGCTTGAACTTTACGCGCCCATGCACAAGCGAAAACAACGTGTAATCCTTGCCCACGCCAACATTGTCACCAGGCAGAATTTGCGTGCCCCGCTGCTTTAAGATAATAGCGCCAGGCGCAACCACCTGTCCGTCATATCGCTTCACGCCCAAACGCTGACCCTGGCTGTCCCTACCATTGCGAACTGAACCGCCGCTCTTTTTGTGTGCCATTCCGTGCCCCTAATTTTGCGGTGGGCAGCGTGCTTACGCTACCACATCCTTAATAAGCAGCCTGGTATACTTTTGGCGATGACCCGTCTTGCGCCGAAAGTGTGTTTTGGCCTTGAACTTACCAATCACAATCTTCGGGCCCTTGATGCCATTCTCAACCACTTCCGCAACGACCCTGCTAGTCGTCAGCGCCTCCGGGTCAACTGTCACTTGGCCGTCTGACTCAACGAGGCGGATGTCCGTCAGTTCGACCGTGGAACCGGCGTCGGAATAGACCAACTCGACGTCAATGACATCGCCCGGCTTGACACGGTACTGTTTGCCACCTGCTTGAACAACTGCACTGATTGCCATGATGAACGCCCACCTTTTCAGGGATAATGCTGAGGAACCATGATACCCGCGCGCCGCATGGCTGTCAATTACGGCCTGCGGGCGCGTGCTATCAGAGCCAAAGCAATCTACTTGTGAAGAGTTCTATTATTTGACCCGTCTCAACGCTTATTGCAGATCACAGACGTGCAGGGCTGTCCATGAATCCCATCGCCAAGGGGTGCTGTATACATCTGTCACCGTGTTATCATAGTGCCTCCAGAAAATACGCGGTGTCCCCGACTTACGGAGAGGAGCACTGGTATGCCCATTGAAGACCATTTGATGCCGGGCGAAGTTGTCTTGGCGTCTTCTGCATTTTTCTACGCCACGGACCTCAGACTGGTGCGCTATGAGCCCGCCCCCGTGACCGGGCCGCAGGCGGAAGCGCTGGAATACGTGCAGATTCAGGGGCTCAAGGCCGGCGTGCAGACACGATATCGCCTGGTCGTTATTAGCTTTGTCGTATTTCTGCTGGGGCTCCTAGACCCAGCAAGAAGCGCCCAGGGTGGTCCAGTGCTCAAGGCTGTCATGATGATTACCGGACTCATCTTCCTTATCTACGGGATTCTGAACCGAAAGACGGTATGGACCGTGCAAAGCGCCGCGCTGAGCAAGGCGAACCAAAGCCGCTGGCGCATCCAGGATGACGGCGACGACCGCACCCGTCGCCTGTTGCAGGTCATACAGGGCCGCATCACGCAGCCCTCGCCAGAGCCACCAGCTGAGAAGTCGGCGAGCGACTCGCAACCACCGCCGCAAACCAGCAGCGATAGTAGCTAGCCATGACGCAACCAAGTACTGTCCCAGACGTACAGCACCTTGCCCGGCGGGTACGGGCAAACGTCGGACAGGTGGTCGTTGGTAAAAGTGCGCCTTTGGATCTGGCGCTAGTAGCACTGCTGTGCGACGGACACGTGCTCATCCAAGACGTACCTGGTGTGGGAAAGACAACACTAGCCAAGGCGCTGGCTTCCTCGCTAGGATGCACATTCCGGCGCGTGCAGAACACGCCGGACCTCACACCAAGCGATGTGCTCGGCGTGAGCATCTTCAACCAGCAGAGGGGGGTATTCGTGTTCCACCCTGGCCCCATCTTTACGCAAATTTTGCTAGCCGACGAAATTAACCGCGCCACGCCGCGCACGCAGTCCTCGCTGCTAGAGGCAATGCAAGAGCGCCAGGTTACTATTGACGGCGTCACCCACAAGCTGCCATGGCCGTTCCTGGTGCTGGCCACACAAAACCCAGTGGAACTGGAAGGCACCTTTCCATTGCCGGAAGCGCAGCTTGACCGATTCATGCTCCGTATTAAGCTCGGCTATCCAAGCCCCCAAGAAGAAAGCGACATCCTGGTGCGCTTCCAGCGGAACCACGTGGGAGATAACCTTGCCGCAGTGGTAAGCACGGATCAACTCAGCTCTGCCCAAAAGTGTGTTTCGGAGGTGCGGCTGGACGAATCGCTACGCGAGTACATTGTGCGGTTGGTACAGGCCACACGAACGCACACCCAAGTGGAGTTGGGCGCAAGCCCACGCGCGGCCCTTGCACTCCACCGTGGCGCCCAAGCCCTTGCCGCCATCTCCAATCGGGACTACGTGCTGCCCGACGATGTGAAGGCACTGGCGGAGCCAGTACTGGCGCACCGCCTGGTGCTCACGCCGCAGGCCCGCTTGCGCGGACGTACAGCAGAGCAGATTGTGTCCGAGATATTGGCGGCTGAGCCGGTGCCTGTCATCCGTTAATACAGCCCCCAACGAGCAGCTTTGGAACCTATTCTGGTGTAGCCCCCTATAGGAATAGCTGGAAGGCGTCGACCAAGCGCATGTTCGGTGAATTCTGGGTCTACCTCTTCGTGGTGCTCCTGACTGTGGGCCTTGCCACGCGAAATGCGACCCTGGTGAGCATCAGCGGCATTGGGCTGGTGCTTGCCACAGGCACGTGGCTGTGGAGCCGTCTGGCTGTGGAGCGCATCTCCTACCGGCGCACTGTCTCTCGACGCCGCATCTTCCAGGGTGAAGAGGTGGACGTGGAGATGGTCATCAATAACCGCAAAAGCCTGCCGTTGGCGCGCGTCCGCCTGGCGGACACCTATCCAATCCAGGTGGAACTGCTGGGGCAAGGTATGAGCTCTTCCCCGGTGCCTAACACGCTGCGTTTCAGCAGGAGCACAACGCTCGGCGCATACGAGCGAGTGCGCTGGCACTACCGGCTGCGCGGTAAGCAGCGCGGGTTCTATCGGCTGGGGCCGGCGGAGTTGCACACGGGTGACCTGTTCAACTTCTTTCCACGCGTCGTGCACGCACCGGAAGAGGAGTTCTTGCTTGTGTTCCCCAAGCCAATGCCTTTGCCTCCCATGAACCTCGTGCCGCAGCGGCCCTTGGGCGACGCGCGTGGCAGCCCGTGGTTCCCGCAGGCAGACCACGCCCGTCAATCCGGCCTGCGCGATTACCAGCCCGGCGACCCGCCCAAGTACATTGACTGGAAAGCAAGCGCCCGGCGTGCGGCGCTGCAGGTCAAGCAGTTTGAGCCCGGCTCCTCGCCGCTGATAGCGTTGTTTGTTAACGCGGACACGGTGGGGCTCAACTACGGCGGCGTGATCCCTATAAACCTTGAACGGGTAGTGGCGGTGGCCGCGTCCGTTGCAGACCAGATGCTTGCGGACGGCTTGCCGCTTGCGCTCTACACCAACAGCCGCTCCGTGCTCTACGACCATCCCATGCGCGTGCCGCCGGGACGGCATCCGCAGCAACATGCGCTTATGATGGAAACGCTGGCAATGGTAGGCCCGTACCTAGCGACGTCAATGGAAGATCTGTTGTTGGATCAATCCAGGCGATTGCCGGCTGGAACCACCTTCGTCTTGATCACGGGTATTCTCACGGAGGGCGTAAGGGAAACGCTGCAAATGCTCATTGCATCCTCCGGTGCACGGCGCAAGCCGGTCATGCTATGGGTAGCGGACTGGGAGCCTGAGGATGTGCCGGGAGGCGTATCCGTCATCAACCTTCGGGACCACCTGGCTGGCCTGGAGAAGAGGCAGGAAGCATCGTACATGGAGGGCCTGGCCTCCCGGTACATGGCCACTGGAGAGTTTGAGCCCGCCAAGGAGAAACCACTGCCCGAGCAAGAGCATTTGGAGGCTCGCGATGTCGGGATGGCGTAACATTGCGGTGTACTGGTCTATTATCTTCTCAGAGAGTTGCTGGCTCTTCCTGCTTACCGGGATTTTTGGCGTCTTTGTAGGCAGCCTCGGCAAGCTGCTCATTTTCCCATGCGTATTCCTGGCCCTGGTTACTTCCTCAAACCTCTCACGACTTCTCAATGTGTCATCGTTCCCACAGCGTTGGGCTATCGTTGTTGGCCTGGGCATTTCGGTGGTGCTGATGTATAGCATCATCGCCTTGCAGTACGGAGTGTTCTGGCCCGGCGTGTTCCTGGACAACGGCGGCGATGCATTTGCTGGTGGGCGGACTGTCCTGGTGTTCGCAGCCGTGCTTGGCCTCTGGTGGCGCGGCACCCGCATTGGGACGCTGACCAACTATGAGCCCACGCTGCGTACCGGATTCCGCGTTGGGCTGATAGTGCTGGTCATTGCTGGAATTGCTGAGGTGGCGTACGGCGCCACGCTGCGCGTGGGGCTGGTTGCTTTCCCGTTCTTCGCAACGTCGCTGGCTGGGCTGGCGCTGCTCACGCTGGAGCAAGAGGAAACACAATCGAAATGGCAGCGAGTCTTGCTGACGTTCATTGGCGGGACACTGGGCATTGGTGCGCTCAGCACGCTGGCGGTGGGCGGAGTGCTCACGGGTGCTACGCAGCAGTTCTTTCACCTGCTGGGGCAGGCAGCCTACTACGTCACGTACGTTGCGTTCTACCTGGCGGAGAAACTGCTCCGCGGCTTTTTCAACGTGCTGTTTGCGCTGGCGCAGGCACTCAACGGCGGCCGGCCGCTCCAGCTGCCTAACCCGCCTGAGTTTCTGCGGCCCACACAGCAACAGGTGGAGCGTGGGGAAGTTACCGGCATTTTTGCGGTGGCCGCGTTCCTTTTTAAGTGGGGCCTGTTGGTCTTGCTCATCGTTGGTATTTTGGGGTTTATTGCCTGGCTGTTCTGGAGAAGGTCTCGTGCGGGCGCTGGAGAGGAGAGCGAGGAGCGGGAATCGCTGCGCGGCGAGACGGACAAAGAAAACCAGGCTTCGCTGCTGAGCGTGTTCATCCCGCACTTGCGGCCAAGGGAACGGCCACATCTGTACCCGCTGCCGGAAGGCGCTGACCTGCGCTCCCGTCTGCTGCGCGTCTACTTTCAGGCGCTAAATGCAGCGGTGGTGCGCGGGCACCCCCGCAGGCCGGAGGAAACGCCGAACGAGTATGCACCCACACTCGCTGTGGTGCTGCCCGGCAGCGAGGCAGTTGCACTGAGCCAGGACTTTGCCGCGGTGCGCTACGGCGACGCAACGCCTTCTGAGGCGGCGGTGGCTGGGCTTGAGAGCAGCGTAGCACAGGCCATCAGCGGAACGCCGGAGAAGTAGCACTGGCGCTCTTGGAGCATAGCTTCTTCCACTGCGAAACGTTGTCTATTGTGGGCTTTGCTGAATAAGTGGCCTCTGATGCATAAGTCGGATGGTTGATGCAAAAGTAGCCTCGTGAAGCGACTTATTCAGCAAAGCCGCTAGGCGCATAGATACGGTAGTCATGTGAGTGCTCCTTGTTGGTTGCTTTTGGCTGATGCTTTCTTTCACCCTCTCCCAACCCTCCCCTGTCGAGGAGGAGAGGCAATGGCTAAGACTTAGTATGCTTGGCGGATGATCGTATGACTGGGGGTATGCGCAGCCCATACGTACAGAATGCATTGGTAGGTGCATGTAAGGCAAGGGTTCGTTGTCCAGAGGCACTAACGAGCGCTGGTATGGTGACGGACGAGGCGGGCGTAGGCCCACCAGGCAAGGGTGTAGAAAAGGGGAAGGGGCAAGAAGGTTATTACGCCGAGCAGGTCACGGCCGGGCTTTGTGCTGGGGATGTTGGTGAGGAAGGCGATGGGCAGGCTGACGAGGGCAATGTAGGCGGCCCAAGCGAAGCTGCCGACGAGCCAGACACGGATGGCGAAGCGGGTTGGGCGCTGGATGCCGCGCCGGGCGGCCCAGGGCGCAACCTCCCCCGCGGACATGAACCCCATACCGGCAACGAGGAACAATGCGCCGACGAACAGGCCCCAATGCGGTTGGCGGGCGCGCATGCATGCGATGACGACCGCCAGGGCGAGGACTGCCCAGAGCACGTAGCTAATATAGTGGGCGGTACGTATATTCATGCACCTGACTCCAGATGGTGTTCTTCCGGAATAGGCTCGCCTGCGCTTCTCAGCGTACCGCACTTTGGTCTTGCTGGGCGCATACCTCTCTGCAATCGCTCTACCTCTTAGCCACTTGAGGAATCCGTCTGCTCTGTGTACCCTATAGGGTAGAGGTGAGAAGCACATGACGTTGTGGAAGAACCCGACCAAGCGTGTTTGGTATTCGGTGGTGTGCCCAAACTGCCACCGCCAGACCGCGCGAATAAAGCACCCCGGCCTGATGCGCAAGACCACGTTGCGGCTGTGCCAGAACTGCACGAGCAAGCAGCCTGTGGCCCAGACGGCCAGCCAGCCCGCACCTGCGCAAGCACCGGCTCCCGCGCCAGCGCGTGAAGGACGGCGACAGGGCTAGAGTTCCTATCCAGAGCTTAAGGTCGGAAGAACCGCCACGACCTTGTGGCGGTTCTTCTTTGTGGTGACGGCAGCGGCACCCTGCTCATCGCACGCTCATCGGGCGACTGCCTGTCCCATGTCAGCAAGGTTGTTAGAAGGTTGCTGAGTCCCACGCCCCGTTCGGCTCCCCTTCGACTACGCTCATGGTCTGCGACTCGGGGTCTTCGACCTAAATTGTGTCCCACGAGGAGAGGAACTTCCCCATAACCGCACCCCATCCCCTTAGTTACCGAGCTACGATAGTCCGGCAGCTGTGGCAATCAGCCTTAGGGCACCGACTAGGTCCTTGTTTACCTAGCTGTTTCGCACTCTGAGGACGCGAAGGCCTCTCGCTTTCATGACCCGGTCGCGGGCTGCGTCGTCGGGTTGGCGGGGGGGGTGTGGCAGTAGAAGTCGGCGATGTAGCCGTCGATGATTTGTTGTCGGCGGAAGTGTAGACCATGAAGTTTGTCACCTCGCAGGGCTTCCCAGAGGAGCTTTTCTTCGTCAGTCATTCGCTGGCGCAGGGCGCGGGAGCCTTGCCGAAGGGCGGCAGAGACGGTTTGGCCCAGAACGATTTGCTGAGACAGCGGCTTTCCCACTGGTTACCTCCGAGGGGAGAGTGTACGCCCCTCCCATCCGCCCCGCCAACCTCACCCTTAGTCCCTCTCCCACGAGGAGAGGGGAATTAGTTTGATAGATGGTTAGTTTGGTGGCGGTAGGAGCAGAAAGCCTCTTACGCGTTCACGGATGTGCTAAGGACGTTCTTTCATCAGCGTTGCCTTATCTTTGTTGGAATGGTAGACGTACGTCTTACCACCATAGACCAATTCGAGCTTGAGACCTGAAGTGCGCGTGGCGGCAGAAGCGGTGCTGTATTGGTATTCCTGGTGGTCACGCGTGGGATTGTCACCACGCATGGGCGCAGGCACAGTATACAGGTGTCTTAGGGTGTTCTAAGGCTTCAAGTACGGTCGCTGACATACCCCTTTATGGTCGCTGTCATCGTGGATCCATGTGCATCCATCGGTGGTTATCTACTACACTCAACATGGCGGTAGGTACAGTCGCGCTCTGCGTCGCATATCTGTTAGGAGACGCTGGTGCATTCTGATGAACTCATTGAGGCGTCTGCCGCCACGCTTGGGAGGCTGGTTGCGGCGCGACACGTATCGCCCGTAGAACTGACGCGGCTATTTCTTGACCGCATTGGCGCGCTTGACCCGCAGCTCCACGCGTTCATTACGGTTGACGCGCAGGGAGCGCTGGCATCCGCGCGGGAGGCCGAGGCGGCGACGGCGCGGGGTGCGCTTCGGGGGCCACTGCACGGCGTGCCAATGTCGATTAAAGACTTGTTCGCCACGAAGGGACTGCGGACCACATCCGGGTCACGGCTCTACAAGGACCGCGTGCCCAAGGAGGACGCGGTGGCGGTGGAGCGCCTGCGCCAGGCGGGCGTGGTCATCCTGGGGAAAAGCAGCACGCCTGAATTTGGGCTTTCCGCTATCACGGAGAACGCGCTGGTAGGCGCGGCGCGCAACCCGTGGGACACGCGCTGCACGACCGGAGGCTCCAGCGGCGGCGGCGCGGCGGCGGTAGCGGCGCGACTGACGCCCATGGATATGGGCGACGACGGCGGCGGTTCCATCCGAATGCCTTCCAGCTACTGTGGTGTGTTCGGCATGAAGCCATCGCAGGGGCGCGTGCCACGGTTGCGGCGGTCTGAGGGCCAGCGGCCATGGAGTAATTTGAGCCAGCCCGGGCCAATCACGCGGTCGGTGGAAGATGCGGCGCTCCTCTTGAACGCAATCGCCGGGCCACACGCGGGGGACGTCACAGCGATGCGGACACCGCCGCCGGACTTCGCCGCGCACTTACGCGCAGGAGTGCGCGGTCTGCGCATTGCCTGGAGCGAGGACCTGGGGTATTACCCAGTAGACCCGGAAGTGCGCGCGGTGGCGGAAGCTGCCGCCAAGGCGTTTGAGGGGCTAGGCGCGGTGGTGGAGCCATCCACCATTGCACTCCACGAACCGTTCCAGCCGTTCTGGGACATCTTTGCCGCCGGGGCGTACGCCGCTCAGGGCGAACTGCTGGAGCAGCACCGCGAAGAACTTGGCGGACTGACGATTATTTCGCTAGAAGCGGGGATGCTGGTCACAGGCGCAGAGTTCTCGCAGGCGCTGGCGGCGCAGGAGTACATGGCCGCGCAGTTTGCCGACTTGTTCACGCAGTTTGATCTGCTGCTGATGCCAACCACGCCCACCACGGCGTTTCCGCTGGGGCAGCGGCCCAGGGTGATTGCGGGGCAGCCGGTGGACCCGCTCTGGAGCTCGGCGCCATTCACGTTTCCGTTCAACGTGACGGGCCATCCGGCAGCCAGCCTGCCGTGCGGATTCACATCAGCGGGGTTACCCGTGGGCTTGCAGGTGGTTGGACGGCCGGCGGATGAGGTAACGGTACTGCGGGCGTGCATGGCATTTGAAGAAGCGCGGCCGTGGGTGGGACGGAAGCCGGCAGTTGTCTAGCAGCGCCGGCGGGCGTCACCTGCTAAAATGGCTGTCGCGTATCTTGTGGGCCGATAGCTCAGCTTGGCAGAGCAGCGGACTTTTAATCCGCGTGTCGAGGGTTCAAATCCCCCTCGGCCCACCAAACAGCCCGCACCGTTACTATCGCGCATATTGGCCCCCTTCGGGGGCCGTTGGGAATCGTCCTCTTTGTAAACGTTTACAGTGCGAGTGTTTACAAGCTGATAATACCGAGCCTGCAATTCGGGAGACAGCTTCCGCTTGCCCTTCCCCCACAGGCTCAATAGCGCGGGGCTCACTCCTAGTTCCTTAGCGATGCCTCTCTCCGACATTGATTATTGACGGGCTCAGGCGGGGCCGCCACACCTTCCCAGGGCGGGATTATGGTCAAACAACCCTCGCGTGGGGCTGGCGTTGATTTTGCAGGGAGCATGGCGTCGGAAATCGAGCACAAGTGCATAGGAGGTTAGCCGCAGGACAGCCCGGCTGCAGCTCCTAGCCGCTCCCGCTCTTGCTGCACGGCACGGCGCAGTGCGGAACGAAACGATCCACAGGAACACGCGAATTCCACAGGCAGTAGACGCGGACTAGTCAGATAGTCGAATACACAGTATTTGTATTGAGTTTTACCTGTTTTCTGCTATCGGAGTAGCATACGGCTTTGCTATGCCGTATGCTGGGAGGAATGGGGGGCAATCGAGTTGGCACAGAAGCGCTTTTCACTGCCGAGTGCGATTGCCAGGAAATTGGCGGCCTCACGGCAGAAGAAAACCCGAAAGTGTCTTTATTGCGGGAAAGCATTTATGACTGTGGGACGTGGGCTGTACTGCTCTGACCAGTGCAAGCAGAAGCAGAAGTATCGGCTCATGCGCCAGCGGCTCAAGGACAAGGCTACAGCGGCGGCAGACGCATAAGCCTGGTCTAGAAACGTACAATTGAGGGAGGGGGCTATGCTGGCAGCTACCCAGGGGAAGCCACCAACGTACATGCGCATACAGGCGATGCTGGACACGCTGAAGCTCGCCAGTGGGATTGTAGAAGGCTTGCGCACTCACGAAGAGGCAGCGGCAACTGATATGGAGCTGTGGTACATCTCGCGCAATGTCACGCTGGCATTGCAGGCGATCCACGCGTCACCCGAGCCGATGGTTGCCTACCACGCTTTTCGACATGCGATGCACCGCTTTCTCCACGATCACGAGGCAGCGGCCTAAGCCCGTCGCGGGAGCGACGGGAGAAAGAGAGACTCCGCTATGACCACAACAACTCAGCGAGTTCAAGCTGTCTACGACGACTACCTGAACAGCCCTCTCCCCACTGAACAGCGCATGGCATGGCTCATGAAGAAACACGAGCTCTCCAAGCGCGGCCTCCAGCGTGCGTTGTGGGGCAAAACACCGGAAAAGAATGAGCCCGCCTAGTGGCAACGTCCAAACGTCCCAAGTCCAACAAACCTGGCCTGGGAGCACCGCTACCTCAGAGGCAGGGTATATCGATAGTGCGGGCAGGCCAGTTTGCCCCTGGTACATCGGGGACGGTCATTCCTGCCAAGGACATGTATTGCGCGAAAAGTCCTACGAAGCGCCACTGGCTAGTGCTCCCGGAGGCGGGATTCGGGCCACAAGAGGCAGTTCTCGCCGGCGTGTGCAAGTATTGCGGGCACCAGCGGCAGTACCAGCGGCCAGACGCGACACTCTTCAAATGGTCAGACACAACGCCCGACGAGTTTCGGCAGCCCTCCCAGAAGGACGGCGACCAAACTGAGGAGTAGCTGAGGTAGCTGGCACCGCGAAACTTTGTAATCACACGTTCCGCCGGAGCGCAGGTCAACCCTGACCGGCAGAAGGGACTATCGGGATGACGACCAACGACCAGAACAACTCAACCTGCTCACTTTGCGGCAGCAACGGCACAGAATTGACCACGCTCGTTGCTAGCGGCCTGCTTTTCGTCCGGCCTGGCCAGCCGCCTGAAGTGCGCTACGAACCGAGGACAAGGCAGCATGTCGCAAACGGCGCGGACTGCCGTCCTTGGAGTACGGGAGCCCGATAGCTGCCCAGAGACCTGCGAGGCCTCCCCAGAAAACCGACTGGGGAAGGCAGTGGCCAGCACCGGCACGTCAGCCAAGGTCAGTAGGAGCAGATCAGCCCGCTCTGGGATGGTCGCTCGGCCATTAGGGACTTGACTTAAGTCGCAGGAACGCGTGCGTGTGAGGTAAGAATGGGAAGTGTTCAACTGATGCGCTACCCAGAATGACACACATCTCATGTAATGGTTTATAGTAATTTCACCTTTTCATGAGGTGCGCTAATGGACAGTGGACAATTGCAGCAGATCCTTGAAGCGCATGTCCAGTGGCTCCGTGGAGAGCCCAATGGGAAGCGAGCAGACTTCACTGGCATGGACTTGAGCGGCGCGTCACTCGCACGTGCGAATTTGCGTTTTGCTGTGCTGTCTGGTGCAAACTTCCACAAGGCTGACTTACACTTTGCCGACCTCAGTCTCACAGATCTACGAAACACAGACCTGACTGAGGCCAATCTGGAGTACGCCGACTTTAGCGGCGCCGACCTGCGCGGGGCCACGCGGAAGAATGCCCGGGAATTGGGTGCGAATATGGCTGGGGCGCTCTTGCTCTAGCGGCTTGTGTCGGTGGCTGAGCACGACTTGCGCAGGCCGCGGCGGGTGTTGCACGCTTTTGCCTTTTTCTGTTGTGCGCCTACAATAGACACCTGACAGATACTTCTGGAGGAACGCTCGTGGGCCTCTTCGATAAAGTCCTGGGTGGCAAGGATTCTGAGGCGATCAAGCTGAGTAAGCAAGAAGGCTTCGCTGCCATTGCAGTAGCCTGCATAGCTGCTGACGGCGACGTAGCGCCTGAAGAGGTGCGGCGGACTGTAGCGAGCCTGGCGACAATGCCCATGTTCCGCGACTATGACATGCGTGATCTGGCGGGCACCCTCAATAAAGTGGCCGGCCTCATCAAGCGGCGTGGGCCGGCCTCTGTGGTGCAAGCCGCCAAAGGTGTGCTCAGTACAGAACAAGCCGTGGCGGCCTTCTTTGTCGCTGCGGACCTGGTGCTTGCAGATGGGACCGTGGAACCGGAAGAGCGGCAGTTCCTGGATGACCTGCAAAAGACACTTGGGGTGGAAAGCACTCTGGCGCTGAAAATTGTGGAAGTGATCAGCATCAAAAACCACCCGTAGTGCAAGGCTTGATTCCTAGTGAATCGGTTGATTGTACACTTGACACCGCTAATCACGGCCCTACACTGGTGGCATCCAGTGAGTAGGGTAATGCGATGCCTCTCGGAAGTTGCGCGACCTGCGGATTCCTCGGACTCAAAACAGCATTTACTCCGGAGTCGAAGTTCCCGCCAACAATCGTTGGGGTTGGGCAGGAACAACGGCGATCACTCTTATTCTTCGGTCATACACATTCGGTTTTCGGTGATGCCTCTTCGGGTTATGAGGAAACGCCACTCTGTGTCATGCACGTTCCTAAGTTCGCGGAATTTGTCGAACAGGCCTGACACTCAGATGGGGGTAATACGTACAGCCGTTTTAGCGAAGAGTGGGATGGCCCGGACTTCACCAAATGGCAGGAGGGCGCGACCCCCAAAGAGCACCGCGAAATGATTGACAGAAAGTGGCTCTTAGAGTTTCAAACTAAGCGCGAGGATGAGTGGCAGAGATTCCAGACGCAGTTAGCCGCTGACGACAAAAATGGAAGGAGAATCAAGACGCTGACGCCGAGGAACGTCACCAAGACCAGATGGAGACCCTAAGGAGCCACCACCGGTGGGACTTATGGCTTTTGGGTGGTGCGGTGATTGTAGCCACAATTTTTGGTTCGGCGATCCAGGCTGATGGATGGGTTTCTAAGTGGTTCGGCATCCCTTGGCTTTGGTCACGTTTATTCGGTTAGTGCCTGGTAAGTGAGGTTATCCGATTTAAGCAGTTTTATGAGCGTATCGCGGAAAAGGTACTGGTTATCTCGGTTGTTGAACCGCCATTCTAATTCGTCAAGGTAGGCGTCCAAATGCTTCACGGAAATCTTGTGGAACGAGCCAATTACCGAACGCTTGAAAAGCGACCAAACGCCTTCGATAGTGTTCGTATGCACGTCGCCGCGCACGTATTCCTCGATAGAGTGGTTGACCGTCTCATGGCGGGTGTCTGCATCCCCAATGCCACGGTACGCGGCCCAATCGTCCGTGTGGATGGCCTCAGCACTATCCGCGACGTTCTTGTTGATGAAGTCATGCAGAGTGGCGCGGGTGCGGTCTTTGGCAACCTGCAACACGATTTTCCCGTCACGCTGCACAGCGCCCACGACGACGGCTTTATTGCCCGTAAACCCACGGCCCTTACCTTTGACCTCTCCGCCGATGAATGTCTTGTCCACTTCCACGATGCCCTTCAATGGGTACGGATAGGCTTCGTGCATCGCGGCTCTAATGCGGTGGCAGAGATACCAGGCGGTGCGATAGGATTTGATATCGAGTGTCCGCTTCAACTGAGTGGCAGAGACGCCTTTCTTGGCTTCAATCATGAGGTATGTAGCGAGGAACCATTTCGACAATTCCAAGTGCGAGTCTTGCAACATGGTTCCGACGGTGACGGAGAACTGATAATTGCAAACGTAGCACTCATATTGACCGCGCTTGGAGCGGCCCGAAACCCGTTCGGATTGGCAGCGCATACACCGTATACCTTCGGACCAACGCAGGGTTTCCAAGTAATCCCGGCACGCATCATCGTCATGGAATTGCTGGAAGAGTTTGACCAAGTTCATCTCGTACTTTGTAGCCGCCATAAGGAGCCTCCTCATGCCTAGACCGAAAAAGGTAGCGCAACCGAAACAGCAGGGGAAAGACCCACGGGAGTGGACAACACAGGAGATTGCAGAGCGCGTGCTAGGGAAGCCCATCGTGAAGGCAGCGAAGAGGGTAGCGCATGAACATGACCAGCCACAATCTTTTTCATAGGACTACAGTAGCACAAACAATCGGCGGTGTCAAGTGTACAATAACTCCGACTTCCGTAAAAGCCATGCCAGGCACCGCAGTCTGGAAAGCGCACAAATGGTCCACATTTGCGCACCCGGCCCGCTCGTTACTATACAAGTGGTATACGCGGCAACTGCTGACCCAGGTCATGGCCCATCAGGTCCCCAAGCACATGGCCATGATTCTGGATGGCAACCGCCGCTTCGCACGCCAGTTTGGTTTCCTAGACGTCTCAGAGGGACATCGCTTCGGCGGGCAGAAGGTTACTGAGGTTATTGAGTGGTGTGACGAGTTGAACATATCCGTCGTCACCCTCTGGGCCCTTTCCACCGACAATCTGGAGCGGCCACCCGAAGAGCTCAAGAAAATCTATGACATCGTCAGCGATCGGCTGGAGGCCTTCAGCAACGAAAGCACCAACAAGCTCCACCGACGCCGCATCCGCGTGCTGGGCCGCACCGAGCTGTTGCCCACCGAACTACAAGCGCAAATCAAAAAAGCGGAGGAGACCACCGCCACCTGGGGCCCAAGGCATCTCAACATCGCCTTAGCGTACGGAGGCCGCGACGAAATCCTGGACGGACTGCGCCGCATGCTGCGTGCCCGTGCCGCCAGTGGTGAAAGCGCCCAAAGCATTGCTGACTCGCTCTGCGTGGATGACCTGCAAAATTATCTCTATACTACAGACATTCCGGAACCGGAACTCATCATCCGCACCAGCGGTGAGGTGCGCTTGAGCGGTTTTCTTCTCTGGCAAAGTGTCTATAGCGAGCTATACTTTTGCGACGCGCTCTGGCCTATGTTTCGTAAGCTGGATTTCCTGCGCGCCATCCGCAGCTTCCAAGCCCGCAAGCGCCGTTTTGGCCGGTAGTGGACACAACATTCGGCGGAACAAACGGAATAGAAGGTACACGAAGAAAAACGATGAGCCCCTCCACCCGGAGGGGCTCATCGTTTAAATTCCGTATAGGCATAAGCCCTGAGCATGCTCAAAGGGGCATGCCTTACCCGCCGGCGTGAGGATTCCTTGGGTCTTCCTCAATTGGAATAATTTCTTCGCGGACTGTCAGCGCCCTATCCCACTGATCGTAGGGAGTGTCCGCCGCCCGCCGTTCCGCGTCGCGTTCACTCGCAGCCTCCAGCACCAACTCAAAGCGCGTCTCATGAATGACCAAAAACTTCACGCGTCCCCCTGCTGCCTGTGGTATGGGCGCTCCTACTGTTCACTCGTGTCCGCGTACACGAATCCTGCACTCCCCAAAGGCGACGGCTCCCGCGAGATAAATGTCGCTTTACTCGGCGGCCAATACCGCACCCACACACGCCCAATAATCGCCTCAGTGGAAATCGTGCCCCAGAATCGTGAATCGTTACTCCCTGGCCGGTTATCCCCAAGGACGAACAGCTGACCCAGCGGCACCACTACCTGCGGAAACGTCCGGGCGTCCGGGTGCTTGTATGACTCATCCAGCGGCGTGCCGTTCACGTAGACCGTCCCCTGCTCAATAGACACTAGGTCTCCGGGCAGTCCAATCACCCGCTTCAAATAATCCCGTGCCTGCCCTCCAGGAGCGTGAAACACGAAAACATCCCCGCGCTTGGGAAAGCCAAGTGGGTAAAGCATTGTATCTTTGGGCGCACTCACAAACGGGAGTGCGGCGGCAATTTTTCCCCAGGGAATCCCCACGTACGCCAGCTTATTCACAAACACGTACTCCCCGCTGTGGATGTTCGGCTCCATGCTGGAACCTACCACGCGAAAGTTCTGAATGCTCACCCGCAAAAGAAGGAATAGCCCCAGCGCCAGTAGCACCGTCTCAAGCGTCTCGCGCGCAAACGTCCTGATCACCGGCGAAACGCGCGTTTTTGCCGGCGGGGGAGTAGTCACCTGAGCCATCCTAGTCCAGTCCTTGCCAGCGCCTATGCGCTAGAACGTTCGCCTAACCGTTCCGGAGAGTGGCGGTACGCCTCAAGTCAGAGCTACCTTACATGGTACAATACCTCCCGACGTCGCTGGCCGTTCACTCTTAAGTCTCAGATACACTCTTCAGTCCCCCAAGCCAGCGCGGGCGGTATGTGAGCCACATGGACGAAGAAACTCTCATCCAACAATGCAAACAGGGCAGCCATGACGCTTTTCAGGAGCTTACCCAGCGCTATCAGGGCCTGGTCTATAACCTCGCTTACCGCATGACCGGCGATACCGGTGTCGCTCAGGACATCATGCAGGACAGCCTGACCGCCGCCTATCGCGAGATGGGCCGCTTCCGGCCCGGCAACTTCCGCGCTTGGCTTCTGCGCATCGCTGTCAACGCCAGCAAGGACCACCTGCGCTCCGCCACCAACCGCCGACAGACCTCTTTGGACCAGCTTGCGGCAGGCGACACCCATCAGTGGCAAGATAACGCAGAATCCCCAGAAGACTTCTCCTTACGTCAAGAAGTAAACCGCGCCCTCCAAAAAGCCATGATGCAGCTTCCAGAGGAGCAACGCACCGCCCTCGTCCTGATCGATATCCAGGGCCTCGAATACCAGGAGGCGGCCACAGTCCTAAAGATACCGGCGGGTACCCTAAAGTCACGCCTCAGCCGGGCCCGGATCGCCATGCGGCGCCTTCTGTCTCCTCAGGCGGAACTTTTCCCTCACCAATTTCGTTTGAACAAGTGAGGGGGTTAAGAAATGGTTCGGTGGTTCTCTAGGCCAAAAGCACAACATATCGCTGATGAGGCGCTTTCCTGCGCTGTGGACGGGGTGCTCACCAGCGCCGAAAGTCTCCATGTGAAAGCCCACCTCAGCGCCTGTGCCGAATGTGCTCAGCGCCTGGATTCCCTCAGACAAGCAGTTATGGTAATCCGCCAGACTCCCCAAATGCAGCCGCTTCGCCCGTTCTCAATGCCGCGTGTGGCGGAACCCGCCAGACAGCCTGCATTTACTCTCCGATTCACCGTCGCAGCCGCCGCAGCCAGCTTCGTGGCGCTCACCGCCGTCATTGGTGCCGACTGGGTTTCCAGTAACCGCACCGCGCCTGGCACGGGGCCAGTCTTGCCCGCCGCTAACGCCGAACCTCACCCCACCGTGATCATCGGCTCGAAGCCGGTTGAGCCGCTGTCGGCTACCACATCTGCAACGCGGCCCCAGCCCGAGTCGCCTACAACCCCTGCCAACGTGCAAACGCCTTTCACACCCACTGCCATGCCATCGGCAGTCGAAACGCCGGCCGCCGCTGCCTTTGCTCTCGAGTGGTGGCCCCTTGAGCTCGCGCTTGCTGCCTTCTTCGCCGTGATTACGGGCGTGGCCTTTGGTCTCTGGCGCCGTCCTATCCGTTAGCTTAACCGCTCCGCCTGCTTCTCCGCACTTCCTCCACGCCAGCTATTTCTTGGGCATATACCACTTTGTCTCCTGCCACGTTATAAACGTATGTAGATGGGCAACAGCGATCCGGAAAATCCCTGGAGTACAGTCGAGGTGAATCATGTTCAAGAAAGCAATCGCAGCGCTGGCCGTCGGGCTCGTGGGCCTGATGGGCGTTGCAGCGTGCAGCAGCCAGAACCCCAGCGCAGCATCCGCATCCACCAGCACGCCCGGCGCCGCAAACACACGCGCGCAGGCCCAAGTTGCGCCGGACGGCAGCATCGGAATGGCGCAGCAAACTGGCATCTGGGTCTCCGGCGAAGGCAAGGTGTCTGCCCAGCCGGACTTAGCTCTCCTCTCTCTGGGCGTGGAGTCCCGCGCCCGCACTGTCGAGGAAGCCCGCGCTGCGGCCGCAACGTCCATGACCGCTGTGCTGGACGCAATCAAGAAGCATGGCGTTGTTGAGAAGGATATTCAGACCAGGTATTTCAATATCTCGCCTGAATACACCTATCGCACCATTAACGACCAGTTCGGCCAGCGCAGCCAGCAAGTCCTCGTCGGCTACGTCGTCACCAATCAGGCCACCGTCAAGGTGCGCAAGCTCGATGACGTCGGCCCTGTCATCCACGATGTCTCAAAGGCAGGCGGCGACTTGACCCGTCTGCAAGGCGTCGGCTTCACCATTGACGACCCGACGACGCTGCAAACCCAGGCACGCGACTTGGCCGTCAAAGCCGCACTCGCCAAGGCCGACCAGATGGCCAAGGCCGCTGGCGTCACGCTCGGCCGCGCCTTCTACATCGCTGATATGTCCATCAACGTCCAGCCGCCCATGCCATATGCCGCCCGCGGACTCGCTGCGCCAGCCGAGGCCGGCACGCCCATTAGCACCGGCGAACTAAACGTCACCGTCAGCGTACAGACCGCATTCTCCATACGCTAGCGGGCCTTTTCTGGCCCCCTGTTTGCAGCGCGCGCGCTCCTTCGCTGTCTAGGGATCAGGAGCACCCCGCGCCACAGGAGCCTGCACGCGGACTGGCAGCTTGGGCGGCCCCGACACGCCGTACATCACTGCTGATAGCCCGCCTACCCCTGCTGCAATAAGAAAGGTAAGCGTGTAGTTACCCAGCCCATCAGCCGCGGCGGCAGAAACCAGCGGCCCAAATATCGAGAGTGGCGTAGCAAGCGCTGAAAGCATGCCTAAGATCTTCCCGTAGTGTGTGCGTCCAAAATAGTCACCCATGATGGAGTTCAGCGCCGGTGTGCGCAACCCCCATGCAAACCCGTGAATAGCGCCAAACACCAGAACAAAGACAATATCTTGCGCCACCGCCAGGAACACCACCGCTACCGCCGTGCCTGCCAGGGATAATGCAAGGAGCAGCCGCTTGGAATAGCGGTCCCCCAGGATGCCTCCCGCCATTCTCCCACCCAGATTCACAGCGCTCATGAAAGCAAAGGCAAAGGCGGCCGTGTTGTGAGAGAGCCCCACTCCCTGCTCTACGTGCAGGAAGAAGTTCACTGTCACAGCAGACATAACGAGGTTGTTCAGACCGTTCCCCACGCACAGGTACCAAAACGACTTCGTGCGCAGCGCTTCTTTAAACGTGAAGTCCACCAGCCCAGCTCGGCTACTACCCCGTCGTGCTGCTCCTGCCTGCGTTTCGCCCGGCTGGTCGCCATCCGGCAGTAGGCCCATGGACTCGGGGTTGCTTTTCATCAACAAACATGCTGGCACCCCTAACACCCACACCATGATGCCGGTCGCAATGAGCGCTTCCCGCCAGCCATAGTTCGTCTGAATCAATACTACGAGAGGTATACCGATAATGCCCGAAAGGGAAAAACCGAACGTCATGATTGCTATGGCGCTGGTGCGCTTCCTGCGAAACCAGTTGTTCGCCGCCACCGTAACCACCAGCAGTCCTGCAAGGCTGGTGCCGATAGCGATGAACATGTTGACGGCAATGTACTGCCACTGGTTCTGAATGAGCCCAAAGAGAATGAGTCCCGCGCCTAAGATGACCATGCCTATGGTCATGATCTTGCGTGGCCCAAACTTGTCCACCAGCCAGCCGTTGAGTGGCCCCAGCAGCGCGCCCTCTGCCTGCGTCAGTGAGCGCGGAAACGCAAGCGCTTTCCTGCTCCAACCAAACTCTCCCCCCAGCAGCCCCAGGTAACTGGAGAAGCCTTGCATAGCAAGGCCCGTAATGAATTGGTCAATGAACCCTGAGGTAACGATCACCCAGCCATAAAACGGTTTTTTCGCGCCAGGCGTCACCCAGGGAATTTGCACTTTCGTTCTTGCCACGTGCTCTCCCTGCGGAAACGGCATACAAACCGCGCCTATCGTATCACTTCAAGTAAAAGTGCAGGTTCAGAGGTGGGCGTGCTAATGCCGCACAATCATCCAACAAAAATAGTATTCCTACATTCGCCTCCCGACGGCCGCGTTCCGCGATGAATGGGACTGCTCTGACAAGTATGTCAGGAACAAGGTGCGGAGAAAGGCCGTGGCTAGGAATAGAAACAGGGGCCCCGACTTGCGTTGGAGCCCTGTTGTGTCAGAGCACAGGGCTCGTCCTTGAGGGAACAGCCTCCATGCCCCAGCAGGTTGCTACGGATTCAAAGTACGACGCAGGTCAATGTCCGATACACACCTGGAATGTGCTGCACGCCGCCGGTGACAAGGTCTCCGATAGCGTTAAGATCCGCCATCTCCGCTACGGCAATGATGTCATATGGTCCGGTCACCACATCAGCGGCTTTTACCCCCTTCATGGGCCTAAGGGCTAGAAGGGTAGCGTTGGTCTTGCCGACCCCTGTTTCAGGGATACACGGGGCCAAAATAGCCCATGCGAAAAGAGGGCGGAAGCATATCCCTGCCAACTAACTGAACTTAGATGAATAACTACTAAAAGTTAAGGAAGAACTCCCTCGCGAAGCTTGCCGCTCTCGAGGGAGTTCTTCTGCGCTTCCTGCTTACTTACTTCTTGTTTTCAAAGAAGCGGCGCGGGTTGTCCACCATGACCGTGTGAATGTCCTTGTCCGTGGCGCCAAGCTGCTTCAGCCTAGGCAGCACCTTGCGCGTGATAAACAGGTACCCGTCCGGGTTGTTCTTCTGCTTCTGGACGTCCCGCTCTCCCTGCGCGTTGGTGGAAAAAGTTGACCAGTCATGCCCCAGCATGAGCCGGTTGGTAAAGCCGGCGTCCATCAGCTTTTTCAGAATCACCGTCCTCTCTTCCCAGTCCGGATTGCCAGGGTTGCCATCCGTCCCGGGCCGGGCGGCCCCGCCCTTCAGGGTGTCCATACCAAGCCACACACCCTTCTTGGCCAGCCACGTCAAGTACTCCATGTTCTTCGTGCTGTCGCTGTGCCCAATGTACACCTGGTTCAGGTTCAGCCCTTCTTCTTCAAAGATCTGCACCTGCATCGGTCCTACCTTCTCCACAATCCAGGAGTGGCCCGAGTGCGTGGTAATCGGCACGCCAGTCGCCTTCGCAGCGCGCGCCGCTCCCCGCAAAATATTGATCTCTTCAGGTCGGAAGTGCGGCTCATCGTTGGCCACCTTAATCGCGCCGGCCTTCACGTTCGTTCCCTGCATTCCCACTTGAATCTCCCGGGTGAACATCGCAGCAAACTGGTCCACCGTGGCCTGATTGAAAGCCCGTGGGATCTGCGTCCACACGCCCGTGCAAGCAATGATTTGTACCCTGCTGCGCTTGGAAACCTCCACCATGAGAGGAACATCCCGCCCAAGGTCAATCGTGGAGCAGTCAATGATCGTCCGGACACCTTCCGCATAGGCTCCGGTCAGGGCCTTTACAATATCTTCTTTCCTCCTGGGTAGTTCCAGAAACTCAGGAAAGAGTGCGGGGACGCCCGCGGAACTGACCAGTACATGCTCATGGCTCAGCGTGAATCCAATTTGTCCCGTGTCCAGGGGTCCGAGTACCGAGTTCACAGTTGCCATAGGTAGCCTCCTCCTCTAGTTATTTCCGTTCTCTGCCGCGCTCAGTGTAAGGTGCCATAAGAATATGCGGCCTACCAGGCTCCTTTAGAACGTTTCCTAACGAATGTCTTCCGCACGACACCTGACTCACACGGCCAGCGCTTCCCCCGCTACGCGTCAAGCTTAGCGTAGCATTTCGCACCGCCTTCAAGCCACCCGCACTGTACTGGCGCAGGGCACTCAGGTCAAGTCGCTGTTTCGTCCATGTCTAGGATATTTCGTACGGAAGCCGCCTATGCGCCTGCCATTGATAACCTGCTGGCGCGTCTCCCCGTTTAGGAGCCAGCCCTGCCATGCTCCTCAAGCACCTGCTTCAGCACCGAGTAGGCGTTCACACCTACCGGCCAACCACTGTAGAACGCCAGGTGTTGGAACATCTCTTAATCACCGGGTCAGGGGTTCGAATCCCTTCGCGCGCACCATCATATACTTGATTTATGGCTAAAAATGTCAGCGATTGCTAATGTCAGTTTTGGTCAACCTCGTTTGGCCATTTCCAGGCAAATCGAATAATGAGCAGAAGGAGAGAAACTTCAACCGCTGCGCCAAAAAACATGTGAATCCAAGCTTCGCCGACCAAATTGAGCAACGTATAGTGATGATAACACCACGATAAGTGCGCGTTCGTGGTATACTATTTTTCCTGGCGGTTCCCTTCACCAGCGCAGCCAGCCCCTGACCAATCACCCCAGACTCCCGTTTCCTTCCCGCAGCATCCGCCAGCACCGTAGGGGTGCATGCTGGATACCTGTTTCCCAGCACTGACGACCGGACCAAGTCAACCCAAGATGGAAATGAGAGAGGTGGCGCATGGGAATCCTGAGTTGGGTCATTGTTGGAGTGGCAATGGGGCTCATGGCTAAGTTTTTCTCGCCCGGCAGTAATCACGTGAGCACCTTTAGCAATCTCCTGGCGAGCCTCGCCGGTGCGTTTGTCGGCGGCCTGCTCGGTTGGGTCCTCGGGACGGGCGGCATCGACCGCATGAGCTTCCTTGCGGTACTGCTGGCCGTAGTCGGCAGCACCGTCCTGCTAGCGGTGTACCACAAGATACGCAAGCCGCGGGTCGCCGCCTAGTGAGGCGCCAGTTCCACTCCGGCACGACGCTGTAAACCAATGTGCGGACGATACTACTGCACCTGCGGGTGCAACGAAATTCTGGAGCGCTTTGCGGCGCGCGCCCTTTCTGGCTACGCGCCACAACCCGCGTACAACATCAAGCCAACGTCTGATGTACCAGTCGTGCTTGAACAGGACGGCGGCCGCATCCTCCGCCCCATGCGCTGGTGGCTGGAAACACCCTGGACCAAAACAAAGAAAAACTCCCTCTTCAACGCCACCGCTGAACGCGTCCCATCGTCGTCCCTGTTCAGCCCCCTGCTCAGGCGCCGCCGATGTCTCATCCCTGCAACAGGTTTCTACGAATGGCCCAGCGCGCAGGGCGGCACCCGGCCGTTTGTCGTGCGACTCAAAAGCGGCGAGCTCTTCGCATTCGCGGGCCTCTGGACCAACTACGCCGGCCTAAAAGACGCAGAGGTTTACTCTTGCACCATCATCACTACCACGTCAAACGAGCTCATGAAGTCCGTCCACCACCGCATGCCCGTCATCATCCCGCGCGCCGCTGAAGCCCTGTGGCTCGATCATACGCTCACCACCCCGGAAGCCATCAAACACCTGCTGGCTCCCTACCCCTCCGACGACATGGAGGCCTACGAGGTAGCACCGCTCGTAGGCGACAGCCCGGAGCTGACCTGGCCCGTCTCCCGCTAGCACGCTGGCCCGAATATACGCCTCCCGTATGCGCAACCAATACACACAGGCAAATCCCTCCATGCTGATTCCTTCTCGGAAAGATGCAGCCGTGTTTCGCCACTCCATCATGTCCCAAGCAGTCACAGCCCTTTGGCGACACCGGCTACACAACTACACCAATGGCCCCTCCCTCGGACAGTCCTCAGCCACATGGAAGCGTCCCAAAAGAAGAGGCGCATACGCCCCATGTATACGCCTCGAAAAATCCCTTACCTGACTGACGCCTGCAATGCTCGATGCGCGAGAAAGCAGCATCCTGTCGCACCTCCCCATGTGGTCCTATGCGACCCACTTGCGACACAATACGCACACCCTCGTAACGTCTCAACGCAAGCCTCGCCGGAATCCGTCAACCGAAGACAGCTGCAAACCACCCCTACCGTGCAGAGTCCGCGCCGGCCACAGTACAATACACTCAGTCATAAGTAGGAGCGCCACCGTGGTCTTAAGCGACCGCAGCATCAAAGAAGCCGTAGCCCAGGGGCGCATCGTCATCCGGCCCTGGGACCCGGACATGGTCCAGCCCGCCAGCGTGGACGTCCACATGGGCGATAGCGTCCGCGTCTTCCGCAACTCCCGTAAACCCTACATAGACGTCCGCCAGTCCATCGACGACCTCACCGAGCTCATCAAAGTCGAAGGTGACACCCCCTTCATCCTGCACCCCGGCGAGTTCGTCCTCGGCACCACACAGGAATACTTTGAGCTCGGCAATGACCTCGTCGCCCGCCTAGAAGGCAAAAGCTCCCTCGGCCGCCTCGGCCTCATGATCCACTCCACCGCCGGCTACGTAGACCCCGGCTGGAAAGGCCACCTCACCCTGGAGCTCAGCAACGTCGCCCGATTGCCCATCACCCTCTACAGCGGCATGAAGATCGGCCAAGTCTCCTACCAGCAGCTCTCCACCCCCGCCGATAGGCCCTACGGCTCCGCATCCCTCGGCAGCAAATACCAGGGCCAGGTAGAGCCAACCGCCAGCAGAGCCTACCGTGACTTCGGCAAAAAGTAACCCCGGGCCGCTCATGGACTACATGAAGCGGGCCTTAACTCTGGCGAAAGGGGTCGTCGGCTCCACCAGCCCCAACCCTCCCGTCGGCGCCGTGCTCGTCAAAGGCGACCGCGTCATCGGCGAAGGCGCCACGCAGCCGCCCGGAGGCTCCCACGCCGAAGTGGTGGCGCTCCGCCAGGCCGGTGACGCCGCCAAAGGCGCAACGCTCTACGTTACCCTGGAGCCACACAACTTCCAGGGCCGCACGTCACCGTGCACCCAGGCCATCATCGCCGCCGGCGTCGCCGAAGTGCACATCGCCACCCTCGACCCCAACCCGCGTGTTGCCGGGCAGGGCAAAGCCCAGCTGGAAGCCGCAGGCATCCGCGTGGTCATGGCCGCCCCAGATGAAACCGACGAAGCCACGGAGCTCATCGAGGCCCACTCCCACTGGATCACCACCGACCTGCCGCTGGTCGTGGTCAAATACGCCATGACCCTGGACGGCAAAATCGCCACCGTCACCGGCGACTCCCGCTGGATCACCGGCGAAGAAGCCCGCGCCCAGGTCCACACCCTGCGCCTCGCCTGCGACGCCATCTTGGTCGGCATCAACACCGCCGTCCGTGACAACCCGCAGCTCACCGCCCGAGACGCCGCGGACAAGCCACTTCCCAAGCAGCCCCTGCGCGTGGTAGTAGACACTCAGGGTAACTTGCCCTTGACCGCACGCATGCTCAAGGAACCCGGCAAGACCCTCGTAGCCGTTGCCAACGCGTCCCCCGTGAAGAAAGCCGCCCTCATCCAGGCCCGTGCCGAGGTGCTTGAAGTCCCGGCCCAGAACGGCTCAGTTGACCTGAGAAGCCTGCTCCAGCAGTTGGGCAAGCGCCAGGTCACGTCGGTGCTCGTGGAAGGTGGCGGCACGCTGCTCTCCTCGCTCTTCGCCCTAGACCTGGTGGACAAGGTCTACACCTACATCGCCCCGTGCATCGTCGGTGGCCGCGAAGCCCCCACTCCCGTCGAGGGCGCGGGCATCCCGTCTCTCGCCAGCGCCGTCACCCTAGAGCGCGTCCGCTCCGAACGCGTGGGAAATGACATCTTAATAGTGGGCTACCCTCGAAAGAGCACCTGGCAAAAAGGATAGGGTCATGTTCACCGGCATCGTGGAAGAACTGGGCAAGGTCGTCAGCATCAATGTTCCCGTCTTCACCATTGAAGGGAACGTGACACTGAAGGGCGCCAAGCTCGGCGATAGCATCGCCATGAACGGCGTCTGCCTCACCCTCACCTCTCTCAAGGGCAGGCAGTTCACCGTAGACGTCACGCCGGAAACCCAGCGCCGCAGCAACCTAGACTTCCTTAAGCCGGGTCGCGTCGTAAACCTGGAGCGGCCCCTTGCCTACGGAGGCCGCTTGGGCGGCCACTTGGTCGAGGGACACGTGGACGGCGTCGGCAAGCTGCTTTCTATCAAGCCGGAGCGTGAATCAAACATCGTCACGTTCCAGGCGCCAAGTTCCATTTCACGGTATATCGTCGAGAAAGGGTTCATCGCCATAGACGGCATCAGCCTGACCATAGTGAGCGAAAACGCCAATCGTTTCAGCGTCGCTGTGATACCATATACATATCGGCACACGACCCTTGGCGCCTACAAGCCGGGCGCTCCGGTGAACCTGGAAGTTGACATTTTGGCCAAGTACGTTGAGCGGCTGGCTCAAAGGTCCGCCCCGCGGACCTCGCGGAAAGCCAGCGCAAAACACAAGGCTGCACGGTAGTGTGCAGGAGAACAACATGGCGCTAGTAAGCATTGAAGAAGCAGTTGCAGAGCTCAAAAAGGGGAAGTTTGTCATCATCGTCGATGATGAAAACCGCGAGAACGAGGGCGATCTCTGCGTTGCAGCGGAAGTGGTCACACCCGAGCATGTGAATTTCATGGCCCAGTATGCCCGTGGCCTCATGTGCATCTCCCTGACCAGTGAGCGGCTTCAAGAGTTAGAAATTCCCATGATGGTAACGGACAACACCACCAGCCATGGCACTAACTTCACCGTATCTGTGGACTACAAAGTTGGCACAACCACTGGCATCTCTGCCCAAGATCGTGCCGCTACCATTCGCGCGCTGGGCAACCCCCACGAAATTAGGGCCAAGCCCGAAGACTTCGGGCGACCAGGTCACATGTTTCCGCTACGCTATGCGGAGGGCGGCGTGCTCGTGCGCGCCGGCCACACCGAGGCCATCATCGACTTTGTCCGCATGGCAGGCTTCTACCCCGCGGGCGTCATCTGCGAGATCATGAGCCCTGACGGTACCATGTCCCGCCTCCCGCAGCTTGAGAAGTTCGCCAAAGAGCATGACCTGAAAATCGTCAGCATCGCCCAGCTCATTGCCTACCGCGCACAGCATGAGAAGCTGGTGCAGAAGGTCTCTCAAGCTTCCATGCAAACACCATACGGCCTCTTCCAAGCCCACGTGTACCGCACCTTGCTTCAACCATTTGAGCACCTAGCGCTTACCCTTGGCAATATTAGTGACGGCAAGCCCGTCCTGGTGCGCGTCCACAGCGAATGTCTGACCGGCGACGTGCTGGGCAGCGTCCGCTGCGACTGCGGTCAGCAACTTGACTTAGCCATGCGCATGATCGCTGCGGAAGGGCGTGGCGTACTTCTCTATATGCGGCAAGAAGGCCGCGGCATCGGCTTGCATAACAAGATCCGTGCCTACGCTCTGCAAGACACCGGCATGGATACCGTGGATGCTAACCAGCAACTGGGCTTTGCCGCGGACCTCCGCCACTACGGGCTTGGCGCACAAATCCTCACGGACATTGGCATTAAGAACATGCGCCTCCTCACTAACAACCCCAAGAAGGTGGTTGGTTTGGAGGCATACGGCCTGGAACTAGTTGAGCGCGTACCTATCATCGCGCCGGCGCACAAGGAGCGCGAAAAGTACATGCGCACGAAGCAAGAGCGCATGGGCCATATGCTCAGCGACGCGGAACAACACCCCTCCCCGCGCAAGGGCAAGGGCTAAAGGCGACTACAGCCCGTGACCATACCCACACCTATCGCTCACGACATCACCGAACGGTTGCAAAAGCTTGTGCCGCGTTATTACGTCATCCTCCACAATGATGACGTAAACTCCATGCCGCACGTGGTCACCTCGCTCGTAAAGTCCGTCCCCTCGCTCAGCACCCAGCGCGCCGAAGAGATCATGATGGAGGCACACAGCGCTGGCCGTGCCGTCGTCATCGTCTGCCCGCTGGAACCCGCAGAGCTCTACCGCGACCGCCTCCAAAGCTGCAAGCTCACCGCTACCATTGAGAAGGCCTAGCCCTTCAGCTTGCACCCCGCGCCCAACCCGTATACCGTATCTCTCAAATCTGCCTGCATCGGAGGCGCCATGACTCAAGAGCATGAAGGCAGTCTACGAGGCGAAGGCCTGCGCGTCGCCATAGTCTGCGCCCGCTTCAATGACCACATTGTTGGCAAGCTGCTCAGCGGCGCAAAAGAGGCGCTCAAGGAAACACATGTAAAGGAGCGGGACACGCTCGTCGCCTGGGTGCCCGGGTCCTTTGAGCTGCCGCTTACCGCACAGGAGATCGCCCGCTCCGGCCATTACGACGCCATCGTCTGTCTTGGCGCTATTATCCGCGGCGAGACCGCCCACTTTGAGCACATCTCGCGTGTCGCCACAGATGGCATCAACGCAGTTTCTCGTGAATTCCACCTTCCTGTCATGCTAGGCGTCCTCACCACCAATGATCTGCAGCAGGCCTTAGAGCGCTCTGGCGGCAAGGTGGGCAACACCGGCTATAACGTCACTATCGCCGCCATCCAGATGGTCAACCTGCTCCGTCAGCTTGAGCTCACCGACAAGTCCGCCGCCAAGCATTAGCCTCACCCGGTATTTGGGCTAAGGCGAAGCAGGCTGTGGCGCGTCTGCTGCTTCGCAACATCTACAGTCCCGTCCCGGCGTGCATGAGCAGCCTTGTGGTACAGTAAATCTGAGGAAATATATCGTCGATTTCCTACGGAAAGCTATCACTTTAGAAGTGAGCGGCCCTCATCAGGGTCTCTCATATCCCCGTGGAGGCAGTCTTGAACCACTGGATGGTTACCATTACGCCGGAGAACTGGCAAGCCACCAAAAACCTTGGCGTTACAGTCCAGGGCTTCACGTCCAAGCAGCGCAAGAAGGTAGAGCGGATGGTCAATGGGGACCGTCTGCTGTTCTACATCAAGGACCAGCGCCTATTCGCCGCCGCCACCTCAGTTGTCTCCAATGCGCTTGAAGACAAGTCGCCTATCTGGACCAGCGTCCACCCGCAGGAGGTATTCCCCCATCGGGTGCGCCTTAAGGGCGATTGGGTCATGCCGGAAGGGCAGGAGCTTGATGCGGCCCTTATAGCGCCACGCTTGGAGTACATCAAGCGATGGCCTCCGGAGATGTGGCCACTGGCCCTTCAAGGTGAGCTGCACATCCTCCCGCGTGTGGACTACGAGGTCATTGAAGGCGAAATGATGCGCCTTTTGAAGCCCCAAGCCATGCGCACCGCACCTACCCCCAACCGCCGGGAGTTCCAGGCCATGCGCCGTGCCCGCGGCTTTTTCCGCCCGCAGCAGAACCAGCAGCAACCTGCTCCTGCCCCAATCAACTTGGGGCAAGCGCCTGTGGGCCCAGGGCCCGCGGGAAATCAGGCGCCCGCTGCTGGAACAGGCATCGCCTCAAACTCATCGTAGAACCGCTCAAGGCGCTTCAGGCAGTCCTTGCACAGGTTTTCCTTGTCTGTTGCGCCAATGTACTCCACCAGCTTTTCCACGCTTGTGAGGTTTGGCAGCACGGAGGAGATGGTGGGCTGCGCCAGGCAGAAGCGGATGGCCGCCTGCGCCAACGACATAGTGTGGTGCTCAGTTAGGAAGTCCAGTTCCTTCACCCGGTCAAACGCCTGCTGCAGCCACTGCTGGCGCCGGTGCGACCGGTGGTCTGACGCCTCGAATACAGGCGGTGTATGGCGAAACTCGTCTGTGAGCACCTCAGACGCGTGGGGCACACGGGAGAGCAGCCCAACTTTCTTGTCCGCCGCCGTTGGGAAAAACTTCCGCGCCGGCTGCTGTTCAAAGATGCTGTAGATGATCTGCATAGACGTGACTGGTCGCTGCTTCATCACATAATCGCCCTCGTCAAACCAGCCGATGTCCGGCCCCAGCGCGGCGGCCAGGTGGCGAATTTTACCCTCCCGCACCAGGTCATTCAGCGTGCTCCATAGCGCATCACTTTTCATGGCCGACAGGCGTGGATTGTGCATCTGATAGATATCGATATAGTCCGTCTTCAAACGCCGCAGGCTCTGCTCGCAGGCAAACCGCACAAACTTTGGGTCCCAGTTCTGCGGCCGCTCTCGATGCCCGTCACGAAGAGGAACGTTGTAAAAGTCGTAGCCAAACTTGGTGGCGACTACAATCTCGTGCCGGTGCTTCCCCAGCGCCTTGGCTAGGATTTCTTCGCCAAAGCCTTCGCCGTAGGTGTCAGCGGTATCGAAGAGGTTGACGCCCATTTCATGGGCCTTTTGCAGCAGCTTCTCGCCTTGCTCCGGCTCAATAGTCCCCCACCAGTTCGTGGCCACTGTCCAGACGCCAAACCCAATTTCTGAGAGTTTGATGTTGGTGCTCCCCATTGTTCGATACTTCATTGCACACCCTAGCTAATTTGGTTTTGAATTGCCGAGACGCATTCCGTCGCGGCTCCCGTTGGGGCAACGACGAATGTGTGCGTATTGTGTCGCAACTGGCCCGCATTGCATGGCAGGCTTGGGGTGTCGCAGGATGCTTGGGTGACGGCTGGGACGTATACTGCGGCAACTTCAGCGATGTGATTCCTCGGGGTTTTCAAGGGCTTCGGTGCCTGCACGATTGCCCTTCAGCTTTCTGGTCGACTTTCTGTCGACCTCTGACTTCTCTTCTTTGCGGTGTTCAGCATACTGGACGCATCCACGTCTAGCATGCCGCCGCGAGCCAGTGTGCGCAAGGGTTTGCTGTCTGGAAGGCTGGGATTGCGCGGGGGACCGCTGCCCCTCGCCCTTCCCCACCTCTCCCCTTCGGCTCCGCTCAGGGTCTGCGACCTAAATCCTCTTCGGCCTGGCTCGGAGTCTGCGACCTCTCCCATTCGACTCTGCTGCGCTTCGCTCAGGGCAGGCTCTAAAAGGGAGGGACTTGCCGCAACCCGACATCCGCCCTACTAAGTTCCCGCACGTTCGAGTGCACGTGCTTTAGCGCGCTCCCGCGACGACGCCTAGGGCGTTCAGCACTTGGTTGACCTGGCTCTTGTAGTCTAGGTCAGACAACACAGGCGTCAGGTTCTTGAGGGGCACGTCCTGCACGAGCGGCACCCAGGAGGTGCAGCCGTTGTACTCTTTAAGGATTGGCAGCGTTGCCGGATCCATCTGGTAGATCCGCACGAGCATAACGGCCAGCGCCTGCCGGGGCTTCCAGTGGAGCCGTTTCTGCGCGTAGTCCAACGTCCACAGGTGGTGGGGCGAAATAAGCTCCAGCCGCTCCTGCTCCAGCACCTCCACAACATCTGTGGTGTCCGCAAAGAGGCTGAACGTTATGTCCTGTTGCGGAAGCTTGACGCCTTGGAGCGTTTGCGCGAGGGCGCCGTGCCAGGCGGGTTTGACGAGCTCAGGCTTCTGGTGCTCATACGAGGGGTACAGCATGAACTGGCGCTCCCGGACCTGAAACGCCTTGCCCGGCTCCCGGATGCCGCCCTTGCGAATGAGGGTCACCATAGCGCCCTGTTCCAGGGCTTTGCAGGCGACCGCCCACTCCTTCAGGCCAAGCTTGCTGTGTGTTGGCAATGGCAACATGGGGAGAGCACCTCAGCGAAAAAGTCGGCTCTGATTTGTCCGCCAATGACCACAATTATATCACTGACAGCGTATGGCCAAAGCGTCATTCCGTTGGTGCTCATGGGCGCTGCCCTAGTAGTTCGGCTCCTTTCGACCGGCTGCTAGGTGCGCAGGTCAGGCTCTCTCCCCTAAAGCGCCTAAAACGAGAGAGGGAGCACAGTAGGGACTCGCTGGCCTGCGGCGGTCAGGCAGTGTAGGCTGGGGGAATGAAGGTGCGACGATCTCAGGCGATGAACAGGAGGCAGCGGCGCGCTGTTGCGAAGCAGGGCGTGGGAGCGCGTGCGGGGGGACGGGTTGGGTGGTGGGTTGCCGGGGCAGCGGCGGTTGGTGCGGCGGTGGTGCTGGCGGCGCGGGCGTGGAGGGGTGGGTGAGTGCGGGCTTACTCCCTGCAGGGTCTGGGCGTATAGTGTGGCAAATTTGGTTACTCCCGGACGGTGCATCCTAGATCTCGGCCTGGCGCCCACCAGGTTAGCGGCCCGGCTAAACTCTTGTTTCGGAAATCCTCCCCTTGACAAACGTATCGTTTATGATACAAATTGTATCGAAAAATTGGTTGAGGGTGAGGAGCAATGGATGCCAGTCGCCGCACAGGAAGGGAGGCTCCGCTTCCGCATAAACCCTCGGGAAGACCTTCGTGAGCCGCCCCATGTACACGTATGGGAAGGCAACGAAGACGTGTGCCGAATCGAGTTGAACGGTGGAGGCTTTATGGATGAACCGCCACCTGGAGAGGCACACACCATTTTGGAGGCCTACCGAAGGCATGCGGATGCCATCAGGAAAATCTGGAACGAAATTCATGGAAGATGAGGTGTGGCAACGATGGCTGTAACGCTGGTCAGGAACGCTGATCGCATGATGACTTCTGCGTCGGCTACGAAGACAGGCCTCGAATTTGCTTTCGCTGATGGATGCAAAGGGCTAGTACCGTTCAAAGACATTCCAGAAATCCGGGACATAAAGAATCTCGCGAACATTGAACTGCCAAACCCGTATGAATTGGTGCTACGCACCACAAAGGGCGAAAGTGTAGAAATTCCCTGGGACTTTGTGCGTCGTTACTGTGATCCGTCCTATGGTTCGCGTGTTGAGGCTGTTGCGACAAAGGGGAGGCAAGCACTCGGGCATCGAATCCGGAGCCTTCGAGAATCCGCCAGCCTAACGCAAGAAGCTCTAGCCGCTGCGTCTGGGATTGGGAGAGTAACTCTGGGGCGAATCGAGAGTGGCGAGCAGTCCCCGAGATACGGAACGTTAGTTGCGCTGGCGAGATCGTTGGGCAAGCCAATTCAGGAGTTGTTTGTCAACGCTGAAACTAAGAGACAGCGAGCCTAGCTGACTCGACTGTCACCTATCTCAATCTGCGAGCGACAGCGGTCGTCGGTGTTCTCCCTGTAACTCCACCCCCGTCCACTCTAATCCCAGACGGGAGAATTAGTTGGGTATCACGAGACGGAGTAGCGTCGAGTTACAGGAAAAACACAGTACCATGTCTCTAGCGCTTGCGTGACGCGGCTTGATTCTGCATGACTAGGGTCTTGCTTCTGTCGGTGCATCCCTCAAGCTGGATTGGATTCCGAAGCTTCTCACCAAAAGATGCCGGTATTTTACGGCGTTTTGGCCCTGCGCGGCAACCCAAAAGACGTGGCCGCCACCTTGCCGCCTCTCCGCCACTCAGGCTACTATAATGCCGGTCTATGGCAATGATGGAGCGCATTTCATCATATATAATTCCGCGCAACCAGCACGCAAACGCACTGTATCTGTGACATTACGGCTGGCGAAGGTCCCAGTTGTGATGCCCACTGCTGCGACATACGCGTTATGGTAACTCCGACTCACGACGGCACCGGCGCGGCTGCCATTGAAGCCCGCGGGTTGACGAAGGCTTTCCATACGCAGTCTGTCCTGCGCGGTCTGGACTTCACCCTACCATGGGGCGCATGCCTCTCCCTCTTCGGCGCAAATGGTTCTGGCAAGACCACGCTTGTGCGAACGCTGGCAACGCTTACCCGCCACGACAGCGGCACACTCCGGATCGCCTCGCTTGACCCTGCGCGCCAGGCCACAGAAGTGCGGCAGACTATTGGCGTTCTCACGCACCAGACGTTCCTCTACGATCACCTGACGGGCTTAGAAAACCTGCATTTCTATGGCCGCATGTACGGCGTCCCCGCTATGGACACCCGCATCGTTGAGCTTGCCCGCGCACTTGATTTTGAGCGTTACATGAGCCGCCGGGTACACACCCTATCGCATGGCATGCAGAAGCGCATCGGCCTGGCCCGCGCGCTGCTCCACCGGCCACGCCTGTTGCTGCTAGACGAGCCGGAGACGGGCCTGGACCAACACGCCATAGGCATACTGGAGCGTTTGCTAAAAGACCACTGCGCGCAGGGCGGCTCTGTTTTCCTCACCACCCACAACGTAGAGAAGGGGCTCACCATGGCCGACCATGTGGCCATCCTCGTGGACGGGCGCATTGCATACTACCAGCCTCGCGCCCTCGTCACGCCTGCTGACTTTCGCAGCCTGTACATACGCGTGGCCGGGGTACCGGTATGAAGGCCTACCTCTCCGCTATCTTCACAATCCTATGGAAGGACTTCCTTTTGGAAGTGCGCACCAAAGAGGTAGTCACGCCCATCCTGGTGTTCGTCTTTCTTGTCATCATCACGTTCAACTTTGCGTTTGAGCCCACGCCCGCACTGCTGGCCGTTGTATCGGCGGGCACCCTGTGGGTGTCATTCACGTTTGCGGGCGTGCTGGGCCTGAATCGCACCTTCGCCATGGAGAAAGAGAAGGGCGGACTCGACGGCCTCTTGCTGACGCCCGTCAGCCGTGACGCACTCTATTTCGGCAAGCTGCTCAGCGCGTTTTTCTTCATGCTCGCCATCGAGTTCGTGATGCTGCCGGTGTTCGGGATCCTCTTCAACCTGCCGCTTTTCCTGCCATCGTTATGGCTGCTTACGGTGCTCACGACGCTGGGTTTCGCGGCGGTGGGCACCGTGTTTTCAGCCATGGCAGTGAACATGCGGGCCCGCGAGGTGCTGCTGCCCGTGCTCTTCTTCCCGATTGTTCTACCTGTTATCATTGCTGCCGTGGAAAGCACCAGCGCCATCTTTGCTGGTGCAGGAGCCGGGCGCGCTGAGGATTGGAGCGAGTTCGCCAGGTGGCTCCAACTCACCGCCGCATTTGACGCTGTGTTCCTCGTCGTTTCCGCCGCACTCTTCCAATTCGTCGTGCAGGAATAGTCCCGCACCAAGGAGGCCGCCATGAACCTCTCCCTGCGCACCGGCCTGCTGGGCCTGGCAGGCGTTATGATGCTCATCACGCTCTATATGGCCTTTCTGTGGGTCCCCAACGAGGCGACGATGGGTGCGGTGCAGCGCATCATGTATTTCCATGTCCCCATTGCCATCATTGGCTTCGTTGCGGCTGGGGCAGTCTTCGTTGCAAGCATCGCTTATCTGATTCGCCCAAGCGAGAAATGGGACGCTATTGCCTACGCCTCGGCGGAAGTGGGTGTCCTCTTCATTTCACTTATGCTGCTGACCGGTACGCTCTGGGGCAAGGCCACCTGGGGCATCTGGTGGGACTGGTCGCCGCGGCTTACGACGTCGCTCATCATGTGGTTTTTGTATGTGGCATACCTGATGCTGCGCGCATACGCTCCCAAGGGCGTGCGAGGCGCGCGCTACGCCGCAGTGCTGGGCATCTTCGCCATGATTGACGTGCCCCTTGTGTACATGTCCACCACCTGGTGGCGCGACGTGCACCCGCAGCTTCTCGTTGGGCCTGCCGCGCCGGAAGGGGCCCTGGACCCAACGATGCGCACGGCGCTCTTGTTCGCCATGCTCACGTTCCTGGTGCTCTACATTGCGCTTACCGTGGAGCGGTACTACCTGCGCCGCGCCGAGGAAGAAACGGAAAGGATGCAGCTCTCCTATGAAGGACGTTAAGGCACTCTTTGCGCTTGCCCCCACAGCGCCTGTCATTGGCATGGCTATTGCGCCGCAACAGGCCGCCACGAACTCGAACCTATCGTTCCTGTTTGTCGCGTACACGCTCACCTGGGTGGCGTTCTTCGGCTACATCGTCTACATGTCACGCAAGCAACAGGCGTTGAGGCGAGACATTGACGCATTGAAGAAGCAGCTTGAGGACAAGCAGAAGTCCGCCAGTCTACCGGGGACAGGGCGTTAGGCCATCCTGGCGTTTACGTTCGTTTTGTATAGATGAGTACATCATCACCGCGCCAGCCTTTGGACGAACGCTCTTACAACACCCTTGTCCGGGAGACTGCCGCATGGGTGCAGCAAGGCGTTATCACCGCTGATCAGGCGCAGACGATCCTGGCCTGCTACGAGCCACGCGCTGACTCCCCACTTGCCCGCTGAGTGCAGGGCAACCTCATCAGCACGCTGGCCGTCCTGGGCGCTGTTTTGTTCGGCCTTGGCGTCCTTCTATTTATTGGCGCCAACTGGCAAGAACTCAACCGCTGGGGCAAGCTGACGCTTCTGTTCGCCGGGATGCTTGGCACATACGGCGCGGGCTGGTGGCTGCGCTTTGTGCGGGACTACCACAGGCTTGGGACGGCCGTTATCTTCCTGGGCGCGGTGGTCTACGGCGCGAGCGTCTTCCTCATTGCACAGATCTATCGCGTGCGCGCCGGCGAGCCTTCTTTGCTTCTGTACTGGTTCCTTGGGGTAGCGCCGCTTGCGTACATCAAAGAGTCCCCAGTACGCACGGGCCGCGAGGTGGTGCTGCAAGCCTCGCCCATTGACCCGCGCGACCCGTTCCGCGGGGACTACGTGGTGCTGCGGTACACGATTACCAATCTTGCTGAGACCCCTGGGGGTTACACCACTGTCTTCTATGACCAATTCTCCGTGGGTGACACCGTGTATGTGCATTTGGAACTAGATGGAGCTAGGCTTGTCCTCGTCGGCGCCGTAGCTCGCAGTCCACAGCCGGATTGGGACCTCTACATTCGGGGCCGTGTCACGGAGTCAACTTTCCCAGACCCGGGGGTGCGGCAACCGATTGCCCCGCTCACTGCGCCATCCATCAGCGTCGAATACGGCATCGAGTCGTACTTCGTCCCAGAAGGCGTTGGGCTAGAGTTACAGCGCTCGCGGGACATCAAGGCCGTCGTGGTGATTGACTTTGAGGGGCACGCTGTTTTGAAGAGTCTTATTGTTGACGGAAAGCCGTTCCAGACACGCTGACCGCTTGGTCTGAAAAAACGTGGGGGCAGGATTGAAACCTGCCCCCTATTACGTGTCTGGGAGCCACGTTCCACTCTTAGGATAGCCCGTAGGAAGGGTGCCGGTAGTACCCTACTTAGCTATAGAATCCTATGCGCCGGGTGAGCACCACTTTCTCCACCTCCTTGGACGACGTGCCTGTCCCGCGCAGCACTTTGCTAATAAACTCCATGCTCGCTTCAAAGCTTGGGTTCACCACCTCAGTAGCACCCGCGGCGTAGAGCAGCTCCACCATCTCCTCATCGCCCGTGCCGCGCACGAAGATCGGCATGCCCTTGCGGACCCGCCTGGCGCACCGCACCACCGCCTCGGTCACAATGGGATTGGGGAACGTAACCGCCATGCTTTGCGCCTGCTGCACACCCGACTGGTTCAACACCTGCACCTTGCTTGCGTCACCCATGATGCAGGGAATGCCCTTCTCACGCAGCATGGACACGTAGTGCGGCTCCGTCTCAATGACCAGGTACCTAATGCCGCGCCGGTCCAGTGTGGTGGCCAGCTCCCGTCCCACGTTGCCATAGCCGCAAATGATGACATGGTTCGTCAGCGCCTTATGGCTCACCGAATGCATGCCCGGCGCATCAATAAACAGGTGGCCCAACAAAGGAACACGTTGGAAGACACGGATCAGGAACGGCGCCGCGTTCAATCCCAGCGGGCTCAAGACAATGCTCAGCACCGCGCCAGAAAGCACTAGCGAATACATGTCCGGCGACAGCACTTTTTTATCCAGTCCAACCTGCGCCAACAGGAACGCTTCCTCCCCGATTTGCGCCATTGCCAGGGCCATGAGCAGCGCCGACCGGCCTGGATACTTGAACACCAGGCCCACAATCAGCATGACGAATGTCTTGGCGATCATGATAATGCCTACAATGATGAGCACCTGTGGGATGTGCGTGAGCACAAACCGGAAGTCCAGCAGCATGCCTACCGAGACGAAGAAGAAGGTGACAAACAGGTCGCTGATGGGCGAGACTTCTTTAAGCACCTTGAAATGCACTTCTGACTCTGCAACTACCAGACCGGCAATAAACGCGCCAAGTACCAGCGACATGCCCATAAGATTGCTGATGTATGCCATGCCAAGCGCCAACGAAATGACGGCCAGCAGTAGCACCTCGCTGCCCATGGACTCAATGCGGCGCAACGCAATGGGCACCAGCTTCACCCCAACCACGTAAGCCACTACCACAAACAGCACCGCCTTGCCCAGCGAGATCCCAATGGTCCCCACCATTTCGGTGGATGTTGCTCCGGTAGCGGTGGCAAGTGCGGTGAAGATAACGATGGCCGGGATCATGGGAAGGTCTTGCACAATGCTGAACGCGATGGCCGCCCTGCCGTGCTGCGAGTCCATCTCGCCGCGCTCGTTCATCAGCTTGACCACGACTGTGGTGCTGGACAGGGCGATGATGAGCCCCAGGTAGGACACGGTTGTGTACGGCCAGCTCAGCCACACGGCAGCGGCCACCACGAGTGGCGCAAAGAGCAACAACTGCACCCACGGGCCAATGAGGGCAATGCCTTGCATCTTCTTGAGCTGGGACAGGGAAAGCTCCGTGCCCGCCTGGAACATGAGGAACGCCACGCCAAAGTCGGCGAGCGTCTTAATGCGGTCTGTATCGCTGACGACACCAAGCAGCGCCGGGCCTATAACAACGCCTGCAAGGAGGTAGCCAACGACGGGGGGTTGGCGAAGCTTGCGGAGGATAGCGCCACCAACAAAGGCGGCGCTTACGGCAAGCACAAACTCCAACATTGATGGGAGGGAATCCATACAGCCTCCCGGCTCTGGGGCTACCTGATCTGCGACCGGTAACCGCGTTAGTAATCGACCTATCCTACTATGTCAGGTGCATCCTGTGAAGAGGCTCTTGCAGAGCGACTAGAAACCGCATCGCAAAGCCTGGGGTTCCCCCTTGTGGAATGCGCCGTCTTCCATTCAGGCAAGAATTTGATACAAGCCTCAAAAGGTATGGTTTCCAAACGCCGTCCTGTATGCTTAAGGGGCAAGTCTCCTTTGGGGGGGATAGTAGTCTATGGCCCTCTTCGAACATGCCCGACAAGCTCGCGCCGCACGCGAAGCGCCCCTGGCTGCGCGCATACGCCCCCGTACATTCGACGAGTTCGTGGGCCAGGAGCACATCATCGGCCCTGGCCGCGTGCTGCGCAAAGCCATCGAAGCCGACCGGCTGCCGTCCATCATCTTCTGGGGGCCACCCGGCACCGGCAAGACCACGCTTGCGCTGCTCATCGCTCAGGCGACCAAGTCGCATTTCGAGGCGCTTTCGGCGGTGTCGGCGGGCGTAGCGGACTTGCGCAAGGCGGTTGAACAGGCCAAGGAACGACGGGGCCAGCGCGGGGAGCGCACTATCCTCTTCGTGGACGAAATCCACCGCTTCAACAAGGGACAGCAGGACGCCATTCTGCCGTACGTGGAAGATGGCACCATCACGTTCATTGGCGCTACCACCGAGAACCCATCGTTTGAAGTGAACGCGCCGCTCCTATCCCGCTGCCGTGTGTTCACGCTGCACCAACTCACCGACGATGAAGTGAGAGAGATTGTGACCCGCGCGCTTGCGGACACGGAGCACGGCCTCGGCAATATGCATGTGGAAGTCGACTCCGAAGCCCTCACGTTTCTCATCACCTTTGCGAATGGAGACGCCCGCATTGCCCTCAACGCCCTGGAACTCGCCGCCGACAACGCTAAGTCAGAATCGTCCGTCACCCGCCACGTGACCTTGGCAATCGTGGAGGACGCCCTACAGCAACGGGCCCTAGTGTACGACAAGGCAGGGGACAACCACTACGACACTATCTCCGCCTTCATCAAGTGCGTCCGCTCATCTGACCCGGATGCGGCTGTGTACTGGCTGGCGCGCATGCTTGAGGCGGGAGAGGACCCAATGTTTATTGCGCGCCGCCTTATCATCCTTGCTTCAGAGGACATTGGCATGGCGGACCCGCACGCGCTACCGCTAGCGGTAGCGGCGCAGCAGGCGGTGCACTTCATCGGCCTGCCGGAAGGCGCCATCCCCCTGGCTGAGGCTACCGTCTACTTGGCCACCGCGCCGAAGTCCAACGCATCGTACATGGCGCTCAACAAGGCGCGCGAGGATGTGCAGAAGACGCGCAATGCACCTGTGCCGATGCACTTACGCAATGCACCCACCCAACTCATGAAAAACCTGGGCTATGGCAAAGGCTATCAGTACGCCCACGATGCGCCCGGCCACTTCGTCCAGATGCAAAACCTTCCGGACGCCCTTAAAGGCCGCATCTACTACGGACCCTCAGACCAAGGCTACGAGGTAACAGTGGCAGAGCGGATTAAGAAGTGGTGGGGAGACACGAAGGGACGGTAAGGGCCGGACAAGTAGCAGATGCAAAGCGGCCACCTTCCCGCTACACTGAGGATATGACTACTCGCGGCAAGACCACCAACAAGAAGCAGCTTCGGGAACGCCGCGCCGCGTACGCTGCACAGGCCTCCGGAAAGCGCACAGTGCTCGGCCTCAAGAGCGACCGCTCCACCCGCAATCAAGCAATTGATCGCGCGATGGATTTTGTCTTCCGGTTCCACTGGGACACCCTGAAGGAGCTGGAGGAGAAATAGCCACACCTATGTCTTTCTTAACCGTGACGGCTACTTCCCAACGGAACCCGCTTAGCGCTTTGCCGCCATCAGTTCTCGCGATACGTCCCGCACCGCGCCCAGCGCCGTGTCCACATCTGCCGGAGTGATGTGCCGGTGGGTTACCATCCGAACACGCTGTCCCGCGTTGTAACTGCTTTTCACCCCGTGCGCTTCTAGCCGACGCATAAACTCATGCACGTCACCAGACCACTCAAAAATGATGATGTTCGTCTGTACCTGCTCAGGGTCCAGCTTAATGCCTGGAATACCCGCTAGCCCAACGGCCAGCGCATGCGCGTTTGCGTGGTCCTCTGCCAGGCGGTCCACCATCGTCTCCAGCGCCACAATGCCCGCCGCCGCAATCACTCCCACCTGCCGCATGCCTCCGCCGAGCATCTTGCGCCACTTGCGGGCCCGCTCGATGAAGTCTTTGCTCCCGCACAGCACGGACCCAATCGGCGCGCTCAGCCCTTTGGAAAAGCAGAAGCATACCGAGTCTGCCGGCCCCGCCAGCTGCGCCGCCGGCACTCCCAGCTTTACTGAAGCGTTGAGGATCCGCGCCCCGTCCAAATGCACCGGAATCCCATGCCGGTGCGCCACATCCGCAATCTCCCGCGTCTCCTGGACCGTCAGCACCGCGCCGTTGCAGCGATTGTGCGTATTCTCCAACCCCACCAGCGTGGTCACCGGATAGTGAATGTTCTTCGTGCGGACCGCGTTCTCCACGTCTTGTGGCCGCATGCGCCCCGACGCATCATTCGGCACGGTCCGCACCATGACGCCGCCAAGTGCGGACGCGCCGCCAACCTCGTTCCAAAAGATGTGCGATTCGCTGCCCACAATCATCTCGTCGCCCCGTTTGCACCACGTGAGCGTTGCGAGCAGGTTGCTCATAGTGCCGCTCGGCGTGAACAGCCCTGACTCTTTCCCCAGGCGCTCCGCAGACATTGCTTCCAGTCGCTTCGTCGCGAAATCGTCTTCCCACACGTCGTCGCCCACTTCCGCCGACGCCATGGCCTTTCGCATGGCATCCGTCGGTTGCGTTACCGTGTCGCTGCGCAAATCAATCATGCTCAACGTATCCCTCCAGCCTGAGGTTCGCTCGTGACAGGCTCCGTTCTATTTGCATGGGTTTTGTCTCCTTGGGTAGATACAGGGGGTGCTTTGGCTCATTTTGCTTGGTCAACCCTAACACCTGCTGGATGATTCCTGACTGCGACAACATGCGTAACACTATGCTGCTCCGGCCCTGCAGCGCGTCATGAACGCCCCAAGCGCAAATAACCTCGCTGGCTGCTCCCGCAGCCTCTGCAATGAAGTCGTCGTTCAACGGCCCAACCGGGTCTGTCTGCGCCGCCATATGCTTTGGCTCGGTCGCCCGAAAAGCAAACAGTTTGACTACCATCAGGCTGCTGTAGCCATGCGCTCGGCCGAAGCCAATGCAGCGTCGAATGGTAGAGTCGTCCCGCAACTCATCCGCTGTTGACGGATTGAGCATGATAAAGCAGACCTCCGCGCCGCTCGCCGTGTTCAACCGCCGCCGAAGGTAGTAGCGGTATTTTCTGTCTGCGGAAAACACCGCTGCGGGACGCCGCTCTACCAGCTTGGCTATGTTCCGCATTACCTCACCTGTGTCGTCATTGATGGCGCACCCGCAGGCCATATTGCACCATTGTAGCCCATATCGGCCTACGAAACCCGTTTGCCCTCACTCATAGCGCAGGGCTATAATACGGCATACTCCTACTCCGGTAGAACTGAGGCACACCATGCCAGACCAGCCCAATGCACCAGGCTTCACCGTCGACGAAGTCCGCACGATGTGGGTGGACTACTTCCAGAGCAAGGGACACCAGCCCATCCCAAGCTCGTCCCTCATCCCTGCAGGTGACCCTACACTGCTGCTGACCACCGCCGGCATGGTTCAGTTTGTGCCGTACTTTCTGGGCCGCGCAGAGCCGCCCGCACGCCGCATGACGTCTGTTCAGAAGTGCTTTCGCACCACGGACATTGACGAGGTCGGTGACTACAAGCACTGCACGTTCTTTGAGATGCTTGGTAACTTCAGCGTGGGCGACTACTTCAAGCGCGAGGCTATCGCATTCGCCTGGGAGCTGCTGATCCAAAAGCTCAGGCTCGACCCCAAACGCCTGTACATCACCGTCTACCTGGATGACGACGAGGCGTACAAGTTCTGGCACGAGGAGCAGAAGGTCCCTAGGGAGCAGATCGTCCGGTATGGCAAACGCGCCAACTGGTGGGGCCCGCCCGGCGCGCAGGGGCCTTGCGGCCCGTGTTCTGAAATACACTACGACTTCGGCGCTGAGTTTGGTTGCGGCCCGATGGCCACACCCGCGCAGATTGAAGCGTGGGAGCGCTCCGGCAACCAGGGCGAGCAGCCCGGCTGTCACCCCAACTGCGATCGCTGCGCCCGGTTCATGGAAATCTGGAACCTCGTCTTTATGCAGTTCTTCCAGGACCTTGATAAGAAGCTCAGTTCTCTACCCAAGCCCAACATCGACACCGGTATGGGGCTGGAGCGCATCGTGACCGTATTACAGGGCAAGCGCACGGTGTATGACACCGACATCTTCCAGCCGTTGCTTGCCCGCGTGTCTGAGCTTTCTGGCAAGCTCTACCGAACGGAAACGGACGAGGGTTTTGCCATGCGTGTAGTGGCCGAACACGCGCGGGGCTGCACGTTCCTGATCGCCGATGGCGTTGTGCCTGGCAACGAAGGGCGTGGCTACGTCCTGCGCCGCATGATCCGCCGCGCCGTCCGCTACGGCCGCAAGCTCGGCCTCACGGGGCCTTTCCTGAGCAAAGTCTCGGAACTGGCTATTGAACGGATGGGGCATGCCTACGGCGAGCTGCGGGAGACGCGGGACTTCATCCTGCGCGTGCTGCAATTGGAGGAAGAGCGATTCCAAGCAACAGTGGTTCGGGGCTCAGATTTTGTAGAGGGATATATCGCGGGACTTCTTCTTCTCTCTGATGAAAAACTGACCGAGATTCGAAGTGTGTTGTCACCAACTTTGACCGTGAGCACTTCCAAAATAACAGTCTTACCACAAGAAACCAGACGTATCCTATTTAGTCTGAACGAATATATCGGAAAAGCTCGCAATAAGGTTGAGCGGGAGCCACAGCGGGCCATGGCTTTTGAAGATGCTTATATGTCTGCTTGTTCACATCTGATTCAGATATTGCACGGCCTTGAGGAAGTTTCAGGTGTTTTGGCCAACCGTGGAGCCCCAAATGAACTTATGTCTTGGGAAATTACTGCCAACCCAGACGATGTAAAAAGGGAATTTAGCCGATTGGTGAAAGAATCTCGTCAAATTCCAGGTGTCCGAGCTTTTGAGTTATACGACACCTACGGCTTCCCGCCTGAAGTCACTGAGGAAATCGCCAAAGAGCACGGCCTCACCGTAGACATGCTCGGCTTCGAGCGGGAGATGGAGTCCCAGCGCCAGCGCGCCCGCGGCGCTACCCGCATGGGCGGCGGTATTAAGCGTGAGGCATCCGCCTACGAAGGGCTTAGCATCGGCGCAACCCGCTTCTTGGGCTATGAGACGCTGGAAGCCACGTCTGTCATCCTGGCCATCATCGCCAACGGCGAAGCCATAGCCGCAGCGGCGCAAGATCAGGAGATCGAAGTCATCCTGCGTGAGACACCCTTCTACGCTGAGAAGGGCGGCCAGGTTGGCGACCAGGGACGGATCACCAGCCAGTCTGGCGTGTTCGACGTGAAGGACACACAGTCGCCCGCTCTTGGGATCTACGTGCATAAGGGCATCGTGCTCCAGGGCGAGCTCCGCGTTGGTGACACCGTTAATGCGCTGGTCCATCCGGCACGCCGCACGGACACGGCCCGCAACCACACAGCAACACACATGCTGCACGCCGCGCTGCGTGAAGTCCTTGGCACGCACGTCCGCCAGGCTGGCTCCTACGTTGGTCCCGACCGCCTGCGCTTTGACTTCTCCCACGTCACCGCGCTTACACCTGACGAGATGCGAAAGGTGGAAGCGCTGGTCAACGAGAAAATCCGCGAAGACCTCCCCGTCTTCAAGCGTGAGAGCACGTACACGCAAGCTGTGAAAGAAGGCGCTCTAGCCTTCTTCGGCGAAACGTACGGCGCCACCGTTCGCGTTATCGAAGTCGGCTCTTGCTCGCAAGAATCCCGGCAGGAACACGAGCACCATCACCAGGGCCACGAGCATGAGGGCCAGGCTTGCTTCAGCATGGAAGTCTGCGGCGGCACGCACCTGGAGCGCAGCGGGCAAATCGGCCTGTGCCTCATCGTCGGCGAGTCCTCGGTTGGTGCAGGTATGCGCCGCATCGAAGCCATCACCGGCCGCACGGCGGAATCGCTTGCACGGGAACGCATGCGCACGCTTGACCAGGTTGCCCAGTCCCTTGCCACCACGCCTGCTGACCTGGCGACGCGCATCGCAGCCCTCCAGCAAGAACTCGCGGCTGAGCGCGAGGCACGAGCCACGTTGGAACGCTCGCTGCTCCGCTCAGAAGTTGACCAGGCACTCACCAAAGCACCCGGCGGAAACGCGGTTGCCATTCGCCTGGAGCACGCCACTTCAGCCGACACGCTCCGTGAAGCTGCGGACTGGGTGAAGAACGCGCGAGGCAGCGCAGTGGTAGCCCTTGGCGCAGTCTTCAACGACCAGCCCACCATCTTCGTTGCGGTGACTCCAGACCTGGTGAAAGCCGGAGTGCATGCTGGCCGTATCGCCAAAGAGCTCGGCGCCGTTATGGGCGCTGGCGGCGGTGGCAGGCCGGAGTCCGCACAGGCGGGCGGTAAAGACAAGGCCAAGCTGGACGAGGCGCTGCGGCTATTGCCGAAGCTGCTTGAAGCGAAGAAGTAACATGCCCGCGAAGAAGATGGCCCAGGCAGCCGCAAAGACTCCCGTAAAGCCTGCCGCCCGTAAGAAGGCGGTCGTCGTGCCTGCGGGGGCTGTGGCGCTCGTCGCTGCCGGAGACAAGGCCGTGAGCGCCGCCCAGCTGTTTGGCGCGCTTGGCCTCAAAGTAGGTAACAAAGCCTTCGCCATGCTCTACAAAGGCAGCCTCGTCGTCAAGCTACCCGCCGCACGCGTTCAGGCACTCACCAACTCGCGCACCGGCGAACCGTTCGACCCCGGCATGGGGCGCCCCATGAAAGAGTGGATCGCCATCGGCCCGCAGCAAGAGGCCCAGTGGGTCAACCTCTCCAAAGAAGCCCGCGACTTCGTCGCTAAGACCCTCTAGCACCGTCCGGTTCGTTCCAAATGTTTAGAGTCGGACATCCAGCGCTTGCCTCCACATCTCCACTCTGCCATCCTCAATATATGGGCAACATAGTCAGCGTCCATTACAACTCAACTCAAGTTAACTCACCTAAAGCCAAGCATGAATTGTTTTATTAAATTCATAAAAACCAAGGAACAAACCACGCACCGCACCAAGAAGCCAAGGATTTGATCCAAATAAATATTTGAATCAAAAAAACAATTCGTGATTCAGCGCTTCTAGGAATCCAGGATACGGCCCTAAAACAGTGAGGATCCCCTGGTTCGCTCAGCCGTTGCTTGTGGCTCTCCGGCACCTGTGGAAACACGGGCAATCATACGAGTAAGCAAATTAAGCGCGGCAATAATCTCTTCCACCTCTTCCGGTGAAAGGGTCTGTACCAGTCGCTCCAGACGCATCTGGCCCATCCGGTGAAACCGGTCCATTTCGTCTTGGCCCCGAGTGGCCAGGCGGCAGAGCACCACGCGCCGGTCGTCCGTGTCAGATGTCCGCTCCACCAGTCCCTTGTCTACCAGCCGGTCAATCAGGCTCGTAGCCGAAGACAATCCCTTGCCAAAGTGGGCCGCAATTTCGCTCATGCGCTTGGGCCCTTTGCTCAATAACAGCACTGTGCGAAACTGCGGCAATGGCAGTTCAATTTCGGACCACTCCTCCAGCGAGCGGGCCATTACGCCAGCCTGCATGCGCTTCACTGCAGCAGCTAGTCTTTCTTTCAGCCCCGGCTTTGAACGTTCCACCCTGCCCCCCCAAATACTTCGACTCACTCGAACTATTATACAGCTTCTAAGCACCTGGGGGATTTCTGCATATGAAACGCTGCCAGCGCCTCTTCGCAGGGTCTATTCAAACCTTGCGACGCCAGGAGCCCTACTCCCCAGTATTGAAGAGAAATGTGGAAAGGTTATGGAGAAGCAACGTAGATATTGGCTCGTTCAAGCAAAGCCCAGCCGCTGCGCCTTCAGGCCGCCAAACGCGTTGCGTCCAATGACAATGTGGTCAAGGACCTCAATGTCCAGCAGCTTGCCCGCCTCAACAAGCTGCTTGGTCATACGTGCATCGTCGTCGCTCGGCGCCGGGTCTCCCGATGGATGGTTATGCTCTAGGATCACTTTTTGGCAATTTTCCCGCACCGCAGAGCGCGAGGTTCCCCCCGAGCGCACAGTAATTGAACTGACGTTGCCTCTGTATACTTCCACTATACGAAGCACCTGGTTCTTAGTGTTAACAATAAGAGCCGCAGGCTCTCCTAGTCTAGAAACGCCATCTCGGTGGACAGCAGATTCATAACGTCCTATGGACTCTGAATAGTCGGCCTATCTTCCGCGGGTAGCGCCGCCAGCCGTTTGCCCAGTTCCAGCACCGCCATCACCTGCGCCGCCTTTGCCGGGCCAAGTCCATGGAACGCAGTCATCTCGCTGAAATTTGCTTTGAGCAGTCCACCGAGCCCACGAAAGTCAGGGAGTAAGCGGCTTGCCAGGCTGAGCGCGCTCCCCGCGCTACTGCCGGTGCGCAGGAGAATCGCCAGCAACTCTGCGTTGCTCAGAGTGCCCGAACCATATTCATGGAGCCGTTCACGAGGCCGCTCCTGCTCCGGCATATCCCTAATGCGCGTCTCGTAGCGCGGCATCCATTTCGTGCATGGCAATCTCCTTGGAATAACAGATCCGCGCGCATTGTATCTCAAGAACTAGGCTCAGAAAGTAGTTAGAGGCGGAAGACCCACCTACCGCATCAACCCGCTCGACAACCGAAGTATCGAGCGCGCTTTAAAGCAACGCGGGGAAGCTCCACTAAGGAGCTTCCCCGCAAGAGCGGCTAGAGAAAATGCTAGATTATTCCAGGACACCCTTAGCGCCAGCGGCTTCAAGCGCCTTCATGATCTTGTCTGCCTCTTCTTTATTTACACCAGCCTTGACGACCTTGGGAGCGGCCTCAACCAGGTCCTTGGCTTCTTTCAGGCCCAAGCCCGTCGCCTCGCGAACGGCCTTGATGACGTTGATACGGTTCGCGCCAATGTCGGTCAGCTTCACGCTGAACTCGGTCTTCTCCTCAGCCGGAGCAGCGACAGCGGCAGGCGTGGCAGCAGATGCGGCGGCGACCGCAACGGGAGCGGCGCTCACGCCAAACGTCGTCTCAAGCTGCTTGACCAGCCAGGCCACGTCCAGCACGGACAGGACCTTGATACCTTCTAGGATTTCCTCTTTTGTGGTAGCCATGCTTCCTCCTTTTGTCTATGCCTTTTTCATTCTTTGGAATGTTATGCCGAGGGTGCGCCCTGCTTCTTGGAGGCGCCATCCAATACCGTTGCCAGCCCTTGCACCGGCGCGTTTAGCACCGTCGCCAGTCTGCCAATGCCTGACAGCAATTGCCCGGCAAGCCGTGCCATGAGTTCCTTGTGCGGCGGCAGGCTTGCCAGTTGCTGAATGCCTGCTGAGCTAATTGACTGCTTCTCCAGAATGCCGCCCCGTACGGTCAAATTAATCTTGGTGGCTTTCAGATACTCATCCAAGACCTTCACGCACTTGGCCGGATCGCCGTACCCGAAGACTAGCCCGGTGGGCCCCTTGAGGTTGTCTTTCAGCGCAGCCTTGCCGGCTTCCTCAGCCGCAAAGCCCGCGACGGTATTCTTGGCCACCACAAACTCACTCTCGTTCTCACGGAGCTTACGGCGGAACTGCGCGAGGGTGGGAACGTCCAGGCCGCTGAAGTCCGCGGCAACGACGACCGTACTCCTCTGAAACTTTGCTTTCAGTTCTGTGAACGATTCCTGGTTCCGTGCTGACGGCATCCTTTTCCTCTTTCCCAGAGACCACAAAAAGGGCCTTCCGCGCCAAGGCGGAAGGCCCTTTTACAAGGTTCCTTCTATTCGGCTCCGCCTCGGCGGGAGATTAAGTCCCGAGTGATCGGGACACCCGCTGTCTCTGGCAACCAGCGATTAGTATAGCAGAAAGTTCAGGTGCTATGGATTTACTCGGACTTGGCCTCTGTGGCCTGACTCACGCTGAGCTTGACGCTCGGGCCCATGGTGCTGGTCATGAAAACGCTCCGAATGAACGCACCCTTGACACCAGCTGGCTTGGCTTTGTTCACCGTATCCATAAGTGACGCGAAGTTTTCCACCAGCTTGTCATTGGAGAAGCTCTTTTTGCCAATAGGCGCGTGAATGACCGCGGTCTTATCCATGCGGAACTCAACACGGCCCTTCTTAGCTTCCTGAATAACCTTGGGAATGTCCTGGGGCGGCACAACGGTGCCAGTGCGTGGGTTGGGCATGAGGCCCTTGCGGCCCAGCACGCGGCCCAGACGGCCAATGCGGCCCATCATGTCGGGCGTCGCCACAGCCACCTCGAAATCGGTCCAGTTGTCCTTCTCGATCTTGTTGATAAGCTCATCGTCGGCGACGTAGTCAGCGCCGGCCTGGCGTGCGGCGTTTGCTGTTTCCCCGGTGACAAACGCCACCACACGGACTGTTTTACCAACACCGTGCGGTAACGATGCAACACCACGAAGGCCCTGGCCCTCGCGCTGCGGGTCAACGTTGGTACGAATGTGCGCCTCGATAGTCTCATCAAACTTGGCCGTGGCAGTCTTCTTGACTAGGTCAACGGCCTCGGCGGGAGAGTATTCTTTGCCGCGCTCCACACCGGGCGCAACCGCCTTATATCGTTTGCTACGGCCTTCCAGGCTCTGTGCTGTCGTCTTTGTGGTCATGTGCTATTTCACCTCAATGCCCATGCTGCGGGCCGTGCCTTCGATAATGCGGGCGGCTGCGTCAACGTTCGTTGCGTTGAGGTCAGGCATCTTCGTCTTTGCGATTTCCATAAGCTGCGCGCGGGTAATGGAGCCAATCTTGCCCTGGCGCAGGTCGCCGGAGCCCTTCTCAATAGCGGCGCGCTTCTTGAGCAGATCAGAGGCCGGGGGCGTGCGCGTCACAAACGTGAACGACCGGTCCTCAAAGATGGTGATCTGCACCGGAACAATGGAGCCCTTCATGAGGGACGTCTTGGCATTGTATTCCTTGACGAAGTTCATGATGTTGATGCCGTGCTGGCCCAGCGCAGGGCCTACCGGCGGCGCCGGAGTAGCCTCACCCGCCGGGATTTGCAGCTTGACGATTGCCTTGACCTTCTTTGCCATGGTTCCTCATTATTCCGGCTGGGATTCTCCCGGCCAGGTTGCTCTCGGTCCTAATCGTTCACGCGCCACGTATGTATCGCTCAGGCTTACATGTTTCACATTTTTGCTACGTGGCTAAACGACCCGCTCCACCTGCAAGAAGTCCAGCTCTACTGGCGTTTCGCGGCCGAAGAAGGAGACGAGCACCTTCACCTTGCCGCGGTCTTGCTGGACCTCGTCGATAATGCCGATAAATTCCTTGAACGGGCCGTCTGTAATTTTAACCGCCTGGCCCTTGTTAAAGCCGACCTTGGCCTTGGGCTGCTGCGCGGCCATGCGTGACATGATGGTGCCGACTTCCTGGTCCGTCAGCGGCAGCGGACGGGCGCGTTTGCCCTCATGCTGCTCGTCGGCAGAGACGAAGCCGGTGATGCCCGGGGTGTTGCGGACAACTGACCATGTGTCGTCGTCCACGACCATGCGGACCAGCAGATAGCCCGGGAAAAGCCGCTCGCTCTTTTCAATGCGGCGGCCTTCCTTGAACTCGGCAACCTTTTCTTTGGGCACGATGACTTCCAGCACGCGGTCTTTGACATCCAAGTTCTCAATGCGCTGCTCTAGGCGCTTCTTGACCTGGTCTTCCTGTCCGGAATAGCAATGCACGATGTACCAGCGCGCTTCTTCCTGCCCTGGTTTGACCCGTCCTGCTTGCTCTTGTGTGGTCATAAAGAGATCCCCTCTCGCCAACCCCGGTGGCTAGCCGCCCAGCAGCAGCTTGTTGCTGAGGTACGTGAAGCCAAGGTCAACCAGACCGAGCGCAATACCAATGGCAACGGAGATGGCTATCACGATGACTGACAGCCGGTATATCTGCTGCCAGGTGGGCCACTCCACCTTGCGGAGTTCATTGATGATGTCGCCGACAAACCCTGACCGGAACGCGCGCTGTGTGGCGGCGTTCCCGGGTAGACCGGCGCGGCTAGGCTGCCTGACCACTAGCGTACCTCTCGGTGCGCCTTATGGGCGCGGCACCGTGGGCAGAAACGCTTCAGTTCCATACGCTGCGCGTCGTTCCGCTTATTCTTCGGCGTCTGGTAGTTCCGCTCCCGGCAATCCGTGCACTGAAGCGTGATAAAGATTCGATCGCCCTTCTTCGCCATGGGACTTCACGTCCTTCCGTGTGCTGTTGGACTGCTGTTGGCAGCCAGTCGGACTTCTCTGCTACGTGGTAATCTTCGTGAAGACACCGGCGCCCACGGTCCTGCCGCCCTCACGGATGGCGAACCGCTGGCCCTCTTCCAGAGCTATGGGGTACATTAGCTTCACGTGGAACTTTGCGTTATCGCCAGGCATCACCATTTCGACGCCCTGGGCCAGAGTCACATCGCCGGTGACGTCCGTGGTGCGGATATAGAACTGGGGCTTGTAGCCCGCGAAGAATGGCGTGTGCCGGCCGCCCTCTTCCTTACTCAACACGTACACTTCGGCATCGGCCTCAGTGTGCGGCTTGATAGTGCCAGGCTTTATGAGCACCTGGCCGCGTTCCACGTCGTCGCGCTCAATGCCGCGTAGGAGAAGACCAACGGCATCGCCAGGCACTGCCTCGTCAAGCAGCTTCTTGAACATTTCAACGCCGGTCACAATGGACTTCTTACTGCTGCCAAACCCAAGGATTTCAATCTCATCGCCAACCTTGATTACACCGCGCTCAACACGGCCCGTGACCACGGTACCGCGGCCCTTGATGCTGAACACGTCTTCAACGGGCATCAGGAACGGCTTGTCAACTTCGCGCAACGGCTCCGGAATGTAGGTATCCAGCGCGTTCATTAGCTCATCAATGCACTTGGTCTTCGCAGGGTCGCCCGGGTTTTGCATGGCGGCCAGCGCGGAGCCACGGATGATTGGCACTTCGTCGCCGGGGAAGCCGTACTTGGTGAGCAGCTCGCGGACTTCAAGCTCCACAAGGTCAATCAGCTCAGGGTCCTCCATAAGGTCAACCTTGTTCAAGAAGACCACGATGCGGGGCACGTTCACCTGGTGGGCGAGGAGCACGTGCTCACGAGTCTGAGGCATTGCTCCGTCGTTAGCTGCAACGACCAGAATAGCGCCGTCCATCTGAGCAGCGCCGGTGATCATGTTCTTGATGTAGTCCGCGTGGCCGGGACAGTCGATGTGCGCATAGTGGCGCTTAGTCGTCTCGTACTCAACATGCGAGATGGCGATGGTGATGATCTTCATGGGGTCACGCCTGCCCTGGGAAGCACTCGCCTTCGCGACCTCATCATAAGACGTCGCGGTAGACAGGCCTTTCTTTGCCTGCACGGCAGTGATAGCCGCGGTAAGTGTCGTCTTACCGTGGTCGATGTGACCGATGGTGCCAACGTTGACGTGTGGTTTATTGCGTACGAACTTGCCCTTTGCCATTGCTTCTTGCTCCTCTGTTCTACCTGTTTGACCTATATCTAGGCCTTTAGTTTGAGCGCTGGAGCCCACAGCCAGATTTGAACTGGCGGCCCCGTTCTTACCAAGAACGTGCTCTACCACTGAGCTATGTGGGCGTCGCCGTCTCGGCTGAGCTCATTTCCTAACGTTGCCAATTGCCTGGTTAATATGGTGGAGGGGCTAGGATTTGAACCTAGGTAGCCCTGAGGGCGTCAGATTTACAGTCTGATGCGTTTGGCCGCTCCGCCACCCCTCCAAAGGCCATCTAGTTTAGCACGTTGCCCGCCGCGAAGCCAAGCCTTATGCTCCAGTGACCGGAGGAAAGGACCTCTATGGTAAAGCCCCAGAATTGGAGCCCAAGGTGGGATTTGAACCCACAACCTTCGGTTTACAAAACCGACGCGCTGCCGTTGCGCCACTCGGGCGCTCGCTTCCCATTTCTGGGCATGGCGCAAAAATTAAGGCGGGGTGTGTACGCACACCCCTACCCGTCTACTGTAGTGGTGGCATCGCTACGCGTCAAGTGCGGGGAACCGTGCCCCACAATTTCTAATGCAAAACAATGCGTCAACCAACTGTTCCAAAATTAGGATGGCGCAGGCGAATCGCCGAATGGGTGTACATCGAGGTCGGTCCAGCCAACACTATCATCGCGCTCATTTGGGACTGCGATGAATTGAGCCATACTAACTGGCTACGAGTTAGAGGTAATCGATGAGAACGTCCCCTCGTACACTGCGAGCGCCTAAGGTGTTTTATGGATGGGTTATTGCTGGCGTCGGCTTTGTGGGGCAGATGATTAATGGCGTGTCGAACCAGGCTCTTGGTACGTATGTGGTGCCGCTCCAGCATGAGTTTGGCTGGTCAAGCACCCAAATCGGCTTCGCCCGGTCATTGACCCAGCCTGAGAATGCACTGTTAGGCCCAATTAATGGCTGGCTGGTTGATCGCTTCGGCTCCCGCTTCAACATGATGGTGGGGGCCTTCATTTTCGGCTCTGGTCTCATCTTTTTTGGGTTTGTGCGGGAACTCTGGATGTTCTACGCCGCCACGATGTTCATGTCGCTGGGCACGAGTATGATGGGCCAACTCGTCATGTCTACCTCCATCACCCACTGGTTCCGGCGCCGGGCGGCACTGGCGAATTCCATTGTCACCTCCGGCCTAGCATTCAGTGGCCTCGTTTTCATCCCACTTATCGTCCTGGTGCAGAACAGCTCCGGCTGGCGTACTGCAGCCATGCTCACCGGCTTTAGCGTTTGGATCATCGGCCTGCCGACATCGATGCTCATGCGACAGGCCCCGGAGAAATACGGTCTGCTACCTGATGGCGACCAGCCGGGCGCAGCGAAAGTGGACTCGCCCAAGCAACAGAAAGTCATGTGGTCGACGCACGAGTTCACGGTGAAGGAAGCCTTGCGGACACGCGCGTTCTGGTGCATTGCCGTAGCGAACGGCGTCGCGATGCTGGGCAGGTCCGGATTCTTGCTCTTCCAATTCGCGCATATGGAAGAGGGAATGCACATCCCACGCACCTCTGCCGCACTCGTCATTACGACAATGAGCGCGTTCACCATCGGGGGCGGGCTATTCGGCGGCGTGGTGGGCGATATGCTTCCTAAGAACAAATTGCTGGCGGCCAGCCAGGTGATGGTCGGCGTTGCATTTATCATACTTGGAGTCTCAACATCGTTCGAAGTAGCGATGTTGAGCGGCATTCTGTACGGGATTTCCACGGGTATTCAGCGTCCAGTGACCAATGCGATCCGCGGCGAGTATTTTGGGCGCACGTCGTTCGGCAAGATCTTCGGCTTCTCGTCGCTGCTGGCGGGCCCGCTGGCAGTCGCGGGCCCGATCATCGTGGGGCGTCTGCGTGACATCCAAGGCAATTACGTCATGGGCTTCATCATTTTGGGGGTTTGCAGCCTGTGCGCGGGAGGCTTGTGGCTGGTTGGGGTGGCGCCAAAACCGCCGACGCCTTCACTCACAGGTAGTACAGGCAGGTAGTTATTGCCCGCATGACATAGCACATCCTGTTAATTCCTTTAGCCCAATGAACTACCACTATGAGCAATGCCCCTGGCGTGTATAAGCGCAGTTAATAGAAAGCAAACGGGACGGAGAGTGGGCGAGCTATGGATGCGCTAGCTATGATTCGAGACATTGTGCTGATTGTGTTCTTCGTGATCGCCACTATAGCGGTGGTTGGCATTTTAGTGGCAGTGCGGCGCATCTCGGAGCAGGTCAAGCCTGTGCTTGAGTCTGTTCAGCGCGTGACCGAAACGGTCCATGGCATCACGCAGTCGGTGCACCGCATCACAGAGAACGGTGCTCATGCGGCTGATATCGTCACGAATGGGATTCTGGGCCCAATCGCAAAAGGGGTAGGTTTCGCGGGCTTGGCTGGCAAGGCGTTTAACGCCTTTGGCGGAATGTTCAATAAAGATAAGGAGAGGACGGCGGAGCACAATGACAATGGAACAGAACACACCAGGACACGGTAACGGCCTCTTCTGGCTTGCTGGCGGCCTCGTACTTGGGGCGGCTATCGGGGTCTTCTTTGCCCCCAAGTCGGGCAAGGAGACGCGGGACTTGATTGGCACGAAGGCGAATGAGTTCAAGACGTTCGCGCAGAACAAACGGAAGCTCAGTCCTTTATTACTATCTTCACTTGCCTCTTCGATTCTTTACTACACTACCTTACAGCCCCAACTGCTGGGCGGCCTCGCGGGTGACGCGGGCCATGACTTCTTGGAGGGGCAGGTTGAGCTGCTGGGCCAGGGCGCGGCAGTCGTCGAACTCAGGGGCGACGCCCACGGGCTTGCCGTTCCACTGTTTCACCTTAACGCTGACGGCGCCAAGTGAGGTCTTGATGGAGATGCTATCTCGCGGCGCTTCATGGCGCTGGATTTGGCGAGTGCGGACCCCGAGCGTGGATGTCTCTTTGAAGAGCAACTCCACTACCTGAGCTTCCAGCGAACCGGGGATCATAACGCTGAGCAAGACGGCAGGGCGGTTTTTCTTCATTTGGATCGACGTGAACCAGACGTCGAGGGCGCCGATGGTCAGCAGGCGCTCCTGCACGTAGCCGAAGAGCTGCGGCGTCATGTCGTCAATGTTGGTCTCTAGCAGGGTAAGGCCACCGGCTTTGTCCGGCACGGGCGTGTATTGCTCTTCGCCGATCCACACGTCAACGACGTTGGGATGGTTGGGAATATCTTTGGTGCCGAGGCCGTGGCCCATCTTTTCGAGGCGCAGGGTTGGGCGGCGGAACTCGGCCAATGCGGTAACGAGGGCTGCCCCAGTGGGCGTCACCATTTCGCCGCGGACGTCACCGGGCGCGGTGACCGGCGCGTTGGCCATTGCAATAAGCTCCATGGTGGCAGGTCCAGCTGCAGGGAGCGGGCCGTGATCCGAGTGCATAGTGCCTGCGCCTGCCGGGAACGGCGAGGAGCAAATGCGCTCCACACCAAGCGCCTTGAACCCGGCGACGACACCCATCACGTCTACAAGTGTGTCCAGAGAGCCAAGCTCACAAAGCTCGGCGTCAAGATTGTCCTGCTCGTCCTTGTGGGCGCGTCGTTCAGCGATGGCGAGCTTGGAGAAGACTTCCAAGCCGCGCTCTTTGATGGTATCGGAGAAGCCGCTCTCTTGAATGAATCCCCGGAAGTCTCGCCAGGTGTAAGCCTTCTTATTGGCGCTATTGGCGATGTCTACTTTGAGGTGCGTACCGTGGATGCCGGCACGCTGGGCGAATGCAGGCGCAAAGGTGTATCCAGCGACGGGCAGCTTAGCGAGCTCAGCGCGGAGGATGTCCAGCGGGAGGCCGGCATCGAGGAGCGCGGCGAGGAGCATGTCGCCGCTGGCACCGCCGATGAGGTTCAGGTATGCGGTCTTCATACTTTTGCCTTCTGCATGATAAGTACATCGTTCAGGCTGCCGGAGCGAAAGCCTGCGAGGTCGAGGGCCACGTACTGGTAGCCCAGCTTCTTGAAATAAGCTACCAGCTTTTCTCGGACGCCGTCTTGGATGAGAATCGGCAGGTCTTTCGCGGTCACTTCCAGCCTGGCGACGTTGTTGTGGTGGCGGACGCGAAGCTCGCGGAGGCCGAGGGTGCGGAGGTAGGCTTCGCCCTGCTCAATCTGCCTCAGCGCTTGGAGCGTCACGGGTGTGCCGTACGGGATGCGCGATGACAGGCACGGCTGCGCAGGCTTGTCCCATGTGGGCAGGCCACGTTCCTGCGAGAGAACGCGGATGTCTTGCTTCGTGAGGCCTGCTTCTACGAGCGGGCTGCGCACGTTGCGCTCGGTGGCGGCCTGACCGCCGGGACGGTAGTCGCCGAGGTCGTCCAGGTTGGTACCGTTGGCAACCCAGGCGAAATCGAGCTCTTTAGCAAGCGGCACGAGGTGGGAGTAAAGCTCGGCCTTGCAGAAGTAGCAGCGGTTGGCGGGATTGGAGACGTAGCTGGGGTTTTGCATTTCCTGGGTTTCGATAACGCGGTGCGCGAAGCCGAAGCGTTTTGCCAGAGCAATGGCCTCTTCCATTTCAGAGGATGCAATGGAGGGTGAGGCAGCGGTGACGGCGAGGGCGTGCGGGCCAAGGGTATCGTGCGCCGCGAGGGCCAGGTAGGTGCTGTCTACGCCGCCTGAGTAGGCGACGATGACGGAGCCCATCTCCTTCAGAACGGCGTCTAGCTTGGAGCGTTTTTCCTGAATGCTCGCCATAGCGCCTCCTTATCCGGGCTGGGTTGACGGCTAGCCTTCGTCCTCTGAGTCTACTTCATGTGCCGCCTGGCTCCTATCATTGTCTTTGGCGGTGTTATTGGCGCGCGGGAGGGCTTGGCGGATAGCCTCGCGCAGGGTTTCCACACGGACGACTTCCAGCCCATCAATAGGGCCTATGTTGGCGGCGTCGCCACGGATGGCGGGGATGATGGCCCTGGTAAAGCCGAGGCGAGAGGCTTCGCGCAGGCGGCGCTCCATCTGGCTCACCCAGCGTAGTTCGCCACTGAGGCCGACTTCGCCGATGGCGATGACGTCTGATGAGAGGGGCACGTTGCGGAAGCTGGAGGCGATGGCGAGGGAGGCGCAAAGGTCGGCGGCAGGCTCACTGACGCGGAGGCCTCCGGTGACGTTCACGATGACGTCGTCCATGCCGACGGCGAGGCCAGCGCGCTGCGAGAGGATGGCGGTAAGCATGACGACGCGGTTTTGCTCCAGGCCGCTGCTGAGGCGGCGCGGGACGGGCAGCACGGTGGGGGCGGTGAGCGCCTGGATTTCTACCATAAGGGGGCGCGTGCCTTCCAGGATGGGCACGACGGCGCTGCCGACGCGGTTGCCGTGGCGCGTGGCGAGGAGCGCGCGGGACGGGTCTGGGACTTCCACCAGGCCGCTGGACTCCATTTGCAAGACGGCGACCTCGTTGGTGGAGCCGAAGCGGTTCTTGATAGAGCGGAGGAGACGCACCGGGCCGAACTGCTCGCCTTCCAGGTAGAGGACGACGTCCACCATGTGCTCCAGGACGCGCGGGCCAGCGATATCGCCTTCCTTGGTGACGTGGCCGGTGAGCAGCACGGGCGTGTGGGTGCTCTTGGCCCACTGGAGCAGCAGGCGGCAGCACTCGCGGACCTGGTTGACGCTGCCGGGCGCGGACGGGATAGTCTCGGTGGCCATGGTCTGGATGGAGTCGACCACGAGCGCGGCGGGATGCGACTGCTCGGCGCGCTGGAGGACTTCTTCAATGCTGGTCTCATTCAGGAGAAAGACGTGCTCACCGGTGACGCCCAGGCGTTCGGCGCGCATGCGGATTTGGCGGGCCGATTCTTCGCCGGAGACGTAGAGCACGTCACCCCCTTTGGCGGCGAGCGCGGCGGCCATCTGGAGGAAGAGGGTGGACTTGCCAATGCCGGGATCGCCGGCCAGGAGAACGATGGAGCCGGGGACGATGCCGCCGCCGAGGACGCGGTTCAGCTCACCGGAGGGCAGCAGGACACGTGGCGCGTCTTGCAGGGAGACTTCTGAGAGCTGCTGGAGCGGCTGGGAGGCGCCGCCGGGACCGACCCAGCGCTGGTTTGCGGCAGACGGTTTGTCAACCGGCGCTTCCACGATGGCGTTCCATGCGCCACAGGCGGGGCATCGTCCGGCCCACTGGCGTGACTCATTGCCACATTCGCGGCAGAAAAAAGCCTTCTTGGGGTTTGCCTTGGCCACACGCCACCTCACCGTCACTTCCAAAAGGCATTGTAGCAGGGTGACTTGCGCCACCTATCTATTCGCACCCTACTTGCAAACTAGTCGCTCTTGCGTAGCGGATTATGTTGCGGACAGATGCAATCGCGGACGAACGTGGGTACGCTGGATGTTGGCGGAGCTAACTCCGGGAGGGCGATTGGCTATTCCAGCGGGCAGGCCATCAGAGCAGCGCTCGACGCACATATTGTCGGCAGAAGATCGGGCCCGCTCCGAGCTTGGCACGTATTTCACGCGCGGGCTGCGGTTCTCCATGCTTCGGGACGCCATTGAGCAACTGCATCCGGCGAACTTGCTGGTTGTGCGCTGCAACGTGGGGTACCTGGAGTCCATGCTGAGTGAGGACATCCGCATTCTGTCTACGGACGTTCATGAGGATACCCTCGACGCGGCGCGGAGAGTGAATGCCCATAGGCGCAATCGAGCGTTTGTAATGGCGGACGTGTACCACCTAATGGCCGCCGCCAAGCCGGGGCAGTTCCAGGCCGCCGTGGTGTGCGTGGCGGAGCACGTGGCAGACGATGTGGGAGCGCTCAAGGTGGTGGGCGAGTGCCTGGCGCCAGGCGGCACGATGTTCCTGGTGGTGACAAACGCGCACCGGTTCCAGAATACGCTGCACCGCATGATTGGCCGCAGGCTGCCTGTTTTGTCGTCGTACCACCTTCGAGAGTACACCAAGGAATCCGCTGAGACGGCTGTGCGGAAGGCGGGCCTCCGAGTGGAGCAGATCGTTGGGCTGGACTTCACGTTTCCTAAAGAAGGGCTCGTGGAAAGAGTGGTGCCATTTGGCAGCGGCCCGCGGCAGTGGCTGGCCGCACGTTTTCCGGGCGCGGCCACATAGCTGCTGATAATTGGTAGCAAGTCCACCTAGGCGGGCTGGGGCTGTTTCATTTTCGCTCGTTGTTCAAACGGGTATACCACGCCTACCACCACCATGAGCAACGGGAGGAATGAAACGACAAGCAACCCGGTAAGCACCGAACCCGTCACCTGAATAATAACTCCAGCGATGATGCCACCCGTCCCCAGTCCAAGCCCCACCCCCATGCCCACAAAGCTCGCGAGGACTGCTACCTCGCGAGGCTTCACGCCCGGCAAGTAGTATGGCAATGTTTGAATGATTGGAGTCATGATCCACCCAATGCCGACGCCCGCACCAAGTACGACGATGACCCAAGGCGTGCCGGCGAACAACATCAAGAGATGACACGTAGTAAGAAGCACACCTGAGCCGGCCACGATAACGCGGCGGGGGATGTACCGGTCCGCGTAGCCTGCTAGCAGAGAACCAGCGCACCAAGCGGCATACATAGCGCTAAAAATAATGCCCACTGAGGCAAGTGAAATGCCGCGCTGGTCCTTGAGCAGGGTTGGGAAAAATGTGATGACAGCGGACCATGGAACGCCCGCCCCCCACATACCAAGCACTACAAGGAACAGCCACTTGTACTTCCAGATCGCGCGAAATGGCGGCTTGTTCTGCGCCTTAAACCCTTGCTCAAATGCTTCGGTCCGCCGCTGACGGGCGAATGCCACCCACAGCACACACATGACGGCAGTCCACGCACCTACCAGCCAGAACACAGGCCGCCAGCCACCTAACATGGCCATGAGAAAGGGCGTAACTGCAACAACGATAGCCTGTGATGCCCCTGTTGTCGCCAAGCCGATGCCATTCACCGTGCTGATTTGCCGGAGCGGGAACCACTGCTGCGTCAGGATAGTCCGTGATGGGTTGTTCACGGAACTGACTGCTACGAACAGGATGCGAGTGGCCGCCAATGCCAGCAAGCTCGCCGCAAAACCCTGCAGCACTACAAACGCCGCGCCGACAACCGTCGATATCATGACCAGCCGAACAGGGTTGAATCGAGAGAAAAAGGTGCTGAGCGGTATCGCAGTCACGGCGTTGTAGAGCATAAAAATGTAGGTGAGTGTACCGGCCATGATGGGGCTAATATCAATTTCTTTACGGATCTCTGGGAGCATAATGCCGAAGGTCACCGAGAGGGTGGAGCCGACTGTGCCAATGGCCGAGAGCAGTCCAAAAATGATCCAGGCACGCGCGGATGCCTGCTCTTCGTCACCTTGTGCTGTAGTGGCTGCATTGTTGTTGGCGGGTACATCGCTCACATGCAACTCCAGAGAACAAATAGCACCATCAGCATCGACAGGGGCCGGCTAGGGGGATTATAGAGGTGGATAATACACAGGGCAATTTCCGCGACGACCAGCATTGGCATGGATATCGGCTAGGGTTAAAGCCATGAGGCGCCCTGAGATCTCAGGGCGCCTCATGGCACGTTGCTGGTTCTATTATCCGGCTGGCACCGGACTCTTTATGATCAACTCGTCGCCCTCGCGGTCAATGACCACGGTCTCGCCTGGCGCAAACCTGCCCGCGAGCAGCTCCTCAGACAACTTATCCTCGAGGGTGTTCTGGATAAGCCTGCGCAGCGGGCGGGCGCCCATATCTGGGTCGTAGCCCTTCTCCGCGAGCCATTCACGCGCAGCCGTCGTCACGGTAAAGCTAACTTCCTTCTCCTGCACCTGCTTGAGCACGCTCTTCAGCATAAGGTCTACGATGCTCAGGATATGCTCTCGGCTCAGTGAGTGGAAGATAACCATGGCGTCAATGCGGTTCAAGAACTCCGGCCTGAAGAACCGCTTTACCTCTGCCTGGACCTTCTCTTTCATGCGCTCGTACGCCTGCTTCTCATCCTTGGCGGCGTCCTTCCTAGTAGAGAAGCCGAGGCCGGTCTCCTTGCGAATCAAGTCAGAGCCCAAGTTGCTGGTCATGATAAAGATCGTATTGCGGAAGTCCACCTTGCGGCCCTTCGCGTCAGTCAAGTGTCCGTCGTCGAAGATCTGCAGCAGAATGTTAAACACATCCGGATGCGCCTTCTCAATTTCATCGAGAAGGATAACGCAGTGCGGCTTGCGGCGGACATGCTCGGTAAGCTGACCGCCATCGTCGTAGCCGACGTAGCCGGGCGGTGCGCCAACCAGGCGAGCCACGGTGTGCCGTTCCATAAACTCAGACATGTCCAAACGGATCATCGCGTCATCAGAGCCGAACATGAACTCGGCTAGCGCGCGGGCTAACTCGGTCTTACCGACGCCTGTGGGGCCCATGAACATGAACGAACCGACAGGCCGACGCGGGTCCTTGATGCCGGCGCGTGCACGGCGGACGGCCTTGGAGATGGTAGTGATAGCCTCGTCCTGACCGATGATTCGGTTGTGAATGTGCTCTTCCATCTTCAGCAGACGCTTCGTCTCTTCAGCCTGCAAGCGGGAGACGGGGATGCCCGTCCACATCGCCACCACTTCCGCAATGTCCTCAGCGGTGACCTCCGGCTTGCCCTGCGTCCGGGCGGTCTTCCACTCTTTCTCCATGCCCTCCAGCTTTTCCGTCAGCTTCAGCTCACGCTCGCGGAGCTCCGCTGCGTACTCATACTGGTGGCCTGCAATGGCGTCGTCCTTTTCTTTGCGGACGCTCGTCAGTACGCGAGTCATCTCCTTGACGGAGAGTGGCGTGGCCGAATGGCGGATGCGCACACGGGACGCGGCCTCGTCAATCAGGTCGATGGCCTTGTCAGGCAGGAAGCGGTCGGGAATATACCGCGACGCCAGCTTGGCGGCCATCTCAATGGCTTCTTCCGTGATGACCAGCTTGTGGTGATCCTCGTAGCGGACCTTGATGTGCTTGAGGATATGGATTGTGTCCTCAGACGTGGGCTCCTCAACCAGTATGGGCTGGAAGCGGCGCTCCAACGCCGGGTCGCGCTCCACATATTTCCGGTAGTCATCCAGCGTGGTGGCGCCTACCACCTGCAACTCGCCGCGTGCCAACGACGGCTTCAGGATATTGGCGGCGTCCACCGCGCCCTCTGCGGCGCCGGCGCCAACCAGGGTGTGCATCTCGTCAATAAACAGGATGCAGTTGCCAGACTGCTTGATCTCATCGACGATTTTCTTCAGACGCTCTTCGAACTCGCCCCGGTACTTGGTGCCTGCGACTGCGGCGCCCATGTCCAGGGTGACCATTCGCTTGCCCTGCAGCGTCTCCGGCACATCGCCAGACACAATCTTCTGCGCAAGCGCTTCTACTACCGCGGTCTTGCCGACACCCGGCTCGCCGATGAGCACGGGGTTGTTCTTGGTGCGGCGGGACAAGATTTGGATGGCGCGCTGCAGCTCGTTCTGGCGGCCCCAGACGGGATCCAGCTTGCCGGCACGAGCCAGTGCGGTGAGGTCAACGCCGAGCTGGTCTAGAGTAGGCGTGCGGTTAGCGGAACGGCCACTGCCTTGCGGCTGCCCCGGCGCGGCGCTCTGACTGAGGATGCGCTGCGTCTCCGCCCGGACTTTTTCCAGGGTGACGCCCAAGCTCTCCAGCACACCGGCGGCCACGCCCTCACCCTCACGCATGAGACCGATAAGGAGGTGTTCAGTACCGATGTAGTGATGGCCCATGCGACGGGCTTCATCTACGGCCAACTCAATTACCTTCTTTGCACGCGGCGTTAAACCAATGTTTTCGCCACTGACCGGACGCTCGCCACGGCCGATTATGAACTCGACGGCGGAGCGAACATTGCTAAGGTCCACACCAGAGCTGCCCAGAACACGAGCACCAACGCCCTCAGTCTCTCGCACCAGGCCCAAGAGGATATGTTCTGTACCGATATAGTTGTGGTTAAAGCGGATAGCTTCCTCTTGCGCCAGTGAAAGGACTCTGCGTGCTCTCTCTGAGAATTTCTCGAATCTGCTTGACATGTCTGCCCCCCGAACGCGGACTTGCCTTAGGCAATGGCCTCCCGACCGTCTTCAGCACCCGAATCGCCTAACTCTTCAAGCGCCTGCTTCCTGCTGAGCCCTAGACGGTGCCGCTCGGTATCGATGCGGACCACCTTAGCCTCTATCTGATCACCTTCCTTGACTGCCTGCTGAGGGGTCTGGATGGGCTTGGTGCTCAGCTCAGAAACATGTATCAACCCTTCAACTCCCGGCTCAAGCCGGACAAAGGCTCCAAAGGGCGCCAGCTTGGTTACGATCCCATGCACGAGCTGCCCGATCTGGTACTTGGATGCGACCGCGTCCCAAGGGTGTGCCTGCAATTGCTTCAGGCTGAGCGATATTCGGCCTGTCTCCTTGTCTATTTTCGTAATCATAACCGGAAGTTCGTCGCCAACCTTCACAATATCTTCCGGAACGCGAATGTTGTTCCAGGACAATTCTGTTACGTGCAACAGACCTTCAACGCCACCGATATCAACGAAAGCTCCAAAAGTGCTCAGACTGCGGATCTTGCCGGTGACCGTCTGACCTTCTCGTAATTCCGTCAGCGCCTTCTTCTTCTTTTCTTCTCGCTGCTCCTGCCAAGCTGCCCGCTCAGAGAGCACCACGCGGTGACGACTTTTATCGAGCTCCAACACCTTCACGGCAACGGGCCGGGAGGAAATCAACTCACCCTCTTTTCCTTGGACTCCCATGCGGGTATCCGGAGAAAGCTGGGAGAGGGGGACAAAGCCAGCCACTCCTTCTACTAGTACGATAGCTCCGCCCTTGTTGGTTCCCGTCAGGGTGCCTTGGAGCACAATGCCTTGCTCCAGCGCCTGCTGAAGGATTTGCCATCCCTGTTCGCCACGAGCACGGTCATACGAAAAGACTGCAGGACCATGCCTGCCTTCAGGTTCCAGTACAATAGCCAAAACTGAGGCGCCCACCTGGAGCTTGCTACGTTCCTCAGTTGTGAGGGTCTTCATTTCGTGCTGGGGGATAACGCCCTCAGACTTGCTACCTACGTTTACCAGGAGAGAATCCGGTGCAATCCCCATGATAACGCCGCTCACAAGCTCGCCGCGCCGTACTTCCTTCCAGCCACCGAACTCGCGAAGAAGCTGCTCCATACTCGGAGAGCTACTTGTGTTCACGCCGTCCTGTTGGGGTCTATCGCCATGTACCATTGCACCCGCCTTCGCGTCTTCATTATAGGCACGCTCCCAAAGGGGTGTAAAGGTTTTATTCGCTTTGACGGGTATGCTTCTTCGGTGAATATGGATACCTAACCGTTCACCTAGGAGTCTAAGATGTGTATCCTTTCACCTGACGCACGAGCCGCATAGTAGTCACTCAAGACGGTGTTACAATACAGGAGAGTGTGCCGACCGGAGGACTCTTGTGACGGTTGAGGTTCAACCAAAACAGCCGGACGTCCAGACTATCAAGTGGGGCGGGCTGACATGGGTAAATATCGAGCATCCGACACGAGCCGAAATGTCCTACCTGCGGCAGGAGTTCGGTTTCCACCCGCTTGCCCTTGATGACTGCCTCAGCCGCGTCCAGCTCCCCAAGATTGACGAGTACGACAACTATCTCTTCCTAGTGCTCCACTTTCCGCTCTTTAACAAGGTTGCTCGCCTCACCCAGCCCAGCCAGGTAACGGTGTTCGCTAGCGCGTCCTACATTGTCACTATCCACCATGGTGAGTTGCGGCCACTCACGAAGCTCTTTCAAGATTGCTCCCAGAACGAGAGCGTCCGTAAGGACCTTATGTCTCGTTCTTCCGGCTACCTGCTCTATCGTATCCTGGACGTACTTATCGACTATTGCTTCCCCATCTTGAACAAAGTGATTGGGAACGTAGAACGAATGGAGTCTGAGTTCTTTGCTTCAAAGGCCGCCAAGATCGTCCAGGAGTTCTCCTTTATCCGGCGGGACATCATTGCCTACCGGCGGATCATCCGCCCACAGATAGCCGTAATGGAAACGCTGGAGGCTAAGGAGTACGCCTTTTTAAAGCTGGATCCCGACGTCTACTTTGGCGACCTTGCAGACCACACACGCCGCATCTGGGAAGGCCTGGAGGAGCAAAAAGAAGTCGCGGATGGATTGAGCGATGCTCTGCTCACTATGAACCTTGTAGTCAATAACGATGCAATGCGTGATCTGACTGTTATCTTCACTATTTTCTTGCCTATGACCATCATCTCCAGCCTATACGGAATGAACGTCCCGCTGCCTGGGGGGGCTGATCCTGGCGGCCACGTCCTTTCATTTTTTGGGGTGATTGCCCTTTCCGTTGCCATCTCAGGCGGCATGTTGTACTGGTTCAAGCGCAAAGGCTGGGTCTAGTCTTTCTTTGCGCTTTCTTTTCCTTGTGGAACAGCGGACCAAAACCTTTGCAGTTCCACATCAGAACAACGAAAAACCATCTCCTTTTCGCTCACGCATGGTCCGCGAGAAACATGGTACCCTCCAGACATCTACCTGCAAACTTCCAGGTGGGGAAAGGAAATGCCAGGTGCGCCCGACTGCCTTGGTCTACAGCGCCGCCCTTTCCCAGCACATCCTCCGTGACACGCACCCCATGCGCCCAATGCGGTTGCGTTTGACTGCCGAGCTTATTCAGGCATACGGCGCCATTGGACCTGGCAGGGGGCAGTTAGCAGCACCACGACCGGCAACCGATGAGGAGGTGCTACTTTTCCACACAAAAGAGTACTTGAATGCGGTAAAGGACTTCAGCAAGGGCGAGCGGCTGCACGAGGCTGACCGGTACAATTTTGCGGAGGCAGGCGACAACCCTATCTATCCGGGCATGTATGAGGCGGCCGCCCTCTCCACTGGCGCTTCCATACGCGCAGTTGAGCTGCTTATGAGCGATGCGGTGAACGTGGCGTGCAACTTCTCAGGCGGACTGCATCACGCTATGCCGCGCCACGCCTCCGGCTTCTGCGTCTTTGACGACCCTGTCATCGCTATCAAAGCCATGGCGAACCGCGGCTTGAAGGTTGCCTACGTGGACATCGATTGCCATCATGGCGACGGCGTGCAGTACGGCTTCTACGACACTCCTCAGGTGCTCACTATCTCGCTCCATGAGTCTGGGCGCTACCTTTTTCCTGGCACCGGCTTTGTGGAAGAGCTTGGCGCCGGAAGGGGACGCGGCTACTCCGTGAATGTGCCGCTGGCCCCGTTCACCGATGACGAGGTGTATCTCTGGGCATTCCGTGAGATTGTGCCACCACTCATAACTGCATTCAAGCCGGATGTCCTCGTGACACAGGTGGGGATAGATACGCACTTCAATGACCCGCTCACGCATCTGCAACTTAGCGTGCAGGGCTTTGCACAGGTGGTGGGCGAGCTTGGGGCGCTGTCACCAGGGAAGTGGCTCATGCTAGGTGGCGGCGGATACGACATGTCGGCAGTCATGCGCGGCTGGACGATGGCGTTTGGGAAGTGCCTGGACACTGACTGGCCAAACCAGATTCCGGCCTCAATACAAGAGAAGTACAGCATCCACTCCTTGAAAGATAGTGCCCTACCGGATCTTACTCAGCGCCAGCGCAGCGACGCCCGGCAGGCGGCTGAGCAAACCGTTGCAGACGTTAAACGGACTATCTTCCCCTTCCACGGTCTGGCTGGTCTAGTTTAGCTGGTGTCCGCACGGTGACTAAGCTCGAAACATTGACTTGCTTTTCTTGCGAAGGGTAGAGGGCAGTGCTAGAGTGTCCTTATTCTCGAGATCCATCCCGTGTGCAGATTTCGCTACGCTCCATAGCGCTGGTATGAAGAGAGGCAAATGAATATGGGCCCATTGATCTGGCATTCAAAGCCGGAACTGCGGAACCCCGTGTTCATCGGCGCCTTTGGCGGTTGGGCGGATGCTCAGGAAGCTGCCACCAGCAGCGCACGCTACCTAGTCCACAGCCTCGAAGCGACCAAATTTGCCGAGTTGGACTCAGAGGATTTCTACGTCTTTACCCGCATGCGTCCTATGGTGATGATGGATGACCAAGGCAAGCGCTTTATCCGCTGGCCTGCAAATGAGTTCTATTTCTGGAAAAACCCTAAGGGTGGCTCCGACCTCATTATCTTTGTCGGCCTAGAACCTCAGATCCACTGGAAAACGTACTGCAACCTGCTGCTAGAAGTCATTGAAGCGTACCAGACAAAGCCTACGCTGCTGCTGGGCGCGTTTCTGGACGGTACGCCGCACACTCGTGTGCCTGTTATCACGGGCACGGGCAGCACACCGCAGCTCCGTGAGGTTTTTGCCGAAGCTGGCATCTTTGGCGCGCGGCAGCGCCCAACATACCAAGGCCCAACAGGCATCTCAACAGCGTTCACCCTAGAGTGCGAGGCCCGTGGCCGCGAGTACGGTATGCTCTGGGGGCACGCACCGCATTATCTGCAGACCTCGCCCAACCCCAAAGTCACACACTCTATCATGCAATCGCTCTTGAAGTTCATGCCGCTGCCGGTATCCCTCGACCCGCTGCTTACGGCAGCCGGTGGGTTCGAGGCTGAGGTAAGCAAGGCGCTCGCCAATAACCTTGAGTTGCAAGCGTATGTGCGACGACTTGAACAGCAATATGATGGAGGGTTGAATGCACAGGCGCCGCAGCAGTCGTCTGCTCAGCAGCAAACATCGACAGGAGGACAGCAAGAAGAGCTGCCAAGCCCCGATGCTGTCCTTAAAGACCTAGAAGACTTCCTGCGCAGGCGTCAGCCCGGCGACCAGGGACAAAGTGGACAGAGCGGGCCAGTAGGACCGGCATGATATGGTCCTAGGTACCAAGAAAAAAGCCCTCGCTAATTAGCGAGGGCTTTTCATGCTCTCTTAACTTTGGGCTTGTGCCTTTTCAGGCACCTTTTGCCCAATAAGCTCGCGGGCCTCTTTCTCGGTCCCTGCCATAACACAGTCCAAGAAGACCGAGTAAACCGCCTTAGAAAGTGCCTTCTTTATCCAGGGCTCCGCTCGCCCCGCATTCCCCTGCCTCTCCAGTAACTCCCTCAGTCGATTAATGTTAAGAAGCTGCAAAGGAGTGTAAGGCACAAGGTTTTCATTTAAGGCAACGGTGGCCGCTGTACCGCCCGTCTCTACCGGCCCTTGCGTTGTGGGTGCCTTGATATCATCCATTGGCACCTCCTTCTACTTCCGCCTATTGCTGAGGCGGAGGGGTTGTCAGCGGCGTACGCCTGTCTAAGAACCCCACATTGATGATAACGCTTTTAGCGGCTCTCGGGTGTATTTCTAAGGTGAATCTAGGCAGTATTTAGAATCAAACACTAATCACTCTTGCTAATCCGAGATGGGAAGCTCCTGAATTGGCCTCCCAGGCTGCCTCGGCTTGCGCTGGTTGCATGTGGATCACTTGCCGCCGAGATCCAGTTTGGGCGAAGCGTAAGGGCGGGTTTTGAAACCCGCCTTTACGCTTCCATATTCGGGGGCTGCCCCCCTGCTTAGACTTCGCGGAAGTTGCCTTCCACGGGGCCTTGGCCACTGGGGCCGGGACCTTCGCCGCCGGGCGGCTGCGGGCCGCCTTCGGGGCCGGCGCCTGGGGCCTGGCCGCCCGGCGGCGTGGCCGCCTGCTGATAGGCGGCCGTACCCACACGCTGCATGGCCTGGTTCAATTCCTGCAACTCCGTCTTCATCTTGGCAACATCGTTTGCCTGCATGGCGGAGCGCAGCGATGTAATCTTTTCCTGAATTTCCGTTTGTATATCCGCCGGTATGCGGTCCTTATGGTCAGCCAACAACTTCTCCGCGGCGTAGGCAAGCTGCTCACTCTGGTTGCGCAGCTCCACCTCTTCCTTGCGGCGGCGGTCGGCTTCCGCGTTCTGCTCGGCCTGTTTGATGAGTTTTTCCACCTCGGTCTTGTCCAGGCCGGAGCTTGCGTGGATGACAATCTTCTGCTGGCGGCCCGTTGCGGTGTCCTTCGCGGACACACTCAAAATGCCGTTCGCGTCAATATCGAACATCACCTCAACCTTAGGCATGCCACGTGGGGCGGGCAGGATATCGTCCAGAATGAACCGGCCAATGGACTTGTTATCCGCCGCCATGGGACGCTCCCCCTGGAGGACGTGCACTTCAACGCTGCGCTGGTTGTCCGCAGCCGTGGTGAACTGGTCTGACTTCGACGACGGAATGGTCGTGTTGCGCGGGATGAGCGGGTGCATGACGCCGCCCAGCGTCTCCAGGCCGAGGGTCAGCGGCGTGACGTCCAGCAGCAAGATGTCCCGCACCTCACCCTTGAGCACTGCGGCCTGCAGCGCTGCGCCAAGGCCAACGGCCTCGTCCGGGTTTACCGTCTTGTTCGGCTCTTTGCCGAAGATCTGCTTGGCTTTTTCAATCATGGCGGGCATGCGGGTCATGCCGCCCACCAAGATGACCTCGTTGATTTGGGCTAACGTCAGCTTCGCGTCGGCGATAGCCTGCTTGCACGGGCCGTCAGCCCGGGCCAGAAGGGCAGCGGTCAGCTGCTCAAGCTGAGCGCGGGTCATGGTCTTGACCAAGTGCTTAGGGCCAGTCTGATCCGCCGAGATAAACGGCAGGTTGATTTCCGTCTGCGCTACGGAGGACAGCTCGATCTTTGCTTTCTCGGCTGCCTCCCGCAGGCGCTGCAGAGCCATGCGGTCCTTCTTCAGGTCGATGCCTGTTTCCTTCTTGAATTCATCAGCGAGCCAGTCCATGACGCGCTGGTCAAAGTCATCGCCGCCAAGGTGCGTATCGCCGTTGGTGCTGAGCACTTCGAACACGCCGTCGCCCAGGCGGAGGATAGTGATATCGAACGTGCCCCCGCCAAAGTCAAAGACAGCGATAGTCGCTTCCTTTTTCTTCTCCAGGCCATAGGCCAATGCGGATGCCGTCGGCTCGTTCACGATGCGCAGGACGTTCAGGCCCGCGATGGAACCCGCGTCCTTGGTGGCCTGGCGCTGGGCGTCATTGAAGTACGCAGGGACGGTGATGACCGCCTCGGTAATCTTCTCGCCCAACTTGGCTTCCGCGTCAATCTTCATCTTCTGCAAGATCATGGCGGAGACTTCAGGCGGGGAGTAAGCCTTGTCGCCCATCTGCACGTGCGCGTCCCCGTTGGCGGCGCGGACGACTTTGTACGGAAGGCGCTTCATGTCCTCTTGGACAATGGGGTCGTCAAACTTGCGGCCCATGAGGCGCTTCACAGAGAATACGGTATTCTCCGAGTTCACCACCGCCTGCCGTCGGGCTATGTGGCCCACGTACCGCTCCCCACTCTTGGGGTTGACGGCGACGACTGACGGCGTGAGGCGAGAGCCTTCCGCGTTTTCAATAACAACCGGTTGGCCCGCCTCCACATATGCCATGACTGAGTTGGTTGTTCCCAGGTCTATACCAATTACCTTTGCCATGTTTCCTAGCCTCCCTCTTAGACGAGCTATCCGGTCCTTTTGCCGACTACAACTTGGGCGGGCCGCAAGACACGGCCGTTCAGCTTGTATCCTTTGGACGCCACGTTCACCACGCGGCCATCCGGTTGGTCCTTCCCCTCCAGGTAGGCGATGACCTCATGCTCCCACGGGTCAAACGCTTGTCCTACGGGGTCAACGATCTGCACGCCGGCTTCTCTGAGAAACGCCTGGAACTTGGTTGCGATCAGGCGCGTCCCGTCCAGCCACGGCGATTCGATATCCTTGGGCGCTTGCGCCAGCGCGCGCTCAAAGTCGTCAATGAGCGGAAACAGCTTTGAGAGCAGTTGGGCGCCCGCATTCTTCTGCGACTCCAGCCGCTCGTCGGTCATGCGTTTCTGATAATTCGCAAAGTCGGCCTGCACACGCTGGAGCGTCGCCTTGAACTGGCTCCGCTCGCGCTGGGCTTCTTCTAGCTCCGCCTGCAATCGTTGCTCTGCGGTTGCCTCGGCGCCGGGCGGGAGTCCGTGCGCGGTGCGGGTGGTCTCCGCTGTTTGGCTCTCGCCCGGCTGCTGCGCCAAGCCCTCAGCTTCGCCGCGTTCCTTTTCGCCCGGTTGGCTCATTCTCGTCTTCTCCTTGCAGTACTGTTACATTCCTGTCTGTCGCGTGGCCTGCCATGCCCGGCAACTGCAGCGAGTCGAGCATTTCATTCCACACCTGGCGGAACACGGTCAACATCTCGTCGTTGGAGTCCATGAACGGCTGAAGCCGTTGCTGCATGATGAACATATCATCCATCAGGGTAATAGTAACTTCCACGCCCGCGAGGTTCATGCCCCAATGGTCCACCAAGTGCTTGACCATGCGCAAACGCGCGATGTCCTGTTCAGAATACAGCCTGAGCAAGCCATCTGTCCTTGACGGACTGACTAATCCTGCGCGCTCATACTTCCTGAGCGTCTGCGGGTGCATCTCCAACAGCCTGGCCGCCACGCTGATAACGTACACGCCCTCGGCAGCCTTTGTCGCCCGCCGCCTGCGTCCAGCCGCCGGCTCCGCCACCTTGATCGTCGGAATGTGCGGCTCTGCGGGCATTGCAGCCGGCCGAGCCGTTCCCTTTTTGCGAGTTTGCGCCATAGCCACCTTTCCCCCATCCTCAGCGTCCAGGCCGCGACGCCCTACGCACATCTCGTATCGTATCCCTTGACATGGGCCGTGTCAATATTCTAGTATGTGAAACGATAGGTCAGAGGGTCCGGCTGCCAGGCTGCAGAAGCCTGAAGGTTGCGGCCTTACAAAACCTGGTCTGGCACGTTTCTAAAAGGGACGCGTCCAGAAGAGACGCCAGACCGTTATAAAGATGAGTGGTCAAGGAGGTTCACATGACACTCTTATTCAATTCCTGTCCAAAGTGCAAGGGTACCCTACAACAGCATTCCGACGGTTATGGCAATTACCTGCAGTGCATTAGCTGCAGCCTGATTGTTGACGTACCTGAGAGGAAGGGCCGGATAACGGCCAAAGTGCTGCATATGCAGAAAGTCGCGTAGCGCGAGCCCCTGTACTGCACAACTCTAAGGAGGAGTCCTTCTGGAGAAGGACTCCTCCTTAGGTTTTCTTGAGCCATGCCCAACTAGCTGAGCGCCAGTTGGATTTTGGGCCGCGGAACTTGGTCAAAAGCGTCCCACGGGAGCGGCGCCGGGCTATGCAGACGCTCCAGCCATGCCGCAATCTCATGGTGCAACGGTTCTGTGCGGACGCCCAGGTAGCGAGGCAAGAACGGCTCCAAGTATGCCTTGGCTGCTTGGAATTGGCTTATAGCACCCCGCTCGTTGTGGCGGCCCGCATGTACAAACCCCACTGCGGCCTTGATGAGTGCGTAGTAGAACAGCCGCTGCGGATAGAGCGTATGATGCCAGACCTCTTCAAGCGTCTCATGGCAGTGCCAGTGCGCGCCATCATTGAACTGCCCGATCGCCTTGAAAAACAGCTGCGGCGGGTCTACTGGCTGCGGCAGCAGCGTCTGCACTCCATCCCGCTGCAGCCTGCCGAGCCACTCCATATCCTGCGCCTGCCGGTTCATGGGAACTTGCACCTGTTCGTCTCCGCTCCACGTGTACCCACATAGCGTACCATCCGGATCGGGCCAGTCCATTTGCCGGCAAAATGTAGGGGGGCGGGTTTGAAACCCGCCCCCCTACATTTTGCATACGGAGATGTGCACGCATGAGCGCCGCCTACATAAGCTCTTCCCAGAAACGTTCTTCCTCCCAGGGATCGCCGTGCATGTGGTAGCCCCGAAGTTCCCAGAAGCCCGGTTTATCACCCTTCATGAATTCCATGCCATTCACCCACTTGGCGCTCTTCCAGCCGTACAGCTTCGGGATAATCAGCCGCATGGGCCCACCGTGGTCTGGTGGCAAATCTTTACCATCATGCTTATAGGTAAAGATAGACTCTTCTTCCCGAAGGACTTCAATTGGCAGATTCGTTGTGTATCCGCCGTAGCAATGCACCATCACGTGCGTCGCTTCCGGCTTGGGATGCATCATAGCCACCAGGTCTTTGGCCGCAATGCCCTCCCACGCGTTGTCAAAGCGGCTCCACTGCGTAACGCAATGGAAGTCGGCGGTGAGCATTACCTTGGTGAGCGCCATCATCTGCTGCCACGTTAGCTCGCGCTCTTCGTCCACCAGCCCAAACAGGCGAAACCGCCACGTTCGGAGGTCAATCTTGGGCGTGGAGCCGTACGTCAGGACCGGAAACTTCTCTGTAAGAAATTGGCCCGGCGGGACGCGCGCCTTTCGCTCGTCGTCAGTCTTCCTGATCTCTTTTGCGGGTCTAGGCAACCGCGGCTCAACCATCGCGGTACCTCCATGGGCAGGTTGTACGCGCAATGGTACTCATGTTCACAAGCAGTGTCAAAGTTCGTACCCCCATAATTGTCAGAATAGCGGGTCAATGTGACATGTGATTATCTGTTTGACACGGCGAACAGAGTGCCCGGCCCCTTGCCCCCTTTCGCAGTCACTTGTTTTCCCCGTTCGTGGTGAGCTCCATTTCAGCCCGTTCGTCTTGAGCGAAGCGCAGTAGTACCCGACTGCCTACAGCAGGGCGGAGTCGAAGGATGAACGGACACCACAGGAGAGGGCAGCGTTTCCCAGTTTGGTCGGCCCAGTTGGACTTTGTGCCAAATCCCATAATTCCAGATAGCTCCCCTACAGGATTCCGATCTCAAATTGACCCACTACTAATTGTCACGCTCAACTTGACTAACTCCCTGCAGTAGCGTGTAATAAGAACATTGGTTCTCTATGCCTAATCGGGCACATCGGATGGGGGTCGGAAATCGCCATTCTCATCCCTGCGCTTTGGGTGTTCTCAGCCGCTGTCGCGAGCATGATTGCGTCTTCCAGAGGCCGTAGCGCACTGGCGTGGCTTGGCGTTAGCCTGCTTCTGGGGCCGTTCGCTATCATCGCTATCTTGCTCACCGGTTCGCAGGACAATCCGTAAAACAATGCATGCCCGCAAGACCACCGCAACTAGCAGTCGGCCGCGTCTGGTGAGGATTCTCAGCTGCTCTTCTCCGCCTGCTTTGCTTTCTGCAATCCTTCAAACAGCACCTTGGCAATCGGCACCAGACTTGGCGGAAACTTATCATAGGTCAAGTCCGTATGCAGCGGCGTGATAGAAACCTGATTGTGGCGGATGGCCCAGATGTCAGTCCCTTCCACCAGCTCCCACACCGGCTTATCACGCATCACCCAGTACCATTGCCTGCGGCCGTCATGCCCTTCTTTCACCACGTCCGCATACGCGCGCTTCCCCAGCCGCGTGATTTCCACACCCTTAATCTCGTGTGCGGGCAAGTTTGGCAAGTTCACGTTCAGCAGCAACGGACGGTCAGCAACATCGCGGGGGAGCACTGTGGAGAGTCCCTCATTAGACAGCGCGGTAGCCAGTTGCTTGAGTAACTGGGCGGCCGGCTCCCAGTGAATGTCTGCCAGCGCGGTCACGGAAAACGCCAGCGACGGCACACCTCGGAAGTACCCCTGCAACGCCGCGCCCACTGTGCCGGACACCAGCACGTCTTCACCAAGGTTTGCGCCCGCGTTGATACCCGCCACTAGCAGGTCCACCTTGTCCCGCATCAGCACCTCAAGAGCGACGATGGCCGCGTCGCACGGGGTGCCTTCCACACGCCAGCTTGGTACGCCCGGCACAATGGGCTCGACTTCTGTAAGGCGAAGGGGTGATTGCAGCGAGACAGCGGTGCCGGTGCCACTCTGCTCGCGGTCAGGCGCGCAGACGGTGACGTCGCCAATTTCCTTAAGTGCAGCGGCCGCCGCTCTGATGCCCGGAGCAAGGACGCCGTCGTCATTGGTCAGAAGTATACGCATAGCCCTACGAGTATATCACCCACGCAGCCCGACGCCACGCGGCTACCAGCTTTTTGGGAGCCGCTACTTTTTCTTCGTCCCAGCGACAAAGTACGCTTTCATGGGCGCAAAGTAGTGATCTTTCCAGCCCTGTCGATACTCATCCGCCTGGCCGTACGGTATGTTCGTCTGCACTAGCGTAATCTTCGTGCCTCTGGCCGTTGGTTCTAGCAGCACCTCAAGCCGCGAGTCCGAACTGTCGTCGTAGAAATCGGTCGTGCGCCAGGACTGCACGATCCGCCTGTTGGGTTCAAGCTCCAGCGTCTTGCCCTTGATATACCCGTCCCAGGCCGTGAATGCACCGCCTACGCGCGCAGTCACCTTGGCGTCGCTGCCCGTAAACGCTGAATGTTCCTTGCCGCTCAGCCATGCCTTATAAATGCGTTCCGCCGCCGCGGGGAGCACTGCTGATACCTTCAGCGACTGTGCCATGCCTTACCTCATACGATACAAATGCGGCGCGCACAGCATAGCAGGTATTGTTTTGTCTAAGCCTTCACGCTGAAGGTGGTTGACGCTGTCAGCGGACCGTACGAGAACATTGCAGTAATAGTACGTGCGGTGGTGGCGCATGAACCACTTGGGCCGCTTGACCTTCACTTTGCCAAACCCGTAGTCAGACCACATCGCCAGTAACTGCGCAACGCGATGCTCCTGGTCGTTAAGCCAAAAGGTCTCGGGTTGTTTCACGTCGCCGCCCGTGGTCACGCGGATGGGCTGGCCGAAAAAGCGGTCGGTCATTCCAGCGGATACCTGGCCTTGTCCAGCGCGCACCATTGTCCGAGCGATGCGCGGTGGAGGAGCGCGTGCAGGCGGGGGTCTCGGCGCTTCACGATGACGTGTGCACTGCTACTCGACGGCCACCCTTTGAGGCGGCACACCGTTGCCCAGGTGACGGTGCCGTCCGCCTCGATACCCTCAAATAGCAGCAGATGCGCCGCGCGCTGCAACGCATTTCGCCGCTCAGCCAGCTGCTCATACTGCCCTTGCAGCGTCATGATCTGCCGCTCAACGCGCCGCATGGACCGCTCCGCCGACGCGACCCTCGCCGCGATGCCCGTGGATTTTTTCGCCTGCTTCACCATACAACAATAGTAGCAGGCGGCGAAATGCACCAAGAACGAAGCCGGAAGGAAAGGCGTCTGACCGTCTAGTTGAGCGGCTGCCCCATGGCTGCGGCATCGTACCCACCAAGCGCCTCCACTTGGCTGCGCATGTTGGGTCGGCGGAGCGCGTCCAGCAGAACACGCACGGGCAAATCGTCGAGCAATTTGTTGGGGATGACTAGATCGTACCGCTCTTGGTCCAGCGGAAGGAAGTCGAGGCCAAATGCATTCGCCGCCGCCTGCACGCCTATCCCGGCGTCCACCAACCCGGCCGACACCACCTCTGCCACTGCCAGGTGCCCTTGCACGGAGCGCTCGTAGCCCCGCACCGCGCGATGCGTGATACGGCGCTGCGCGAGCAGCCGGTCCAGCAACGCGCGGCTCCCTGAGCCTTCCTGACGATTAACGATTGTCATGCCTGCCCGCGCCACGTCCTCAATCTGTTGGACATGCTTGGGATTGCCTCGTGCCAGAA